>JBMNEQ010000001.1:0-388388 GCA_050948865.1 Bacilli bacterium
ATTATATTTTTTAATTATTATATCCACTATTTTTTTACTAGCTGTTCCATCACCATAAGGATTAGAAGCTTTACTCATACTTTCATAAACATCTTTATTTTCTAATAATTCTTTTATTAAATTATAAATATTTTCTTCATTAGTTCCTGCTAATTTTAAAGTCCCTGCTTTTATTCCTTCAGGTCTTTCAGTAGTATCTCTTAAAACTAAAACTGGTTTACCTAAAGAGGGGGCTTCTTCTTGAATACCACCACTATCAGTTAAAATAATATAACTTTTATTTAAAAAATTATGAAAATCTATTACTTCAAGAGGTTCAATTATTTTAATGTTCTTAGAATCCTTTAAAACATCATTAGCGATCTCCCTTACTTTAGGATTCAAATGAATAGGATAAATTACTTTTATATCCTTATATTCATCTACTATTCTTTTAACTGCTTTAAAAATATTTTTCATTGGTTCACCTAGGTTTTCCCTTCGGTGAGCAGTTAACAATATTAATTTATCCTTACCTATCCAATCAAATAACTCATGATGATAATCTTTTTGAACAGTAGTTTTTAAAGCATCAATAGCGGTATTACCTGTAACATAAATACTTTTTAAACTTTTTCCTTCTTTTAATAAGTTTTCCCTACTAGCTTCCGTAGGAGAAAAATGAACATCGGCAATAACCCCTGTTAGTTGACGATTAATTTCTTCTGGAAAAGGGGAATACTTATTATATGTTCTAAGACCAGCTTCAACATGACCTACATCTACTTGATTATAAAAAGCAGCTAAAGAACCAACAAAAGTAGTCGTAGTATCTCCGTGGACTAAAACTATATTAGGTTGAACTTTTCCGATAATTTTTTCAAGACCAATTAAAGCCTTAGTAGTTATTCCACCTAATGTTTGTCCATGTTCCATAATATCAAGATCATAATCAGGCACAATATCAAAGGCCTTTAAAACTTGATCTAGCATTTCTCGATGTTGAGCTGTAACACAAACAATACATTTTATTTCTTTTCTACTTTTTAATTCCTTAACAAGGGGAGCCATTTTTATCGCTTCAGGTCTTGTTCCAAAAATAGTTAATACTTTAATCATTATATAACCTCCGCCTCATTAAAAAAACCATTTAACCATTTTTAATATCCCTTGTTTCCAAGGAACTCTATGAGAGACACCTGATTCGTTTTTAAACTCATCTAAATGTTCTAAATACCAAATATAATTTCTAATTAAAGCATCTTTATTAGAATACTTTGGTTTATAACCAAGTTTCTTTTCTGCCTTTTCTATAGAAACAAAAGAATCTTTTGAAGCAGTTTCATAAACCCATTTATATAAAGGAGACAAATGTAACATCTCTAAAAACCTTAAAGTATAAATCATAGGAGTTGCAGGAAAACCCTTTATTTTTTTTCCAAAACCAGCATAATCTAATACCGCTTGATAATCTTCTTTCATAGTAGTAAACTCTTTTGCTCCAATATTAAAAGTATCATTAACCTTTTTTTCATCTAAAGTCATTGTTAAATAAATAGATTGGCATAAATCCCCAACATCTAATAATTGATATTTATTTTTACCATTCCCAATCATAGGAAATCCTTTACCATCCTTAGCCCAATCATAAAATAATGCAAAAACCCCAAGTCTTTCTGGACCTATAAAGGATTTTGGTCTAATAATAGAAACACACATTCCTTTTTTACGATATTCCAAACAAACCTTCTCAGCTTCTATTTTGGCAATCCCATAAGGACCAACACCATCCAATTTATCATCTTCTTTTAAAGGATGATGATCTGGAATTCCATAAACTGCTGTAGAAGATATTTGAATAAACCTTTTTATTTTATTTTTATAAGCTGATTCAATTACATTACGAGTTCCATCAATATCAGTCGAAAATATGTCTTCCTTTTTATATAATGGAAGAGCAGCCGCTGAATGAATTACGATATCAATATCTTTCATTGCATCATTAACAATCTCTTTATTACGAATATCTCCTTTTATTACTCTTATTTTATCTTTACAATCATCATAATTAAAATCTAATAAATCTAAAGAAACAATATTATATTTTCTTTCTAATAAATATCTAATTAAATTAATACCTAAAAATCCTGAACCTCCAGTTACTAAAACTGTTTCTTCTTTTTTCATCTTTACCTCCAATAATTAAAATTCTATCACTTTTTGCCAATAATATCAACTAATCAAAATTAATATTATTTTCTTTAATTTATTTAAAACACCATTAATTTTACTAAAATCCATAAAAGTAAAAGAGGTATCTTGCATAATTAAAATATAAAAAATTAAGATGCCAATCAATAAAAACTGATTACTTTTATTAATCTTAAAACTTTTCTCCCTTTCCTTCATATTATCAAACATCAAATAAACAAATAATAAGACAAGAGAATTAATAATAGCTATATACCACCTGCCAAAATCGACCCCTATAAAAAACAAAGGTAATGATCCAAAACAAGAAAATATCAAGAGAAACGTGCTATATTTGTATTTTTTCAATATTTCTTTATAACATAAAATAAATTGAATATATAAATAACTGATTAACAAAAATAATCCAATTACAAAATTTTTCTTAGGTGTTATTTTTAATCTAGCCTGAGTTAATTTAAAATGTTCTTTTATTGATTTAAAATATTCAGCATCTATTGCTCCAAAATTAGATGAAGATATAGGAATATTAGTTTTTTCTCTTAATACAATAGCAAATTCCTCTGCATTTTTAAAATTTGTTGGTTTTCCAAATTTTAAAATCAAAAAAAATGAAAACGTTAAACATAAAAATGAAACTAAAAATAAAACTAACCATTTTTCATTTCTTTCTTTTACCCAATTATAAATTAAGATACTTAATATTAAAGGAGCATACATAAATAAAAAGTTTTGATGAATAAACATTGCAAATATAAATATTAAAGGAATAAAGATTAAATACCTTTTTTTATAAATAATAATAAAAGCAATAATACTTAAAATATAAATAAATATATCTAACCTACCAAATTCATTTCCGGTAATCATTAACATAAAACTAGCTGGAGTAAAAATACATAATAACATAGTTAAAAAAGCAGTTTCCTTTTCCTTGCTCTTTTTAATAAACAAATTTAAAATATATGCTATAAATATTAAAAATATAATAAATACTATATTTAAAATAAAATATACTTTTTTAATGGTTATATAACCAAGAAACAATGAAAAAATACTGCCGATTAAACCTCTAGAAATAAAACCAAAATTATAAGAAAAGGTATAAAAAACAAAATTATATATATTTAATTTAGATATGGAATTAAAATTAATAAAATAAACTGTTAATAAAATACTTAATATAATCAAAAAGTAACTATTATCTTTTATCCATTTTATGATTTTATTTATCAATACTTTCATTTTTCAACACCCTTTACAAATGCAAATAATTTAACTAAAATATAAGTGATAGGTAATCCTAATAATCCAGCTAAAGCATAAACAATTATTTTAGACCAATTAAAAATATTTAAAAAAATAGCAACAAAACTAAATAATATTAAAAAGTTAGGAATATAAGAAATTATAAACTTAATTAATTCTTTACTATTAAATTGTTTATTAAAAATTAATTTTATATTTAAATAATAAGTTATAAAAATACTTAAACTATATCCAATAACATAAGCCATTGTTGGATTAATAAAAAAGGAAATCATTAAAGAAATAACAAAGTTACTTAAAGTACCAATTCCACCACAAAATATAAATAAAAGAAAATCACGATTTAAAAATAAATTAAATATTTTTTTATGTATTTTTTCTTGATAATTTTTATAATTGATAAGTTTATCTTTTTTTACAATATAAGCATTTTCAGCAATCTTTATTAAAGACATATCTGAAAATGAATCTGTGTAAAAATTTTTAATTTTTTTATTTTTAAACTCGTTTTTAAAACGAATAACCTTTTCTTCTCCATAACAATTAAAACCATTGTGTTTTCCTGTTTTTTTATCAATATCTGTAGCAATTAAGTATTTAATTCCTAACCTTTGACAAATTGGTTTAAGTAATAAAATAGAAGATGCTGATATTATAATATCTGATTCCCTTTGTTGTTCTAAATACCACCCTTTTATTTTTTTTATGTTTTTATCCCAAAAAGTTTCAACATAATCATCAATATTATCAAAATATTGAAAAATAATATAAAAACTTTCTTTAAACTCCTCTTTAGAAATTAATTTAAAAACATATTTTAAAAAACTTATAAATTGTTTTGGTATTAAAAAAATTATATGTTTTTTTCGTAAAAATAAAAATATATAAAAATCAATTGTTGAATCGCCATCATAAATTGTTTTATCAAAATCATATACATTCATAAACTTCTACTTTCTAATTAAATAATTATATTTTCCAAGATTCATATCAATTATTACTTTAAATCTTTTTTTACTAAAAATTTTATCTTGAGTAATAATCCTTAATTTATTATAATACTTTTTAATATTCCTATCTTTTATTTGGTTTCTCCCAGTTTGGATTGTTTCAATATATCCGTCAGGGATAACCCGAAAAATATGACCAATGCGCCAACCAAACACCTGATTATCACGTATAGGCATTCTTGCCAATAAAGAATCAGATAAAGCTAAAAAATCAATAATCTTTGCTTTAGGACCCGCATAATATCCAATAAAACCTATTGAACATATTGTGTTAATCTTTTTATAATCCTTTTTAAAAGCTATACCTTTTTGAACTAAAGAATAATCACTTAAACTTTTTACTTGTAAATTATTCTTTAACCCAGTGTTTTTAAAATAAATTGCTCTTTCATTTTCTATACCTTTAATCATTCTTGAAGAAAAGGCCCCACTTATTCCACCTTCATACATTTGATAAAAAAGATTTTGAAAACAAATTAAAATTGATAACATCAAAAATAAAACTATATAGTTTTTATATTCATATAATACAACAGCCACTATGATAAGTGATAAAAATAATGGGGCAGTAAAAAAACGTCCATTCATAAAATCCCCACCAATTTTAATTATATATATTAAATAAATTAAAACCCCACCTAAAGAAATATAATATTTTTTCTTTTTATTAAAAACTACAATAAAAAAAACAAAAACTATACATAATAAAGTTATTGGATCAAATAAAAAATTAGCTATAAAATATTTTATACCTTTAACTATATATTGAATTGTCGGAATTGAAGTTCCTAATTTTGCATAAGCAGTATTTGGAAAAGGAAAACCATAATAAATTATAGAAAACACTTCCCATAATATGAAAGGAAACATCCCCATAAACCCAATAAGTAACATTCTACCAAATTTTATTTTATTTTCGCGTTTAAAAAGAAAAATATAAATTAAAGAAGGCAAAAACAATAATATACTATCTAAACGATTAACTAAAGCAAAAGAAGCTATTAAAGACATTTTAAATAAACCCTTTTCGTTAAATATTTCACATTTAAAATAATAATAATAATAAATTACAAGTAATAAAAATGTTAAACAATTTTCTAATCCTGATGTTGTATATGAAATAAATGATCTGCTAAGTATTAATATTAAACATATGCCACATGATATAATATAATTTTTAGATACTTTAAATACTAATATATATACCGCTAAAGAAGATACTACAATACTAAATATTAAAGAAGTATAGTATATTTCCCTAGTAAAAAAGGAAAAAAAGGAAAGACAAAATAGTAACAATGGGTTACTATATACTTGCACTCTTTCAAAAGTATTCCATCTTAAACCATAACCGTTTATAAAATTATCAACAACCCTAAAAGTTATATAAGCATCATCACATAACCAAGCGTTACCAATTATAGTAATTACAAGTGCAACAAAAAATATAACAAGAATTTTCTTTTCAATAGATTGTTTTTTAAAATTTAAAAATGCTTTTTTCATACGCTTACCTCATTAAACATAACATAATTATACCAAATAGTACCAATAAAATCATCAAAAACCTATCATTTAATAATACATCTGTAGGATCACCATAAGAATCCCCCTCGATAATCATTGTATATCTTAAAAGTATAATAATCATTAAAGGTATTGTTACAATTAGATATTGAATGTTTTGAACAATAGCCCATAAAGAATAAAAAGTTATAGTTAAAGAAAGAAACATATATATATTTTTATCTAAAAAATCTTTATTATACATCTTTAAAACCTGCCTAGTTTCCCCATTAGTTTTTAAAATTTCATTCCTTCTCTTTCCAAATGCAAAGAAAAAGGCTCCACTCATTATAGTTAAATATAACCAATTAGAAACATTAACATTTATAATTGAAGCTCCATAGTAGACTCTAATAATAAAACCCAAAACCAAAAAAAGAACATCCATTAAAACTAAACTTTTAATTCCAAAACTATATCCTAAATTCATTATTAAATAAAATAATAATAAAAAGTAAGTGAAAAAAGTAGAACCCACCGCTAAATAATTAAAAAGTAATGAAATTATGAAAAGCAATAATGCCAAAAATAAAGCAGTCTTTTTAGTAATTTCTTTTGAAGCAATAGGACGATGCTTTTTTATAGGATGTAAACAATCTTTAGAAGCATCCATAATATCATTAATTATATAAACAACAGATGACATCAAACAAAATGCAATAGCACCATATATTACATTTATTATTTCACTTGAAAACATCTTTTTTACAAAAAGCAAAGGTAAGAAAATCAGACCATTTTTAATATAATGTTTAACCCTACACAATTTTATATACTTTTTCATTACTAAATACTACCACCTTTTTAAAAATCTTGTAACATTTAAATCTTAATCAACTTTAAATTTTAAAACCTTATTTTTTACAAAATTCTAAAATTTTTATTTTCAATTCGCTATAATTTATAAGTTTCAAGGAATCATAAATTAAAATTATTGCATAACTCGCTAATATCGAAAGTATTGGAAAAATTAAATAACCAAACCTTGGTATAGCAATAAAACCCAAATGAATTAAAACATATAATATTACAATACTACTTAAAACTTTTAAATGATTGTCCTTTTTCCAATATTTAAAAATACAAAGTATACTAAAAAATAATATTAAAAAATGTTGGAAATAAACAAAATACCTAAGAAAAGAATAACTATTTCTATAATAGAGCCAAGAACAAGGACCTCCAAATAACCATAAAAATTTCCCTAATGTAAACCAACTAATATACAATTTAGGATCAGATTTTAATCCTTCCATTAATCTATATTTACCATATTCCATTTGAGACATCCCTAATTCTTTAAGAATTACTGAATCAAAATCATCCATATAAAACGGATATGTTCCTGATAAAAAAGGATTTCCTCCATGAGATGAAAAAATAAAAAGTTGATGAAATAATAAATAATTTCTAATTATCCAGGGCAATATTATTAAAATAAAGCCTACACTAAAATACATTAATCTTTTCGTTCCACTTTTTAATCCATATTTCTTCCATATTATAAAAAATCCAATTAATAACAAAGGGGCTAACGCTGGCCTAAACATAATAGTAATTGCATAAATTATACTAAATAACATATATAAAAATGCTTTATCTTTCTTAAAAGCTTTTAAAAAAATAAACATTGATAAAAGCATGAAAAAAATTGCCGGTATTTCCGTTAAAGCTGTCCTAATAAAATAAACATTAGAAAAATAAATCGCAAATAACAAAGAAGATAAAAATGATATTCGTTTATTTTTAAACATTTCCAAACTTATAAAATAAATTAAAATAATACTACCTATATTCAATAATAAATTAAAAAAAGCAATTAAAAACATATCATTTACATTTAAAATCTTATTAAACATTAAAATACTAGCAATATAAAAAGGTTGAGATGGTGTAACATAAGCATTCGATGAAGTCGAATTATAACCGTAAACACCTTTGTTTATTAATTGATAAGCCATCTTAACATACGAATCAGCATCGGGAGAACCATAATAACGACCTATTCCTTTAAAATCAGATGAAAAACTAGAAAAAAACATAATTAAATATATAAAAAATATAACTAATACACTAAAAATCAAAAAAGCATTAGACTTAAACCGTTCTAAATTAAAAGTTTGTTTAGATAATTTTAACTCTCTTTTATTCATTTGATCACTCTCCTTATATAATTAAACAAAAAATTCAAAGTTTAACACTATCAAACCAATAATAATTATAATTACTCCAATCCATTGAGAAACATTTACCGTTTCCCCAATAATTAATGATGCACCTATTAATACAAATATATTAACTAACCCTACTGAAATTGGTAACGCCAAAGATATTTTCATTTGCGTAATTATATAAAGCCAAATAAAAAAACTAAATAAATAAGATAAAGCACCACAAACAAGATACCAATTAAATAAAATATTAAATTGCCCATTAACAACATTGAAAATTAAATCTTTACTACCTAACTTAAATAAAATTAAACCACCTGCTGATAATAAAACATAAATAGCAAATAATAAATATATCATGTTAACCTCCTAATTTTTTCTCTTATCATCAAAATTATCTATTGCTCTATTTTGAATAAGTGTTTTTATTTGAACTGATTGCCTTGAAACTATTAATGTCAAATTAAACGTTATTAAAAACAACATTATAAAACCAACTAAAAACAAAAAATTTGAAGTATATTTTATATCTAAAAATATAGTAATCTTATCTACAAAGGTTGGAAATATAATAGCAACTATCATTGCTATACAAAAAAACAACCAAATTAGTGCATAATTTAATTTTAAAATATTTTTATTAATTGTTTTTATAAGTAAAAACAAAATTAAAAAAACAACTAATCCTAATTCAATCCTTAATAAAACTGGCATTATTTAATTCTCTCCTTCGTTAAAAAATTTCGTATAATTATGGCTGTTATTACTTTTACCATATAATAAAAACTTTTAAAAGGTGTAATTGAAGAAACCCCTTTTTTTCTTTCAAACATATTAACTGGAACCTCTTTAATACGATATCTTTTTCTACTTAAAAACACTAAAGATTCTGGTTCAGGAAAATCTACAGGATATTCTTTAGCAAATTCTTCTATAATCTTTTTATTAACAGCTCTAAAACCTGAAGTGGGATCAGTAATTCTCTCCTTTGTTAAAATTCGTATTAAAAATGAAATAACCTTAATACCCAAACGGCGCATCCTAGTAGAACGAAAAGTACTTTTTTTACTAACAAACCTTGAACCTATGCATAAATCAGCCTGTCCAATTTCAATTGGTTTTATTAAATTATCAAGATCTTTAATATTATGTTGACCATCTCCATCAAATTGAACAGCTATATCATAATTATGTTTTTTGGCAAAAATATATCCAGTTTGAACAGCCCCACCTATTCCTAAATTCATTAAAAGATTTATACAAGGTATTTTATTTTTTTCACATAACATACCTGTATTATCTATTGAACCATCATTTATCACGATATAATCAACTTTTTTAGAATATTTTTTTATATCATTACAAACAGATAATATATTTTCTTCTTCATTATAAGCTGGTATTATTAATAAAATCTTCATACATACACCTCTTTTAAAAATAAAAGTATATTTTATACGCTTTCTCTACCAATTGATCTATATTTTATTTTAGTATTTTTTATCCTTTCTAAAGAGTAACAATTACGACCATCATATATAATTGGAGTTTTCATTAATTTTTCATATTTATTCAAATCAAAATTTACAATATCAGACCACTCAGTAAGAATAAATACTATATCCTTATTCCTTATAGCTGTTTCAATTGTATTATAATACTCTACCTTTTTACCATAGATCTTTCTAAAATTATCCATTGCTATCGGATCATATACTCCTATTTTAACATCTAAATCTAATAATAATTTTACCATATCAATAGAGGCTGCTTCTCTTAAATCATCAGTTTCTGGCTTAAACGATAATCCCAATATTGCAACATTTTTCTTTCTTAAATTATCCCCAAAGTCTTCTTTAGCCATTTCAAACAATTTAATTTTTTGAAGTTCATTAACTTTAATAGTAGCTTTAACTATGTTTAACTCATAATTAAACTCTTTTGCTAAATAATATAATGCTTTAGTATCTTTCGGAAAACAAGAACCACCATAACCAATGCCTGCTCTTAAAAATTTATTACCTATTCGATTATCATAACCCATTCCTTTGGTTACATCTTCGATATTCGCTCCCACTTTTTCACACAAATTAGCTATTTCATTTACATAAGATATTTTTAAAGCTAAAAAATTATTTGAAGCATATTTAACCATCTCGGCACTTTCTCTATTCATATATAAATATGGAATATTATATGGCTCTTTCATTAATGGTTCATATAACCTTTTCATAACTTCGTTAGCTTTCTCATTTTCTGCTCCTACAACAATTCTTGAAGCATAGAATGTATCCCGGACAGCTGTTCCTTGGGCTAAAAATTCTGGATTAGAAACTACATCAATTTTTATATCAAATATCTTTTTATCATTTAATATTTTTTCTAATTTACCATTTGTTCCTATTGGTACTGTTGATTTTATAACTACTACAATATCTTGCTCTGCGCTTTCAGCTATTTGACCACAAACATTAAAAACATAATCAAGATTTGCTGATCCATCCTTTTTTTCAGGTGTTCCTACCCCAATAATTATAACTTCAGCATCCTTATAAGCACTTTTATAATGAGTCGTATAAGTTAATCTCTCTTTATTTTTAAGCATCAATTTTTCTAAATCTTTTTCAAAAATAGGACTAATTCCTCTTTGCATTTTTTTTATCTTATCTTTATCAATATCTACACAAACTACCTTATGTCCAATTTCAGCTAAAACAACCCCCGTTACCAATCCCACATAACCTGTTCCTGCAACTGCTACTTTCATTTTTAACACTCCTTTTATAAAAATTATATCTTAATTAATATAAAAATAAAATTACTTTTATATTAATACTACCATATCCCTAATTTTTTATTTATAATATTAACATATTATTTAATTTTTATGGGGGTAAAATAATATGTCAAGACTCCAAAGAAAACACTACAAACTATCGTTATAACTTTTTTTAAACCTAAGTAAAAACCACCTTTTATTAAAAATAAAAAATTAAAAACGAATAAAACTATTCCTAAAAAACTTTTTTTATTTTTATTATTAAAAAATAAATAAATAACAAAAAATAAAGTAATATAAAATAGTGTAAACAAATTAAAAATTATATCCTTATATCCTTTAAAATTATTTATATTATTATCTCTAGAAAATAAATCCAAAACTAAAAAAGCACTAAAAAAACAAAGTATATAAATATTCCTAAAAATTGTTTTAGAAATTTTACCTTTTTTATCTTTTAAATCTATCTCTTGTTCTAATTTCTTTTTAAATTTATCAGTATTGCTTATATATTTTTTTAATTTTTTAGTTTTTATCTTTTTTAATAATTCATTCAAGTTGCTTGTTTCATCTAATTTTAAAATATATCCTTGTTCAGTTAAAGCTTCCACTACTTCCTCTTGATGATCATCTACATGTTCTTTATACCTTTTTAAACGGGGACAAGCAATTACCTTTTTTCCTTTTTTCAAAGGACCTATAATAGAACCTGTGCCACCATGAGTAATAATAATATCTGCTTTATTAATTAAATTATCCATTTCCTCATAACTAACAAAATCCATTATTTTCATTCTTCGACTTACATATTTTGTATAACCAGCTTGAACTATTATTTCTTCTTCTATATTACTCTTCTCTATATAATCTAATAATCTTTTAAACGATTGCTTTTGAGTACCTAAAGTTACTAAAATCATTAATAAACCCACCCCCAAAATTTAGCTTTCGGATAATGTTTTAACATTCCCTTCCATTGAACTACAAAAATTGTAGCAATTGGATAAATTAACCTACCAGATAATGTAGGGCTTGTCCTTTTAGCAAAACTTTCAATAAAAATAACTTTCCGTCGAAAAAGCCAACCAAAATAACAAATCGGAACAGCTGTATGAGTTCCTGTAGTAACTATTATATCAGGATTATATTTTAAAAACAAAAAAAAGGATTTTAAAATATTAAATAAAAATATAAAAATATAAGAAAAAATATATTGCCTTGAACCATAGATTAAATATTCCGTTTTATATTTACTTTTAATTTTTTTAGTTATTTCTGTTTTTTCTGTTACTAATACATAATCATATTTATTAAAAATTTCTTTTACTTGCAGTAGTTGTGTTAAATGACCACCAACGCTTGATATAAACATTACTTTTTTCATTTTAATAACTTCCCTTCAACAAACAATTATTGATTTTACCTATCAAAAAGTTCTTCTAAAGATTTTTTTATATTTTTATTATAATCAATTAAGTTATCTATTTTTTTAGTTCTTTTTTTTGCTATTTTCATCCCATCTACTATATTGTTATAACCTTTAATTCCTTCGTTATATTTTTCTAAGTTTTTAGAAATAAATATTTCTAATCCTAAAACCTTAGCCTCTAAAATTACCATTCCTTGCCCTTCATATCTTGAAGTTAAACAAAAACCATCAAAATTATTTAAATATTTAAAAGGATTTTTTTGATTTCCTAACAATGTTACATAACTTAATAAGTTTTCTTTTTTTATTATAGTTTCTATTTTTTTTCGGTCAGGTCCATCCCCAATTAAATAAAAATGAAAATCATTTCTATATTTAATTAGTTCTTTCAATTTAAATAACAAAATATCAAAACCTTTTTGATGACAAATTCTTCCTACTGATACAAAATTATATTTATTTTTATCCACCTTTATATCTATCTTTTCTTTACTTTTAGCAATTATTTCTTTAGCATCTATAAAGTTGGGAATTACCAAATACTCCTTTTCATCTAGCTTATTAAGTTTTTTAAAAGACGGGATTGCCCCTTTAGACACTCCAATAAACAAATCAAAAAATTTATATTTAGATTTAGCTAATTTATGAATTACCCTATATTTAAATTCCTCTTTATATTTTTCTGAAGCATCATTATGTATCCATATACATCTTTTTTTAGCATTAACTTTTAAAGCACCTAACGCTGTATCATTTTGATAAGAATCAAAATCAATTGCCAAATCATAAATTTCTTCTGAATAAATATTCCTTTTTACTTTTAATAAAAAATTGAAAGGTAAACGTTTTTCAATTAAACCTAAGGGTTTTACTTTTTTTATATTAATACTTGAAGGTATTTCCTTTTCAAAAAAATTAACATTACTAAATAAAAACAAATCTATTTGATATTTATCTACATCAATATTATTTAATAAATTTAATAATGATTTTTGAATACCACCTACATTTAAATCATATTGAAATATTGCTATCTTTTTTTTCATTTATTACACTCCTTTTTTCTTAAATCCCTTCTAATTTTTCCGTTAACTTAAAGTTTATTAAAACCAAATAAATACTAACTGCTGGAGCCCAAAAAACATGTCCAGCAAAATATGCTATTGTTAAAAGTAAACTAATACTTATAATATAAGCCATCATCTCAACATTAAAAATAACCTTTTTAAGATTTTTAATAACTTTAATAAAAATTTGGCTCATAAACCAAAAAGGAAAAAAGAAATAAATTAAAAAGCCTACAACACCATTTTTATAATATATATCTTGATAATCTTGTTCAATTAATTTAATTATATTACCATCCTTTTGAATAGATCCAATACCAATCATTCTTTCTTTTAGTTTAGCGTTTTTTATAGCCTCTTTTGTTTCTCGCAGAAATATATTCCGCCCACTGAAAATAAAATTATTTAATTTTGTTTTATTTTTTGGTTGATATAATTCCTCTATTCTATTTAATTCTAACCAATTTAAATGATATTTTAAATTATAACTCACAGGAGAAATAAAAAATATCATTATTGAAATAGTTGCAGCTGCTATTATCGGTAAAATTATAGTTCCTAAATAACCAATAATCTTATCTAGTCTTCCATGAGAATAAATAATTTTTATTATATAAACAATAAAAAACATACATAATGTTATTAAAACCGCTAATAAAGGAACTTTAGTTCCTATAACAAATGCACCATATATATAACTTACTAACAAAATGTAATAAATAATCCTTTTATTATTTTTTATTACGTTATAAATCACTAAAGGAGTTAAAACAGCAATAATTGCTCCTATCTCATTAGCAGCATAAAACCATCCTACATGACCTAATTTTCCACTTCCATAACTTAAAAACTGTGTTCCTGTAAATTGAGCTAAAAGAATTATAAAAACATAAGTATAAGCTACATAAACTAAATATTTGGATTTTATAGTAACACTTTTTTCCTTCCAAAAGTTCCAAAAAACAATTAATAATACTGGAAAATAAAATAACTTTAATATATATTTTAGTTCTCCAAATAAAACTATACTTCCTTTTAAATATACATTATTAATTATATATATTAATGAATATAAAAAAATAATCCCAATAAAAATTAATGACTTTTTTCGTTCTTTAGATTTTGAAAAAAATACTAAATAAATTATTGCACTAAACAAAAATATAAAACGTATAATCATTCCAAAAGATATATCTACATCATAAAGTCTTACTCCTAACGAACTAAATAAATCAATAAAAGGTTGAAATAATATATAAATAATTAATATTTTATTTATTTTTTCTTTTTCTATTCTCATTAGTGCACCCACCGTTTCTAGTTGTTATCTTTCATAATTATACCATGTTTATATAAATGTTTAAAATTTTTAATCCCTTTTTTATTACTTTATAAAATATTTTACAACACTAGCTGTTTTATAGACAATCCCTTCACTTTCATTTACTGCCAAACTTTTGCCTAATGCTTTACACCCTATTGTTCCTGCTGCTATGATTGATGTTATTATTAATGTTACTAAGATAGAATCCATTTTATAATAATAAGCAATATTAGTTGCAATTAAGATTCCAGCTCCCCCACTTATAATATTACATATGTCACCTATAACATCATTACAAAGAGCTGAGACTTTCTCAGCCTCTTTTATTAATTTTAAAGCTGTTTTAGCCCCTTTAACTTTTTGAGAGGCCATAGAATGAAATGGTATTTCACTAGCGCTTGCTGTAGCAATTCCTATCATATCAAATAAAGCTCCTAATAAAATAAAAATTAATATTACCAAAATTCCTAAAAATATATTTACTTGTTTTAAGATTAATTCTGAAGTTCCATAAAAGATAAGTGTTATAAAAAAAGCGAGCGCTGTTATTTTGATTACCCACTTTAGATCAAAATCCTTCTTTGTTTTTCTTTTAAATTTAACTTTCCTCTTTATCATTTAAACCTCTCAATTAATAAATGTGGTATTAACATGATTAATTTTACGTCTTAGGTCAAGTTGGTTTTCCCTTATTCTTACACTTTATTACTAAAGAGCAGTTCCCTTTTAAAAGAATAAATATTGTATCTCTAACAATATTACTTGATTGCCACTTAGGACGCACTTCAATCTCATATTAATATACAGTCTAGGAGCTTTCCTCCTGGCATTTAAATTACTAGCTCTTTTTTGCAAGTATAGTTTCAATAACATATATCCCCTATACTCACTCAAGGCAGGCTACACTATTCCTGGTTAACCAGCAAATAGGTTTATTTTCTATTTATTAATCAAATAGAATGCGAAAAGTATTTGGGTCGTTGTTCCGTATGCCTTTACGGTTTGCCCAAATACCCACCCTTTCAGCACTCACCCCAAACTGGGCGTATGAAGCAAGCACCAAAAGATTCATTGATGTGCCCTTTAACGAATTTTTAGCCTCGTCTTCGTAACCAAATAATCCACTAGAATACTGCACCACATTTCCTATTATATCATTTTTGCTTACTTTTTTTCTTTTCTTTTATTTTTTCTACTTCTACAAAATGTTTATATCATTTTTGCTTACTTTTTTTCTTTTCTTTTATTTTTTCTACTTCTACAAAATGTAAACCTCTTTGTTCTAAGTTATTTTTTATCTTCTTTAAAATACTTTTCTTTAAATTTTTAGAATTAGGATACCCTTGATAATAACTTCTAATTGGTGTTGGATCTTTAATATATAAATTACCCTCTTTTAAATCTTCGACCATTAAATTATTAAATCTATCCCTTTTCATTTCCTTATAAAGAGATCTTGTTAAAAAATCATATAATTTATTATATTTTCTTATACATAATACTTGTCCTTGAAAAGTCATTTCTACTTTTTCAGTTTCTTCAATTATTACCCTCTTTTTATCTAACTTAACTAAATCCCCCATTAACAAATCTTCAATCTTTTCTTTCACTTTATCACCTCTTACTTTTTTTTATATCCAAAACCTTTTCTCGATCCCTTTCATATCTTTCACTCTTTACTTCACTAATTAAGTATTCTAAATATCCACCTAAATTTATATTAGAAAAATATAAAGCTTCTTTTAAATGAGATGGTAATTTATTACCTAATTCTTCTAAATTACAATAAGAAGTTTCTTTTTCTCTAATTGGTTTTTCATAATTAACTTTATATAAAAGACTTAAAAAAATCAAAGCCATTTTAGCATTATCAGTATTTTTATCTTCCCATCTTAAATGTGATTCTTTGGTAGTTGGCTGAATATAATATAATGATTGCGTATAAAGATCTCCATTTCTAATTCCATCCATATCAACAAAATAAACATCCTTTTCATTATGAATAAAATTATCTAAATGAATATCTCCTAAAACTATATTATTCTTTTGAATTTCCTTTAAAGTTTTTAATAAAGTTCTGGCATATTTTATTCTTTTATTTATATTTAAAGAATCATCTTCTATTACTTCATATAATCTTTTTGCTTCTTTTACTTCCCACATTCTAAAACCCCTAAATTTATCATTGATATAAACCTTTTCTAAAGGAAGAATCGCATTATCAATCTTAGCAATGTTTATTAAATAATCTATATTATTTTCCCTAATAGCAATTGGAGAATAATTAGAATCATAAATCTTTAATAAAGTCTCTTCATCAAACTGATAAATATTACCTCCAATATTATATCCACCTACAACAAAACTAGATAATTTATTTAGTTCATTTTCTGTTAAATTAATCTTCTTCATTACAATTGCCTCTTTTTTTCTTTTACTTTAAAATCCATTACTACATTTTTATCCCTTATTAAATTATTTCTAATATTTCTTAATTCTTTTAATGTTAAATCATCATAATTATTAATAGTAAGATCTTTATTTTTTATCTTTTTTGATGATAAACCTAAAATATTCGGATTTTCTTTAGAACGTTCATTAATTTCTTGTTCATGTTCTAAAAATATTTTAACTTTTTCAATTTCTCTTAATTGAATTTTATTTTTTAAAACCTTTTTTATAATAGGTAAACAAACACAAGTCAAAGTTCCATTAAGAAGAATATGTTTTATTGGATCTAATAAAAATTGGTTTTTTAAAAAAACATTTAAAGAAATTCCACCTACTACTGTCAGTCCTAAAAGAAATAAATTTTTAGTTTTTTCTTTTTTATAAATAACCTTTTGTTCTTTTATCTTTTTAGCTTGTTTAACCATTTGTCTTTTAATCTTAGTTTCATTATTATCTGTATAAGGAACTATCCAAGTATGTCCATCATTAAAGTATAGATGAATTTCTTCCCCTTTTATAACTTGATAACCTTCAATAAAATCAACATCACTATTATAATAATCCTTCATTTATTTTCCCCCTAAAACAATGCTTATTCTAATCATTTTAAAGGTATTTGTCAAGGTTTACCATATTTTATATACTAGATTTCCTTTTAATGTTTTTTATTTATTAAAAAGTCTACTATTCTTTGCCTTGATAAATTATCATTAAAATTATTAAAAAAATTATTAATGATCTTTCTTTCTTTTTTAAATTGATCTTTACCTTGACTAAAATCCTTGATATATTTTTTAAAATCTTTTAAATCCTTAATCTTAACACCTGGCATATATTTTTTGGGATTTTCTAATGTAAAACCCCTACCTTTGTTATAATCTTCAAAATCATCAATCGTAAAGGCTATTTGGCGATCTAACATTAAAAAATC
This sequence comes from Bacilli bacterium, assembly GCA_050948865.1. Lineage (GTDB taxonomy): Bacteria > Bacillota_I > Bacilli_A > RF39 > UBA660 > SKGN01. The sequence continues at coordinate 18,188 of JBMNEQ010000001.1, forward strand.
AGTATAAACTGATGAATAATCTGTAATTAAAGAATCCATAGCCCCTATAAATTCATATAAATGAATATTGTTTTTAATTAATAAATCATCATTTATTAATATTATGTTTTTAGTTTGTTCTTTCATATTTTTATTTTCAGCGGGATGAAGTTTTAAAACAATTCTTATCTTCATTTGTTCTAAATAGTGATCAAGTTCCATTAAAGATTGATTATTATAAATAATTGGTATTCCAAAAGGAAAATCATAAGTTGAATCTACTCGATCCCGACTTCTTTGTTGTCTAAATGTTGGTAACCAAATTATTGTTTTAAAAGTATCTTTTAATCCTATTGTCTTTCTTAAGACTTCTCTTTTACGTTCTTCATTAAGATAAAGTAAATCATTTCTTGGTGAACCTAAAACAATCATCTTTTCTTCTGATAAATTTAATTGTTTAGCAACAATCTTTTTATTTCTTTCAGATGTTGTTAAAACATAATCGATATTAGGAGGAACTATTTTTAAATCTTTAACCTTTTTAATAGGAAAACCATGCATTAAATAAATAGAAATTGTTTTACGGTTAATTTTAAAAAGTGCTCTATTAGAAGTTATTAGATACTTAGCATTACCAATTGTTATAAAAAGTTTAATCCTTCTTATCAAACTTATTCGGTTATCTTTATTCCAAATAACAACAAACTTTGTGTTTTTAACTTTCATTCTAGAATAATCTGTTTGTTCATTGATTAACCAAACTAATTGATATTCTTCATTTAGTTTCTTTTTAACCATATAATCAAATAATGCTTTAGTATTATCAGAAAAATCTGGATAACTTTCTAAAATAATTTTCTTTTTTATTTTTAAAAAACTAAAAAGGAAACTTAAAATATTTTTTATAATCTTTTTCATTTAGTTTCCTTCTTTCTATAATTTATAAATTCTTTTAAAGAAGAAAGAAAAAAATCATTATCATTCTTTTCCTTAATGGCAATTCTTATATATTCACCTTTTTTAAAACCTTCTTTACCAGTTAAAACTTTTATAAATATTTTATTTTCCTTCAACATATATTCTGCTAAATTTTGAGCCTTTATACCTTTTAATTTACACATTATATAGTTAGCTTCTGATTTATAAACTTCTAGTTCTTTTAATTCTTTTAATTTTTTCTTAAACCTTTTTCTTTCTGTTACTATTTTATTACAGGCTATAAGAAAATCCTTTTTATAGATCCCCATTATTTGTAAAAAGTATTCTGCAAAGGAATTAATATTCCAAATAGAAATTGATTTAGATAAAATAGAGATAACCTCTTGATCACTTGTCGCTAAGACGCCTAATCTTAAACCAGGAACACCATAAGATTTACCAATACTTTTAATGACAATTAAATTCTTATATTTATTTAATAAATCATTATTTATTAAAGTATATCTTATTTTTGCTTCAGCAAAATCAACAAACGATTCATCTATAATAATTCTTGTTTGATATTTTTTAGAAGTTTCTAATAACATTATCAAATCATTATATTTTAAAAAACTTCCTGTTGGATTATTCGGATTAACTAAAATAAAATTATCAACTTCTTTGATCAATTTTAATATTTTATCAACCTTAAATTCATAATTATCTTCTTCCATATTAATATTAATCATTTCATGATTTAAAAAACATCGAAGATATTCATTAAAGGTCGGTATCATTCCCCCAATACTACCTTTTAAAACATATTTTAAAAGATTTATTAATTCAGAAGCCCCATTTCCTATTATTAAATAGTCTTCTTCAATATTATCAAACATTCTAGTTGCACATATATTTTGAACTTTTAAACTAGAAGGATAATTGATTAATAATTCATCAAAAAAACTAATCATCTTTTTTTTCATCTGATTAGTAGGAAAATAAGGATTAACTAAATAACAAAAATCTTTAAGATTTTCAAATCGCCAATATCCTCCATATCTTTTTGAATAATTATTTAATAAATCTTGATCCTTAGAAAAAATAGTTGAAGCAATATCTAAATCTTGACTATCATCAATCTCATACCAGACTTGATTTTCTAATTTAAATGCTTTTAGATTAGAATTTTTTAATTGAGCTATTACCTTTAAAACAAGTTCATAATAATTATTTTTACCATAAGTCTTTATATAAGCCTCTAAAAATGGTAAATAAAAATTTTGAGAAAACTCTTGACTAAATTTATAAATATTAACTGTTTTATAATGTTTATCAATATCTAAATAATTTAAATCTTCTTTTTCAATAAAAAGTTTTATATTATCTTCTTGATCAATTAAGACGGTTGTTCCATCCATCCACTGCTTATATTTAGCTACAACTGCTACATTTTGATAAGGACTCTTTACTAAATCTTTTATAATATCTTCTTCAAAAATAAGATCAGATTCTAATAAAATTGTATCTTTAGATTTTAAATATTCTTTAGCTAAATATAAAGAATAAATATTATTAGTTATTTCATAATCATCATTATCAATAAAAACAACTTCAATATCCTTTATCTTTTCTTGAACATATTTTTTAACATTCTCCTTTTTATAACCAACTACCATAATTAATTTCTTAATTCCAGCCTTTTTTAAAGCTCTTATCATTCTTTCTAAAAGAGTTTCCCCATTTACTTTTAACAAACATTTAGTATTCTCTTTTGTATATTTGTTTAATCTACTGCCTTTTCCTGCTGCTAATATTATGGCTTGCATTTAATCACCTCATCGATTATTTTTAAAAACATTTTCTAATTCTTTTAAACTTTTAATCCCATACTTTTGCGGCATACCTGTTTCTAAATAATCCTTTCCTAATTTAAATTCATTAATTATATATTCCTTTTTTATTATAGTTTGATACCATTTTATTATTTTATCAATAGTCGGTGTTGATATTTTAGCTAAAATTGCATATCCTTTTATAATACATAATCCATAAGGAAAGTCTTCTTTAAAATATCTTGATTCCCAATCTATTTGATATTTATTTTGATCTATCTTTATAAAAGGAGCATCAATATTTTTAAAAGCCTCAATACTTTTTATTTTATTTGTTAAAGATAAATCATCATCTACTTCATAATGCTCTAAAACTGTTTTTATTTGATAAGAATTATTAGTTACTTTCCTAACAATTAAAGACATTTCTTTATCTAAATCTATTAATAAACGAGAAGAATTAAGAGTCCATTTTTGATAAAACCTTATTTTTTTATTATAAATTTGTTCTTTTTGTGCCTCTTTAAATAAATCATATAATCTAGCGGTATGAAGTAAAGGATTCGATGATGTAAAAGAAATCCCAGCATAATTTTTTAAAACTGTTACTTTTACCTTAAATAACTTTTTTAAAACTTCTTTATAATTATAAGCTTCTTTTAAAGGAATAGAAGCAATAAAAATTTCTGGTTTAACACTGCTTACATTTACTATATTTTTTAAAACATCATATCTAACTATCGCTGGTACTCTTTTTAAACCAATCATTATTGAACCTCTACTAGTAATATAGTTATGTAAAAATTCAGAACCACCAAAACCAGGAATAACTATCACTACTGAACCTTTTTTTAAATAAGAAGAAATATCAATTATACATTGTTCTAACATAAAAGAAGGATAAGTAATAAAAATAAGATTAGAGTTTCTTATACAATCTTTATAATTTTTAGAAATATTAATTAATCCTGATTTAAATGTTTTGTTTTCTTCAATATAATTTATATAAAGTTCTTTATTAATAGTTTTTTTTGTATATAAAAATACTTTATTGTTAATGTTTTTAGAAAATAAAACTGCTAAATAAGAACCAATATTACCACAACCTATTATTGTTATATTCAAGAAAAACACCTCTTTATTTATTTTTAGTAAAAAAAACTTACTATAAATATTATATCACGTATAATTCTACTTGTATAGCCAATGAAGTAATTAATCTTGGTATATGGTAGAATATTTTTTAATTCAACCCTAACCTTGGCACTTAGGACAATAATAAGTACCTCTTCCTCCTATTTTTATCTTTTTTATTAATGTTTGACATCTTGAACATTTCTTACCTTCTTGATTATGAACTAATAAAAAGGATTGAAATCCTCCCTTTTCTCCATCTAAAGAAGTATAACTTTTAACAGTTGTTCCTTCATATTTAATGGCTTTTTCTAAAACTATTTTAGTATTAATAATTATTTGTTCTAATTCTTTATTCGTTAATAAATTAGAAGGTTTATTAGGATTAATTAAACTTAAATAAAGAATTTCATTCGCATAAATATTACCTATTCCAGAAATAATTGTTTGATCTAAAAGGGTCGTTTTAATTGGCTTTTTAAAACGCTTTAATTTATCTTTTAAATATTTAAAAGTTAAATCCTTAGATAAAGCTTCTATTCCTAATTTTTTTAAAGGAGGATAATTTAATAACTCTTCTTTTTTAATTAAATGCATTTGTCCAAATTTCCTCATATCATGATATCTTAATTGTTTTTCTTCTAAATTAAAAATAATATGTTCATGTTTATCTCTTTCTTCCCCTTTATCTTTTATAAAAAACTTCCCTTCCATTCTTAAATGAACTATTAAATAATTATTTATTAATTCCATTAATAACCATTTCCCCCTTCTTTTTATATCTAAAATCTTTTCATTTTTAATTTCTTTTTCAAATAAAGAAATTGAAGGATTAACTATTATATTAGGCCAATAAATTTTTACATCTTTAATAACTTGATTTATTAATTCCTTTTTTAGTTTTCTTTTAATAGTTTCTACTTCTGGTAATTCAGGCATTCTATCACTTCTTTCAAATGTTATTATACACTAAATAACATTTAAAAAAACGACTTCAAATTTAGTCGTTTTTAAAATGGATTAACATGAATACTTAGATATTTTATATTATACTTACTTTCTAATAGTTTTGTTTCTATATTTTTAGTTATGATTGATGATTCTAGTAAAGTTTTATAACCATCAATCTTTATCCAAAGAGAGGCTCTATAATAGGTCCCATATTTTATTAAGATAAAATTATCTATTTGTTTAACTTCATTATCTGTTTTAATTAAATCTTTAAGATGATTAATTATTAAATGATCCTTTTCTTTCGCTCCAAGAATAGCAATAAAGTTTACTTTTAAAATATCAACTGCTAAATTAATAATGCATATGCTAACAATAATACATCCTAATTGATCAGCATATTTAAAGATAGAGATTGAAGGCACTTTAGATAATAAGATAGTTATTAAAACTGTTATTGATATTAAAACATCAGTTAAACTATCTTTACCACTAGCTGTTAAAATATTACTATGATATTGCTTAGCCTTTTTTAAGACATACTTTGATAAACCATACTTACATAATATGATAAGCAAAACCACCCCTATAATATTAACATTATAATTAATTATATTTGTTTTTGTAAGAAAGGAATTATATATCAAAGTTATTCCTATTAACATAATTATTAAACCAATAATAATACTAGTGATATATTCCATTCTACCATGACCATAAGGATGATTTTCATCAGCTTTTAAGGTTGATGCTTTATAACCAATAATCGCGATAAAATCAGTAGCAAAATCAGTTAAAGAATGTATTCCATCAGCAATTAAAGCCTTAGATTTAATATAAACTCCTATTCCTAATTTTATAATCATTAAAACAATATTAACTGTCAAACTTATAATAAGCGTTTTATACGCTCCTTTCATTATATCCCCCTTAGATTTTTATTAAAGAAAATCACAGCAAGAACCTTGTTGAACATTAGAAACAACGTTTTGTTCTGAACTGGTATAACATGGTTCAAATGTATGAAGACAAACGTGATTATTTATTACCCTAGTATGGATAGGACAGATATGTGAATGAGTTATAAGTGAAACTTTTTATACTAATATTCAGTTATTTAGAAATTCCTAATAACTAATTTTCATTTACCAGACCCTTTTTATCTTGTAGTATATTTCAATGTTCTTATTTTCATCGATTGTTATTTTATCAATGATATTAGCTAGCAAAGAACGATTAGGTTTAGAAAAAAATAAATATTCTTTTATTTTAGTTTGTAGATCTTGATTATTACTTTTATTATATTTTTCAATTTTCTTTTTTTCTTGCTCTAAATCTTTTATTAATCTTTGTTGAAGATTAATTTCTTTTAATAGTTTTTTAGTTATATTCTTATACATTTTTAAAGTTATAATCCCTTTTAATTTATCTAAATAAGAATTTTCTAAATATCTATTATTATTATTAAGTTTTGTTTCTAGTATATTTCTTTTTTTTACTACATCAATAAGAAGTTTTTGTTTTCTATTTTTATTATTTAAAACACTTTCTAATTTATTTATATCAATATTTTCCTTACACATTTTTCTAATATCCTTTAAAACAATATCTTCTATTATTTCATAGCGCATGGAATGAGAAGTACAAAACTTTTGTTTAGAATATTTTCTATAATAATTACAAATTGTATAATATCTTTTTTTATCAGCACTTATATTTATACCAATGGTATGCCCACATTCTTTACATTTTATAAAACCTTGTAATAAGATATTTCTTTTCCCTATTTTATGGTGTAATTTATTCTTTTGATGAACGTTTTGAACTCTTTCATAAGTATCCATATCAATAATCGCTTCATGAGTATTATATGCTGTTATCCACTTTTCTTTTGGAACATCAATTATCTTTTTAGACTTATAATTTACCTTTTTTCGTCTATTTTGAAATAAATTGCCTGTATAATTAGGATTTCTTAGTATTCCAAATAAGGTTCTTTCTTCCCAAATACCTTTTGTTTTCTTATTATATTTATTATTCATTTTCTTATAAACACTAGGTTTTGGTATCTTTTCTTTAGTAAGTATTCTCCCTATTTTTTGCAAACTTTTTCCTTCTAAATAAAGTTTATAAATTCTTTTTACTACTAAACTAGGTAAAGGATCAACAATCAATTTATATTTATTCTGAGGATCCTTTTTATATCCATAGGGAGCATATGTTCCTAAAAAAAGTCCTTGTTTCTTTTTGGTAATAATACTAGCCTTAATCTTCTTAGAGATATCTTTAGCATAAAAATCATTAAATAAAGCTTTAAAAGGAACTAAATCATTATTAACACTATCTGTTAAAGTATCTACATTATCCGTAATCGCGATATAACGAACATTATGTTCTGGAAAAAACTTCTCTATATAATAACCAAAATTAATATAATCCCTTCCTAAGCGACTCATATCTTTCGTAATAACCATATTTATTTTTTCCTTTTTTATATCAGCAATCATTTTATTAAATGCTGGTCTATCAAAGGTCGTCCCACTAACCCCATCATCTATATATTCTTTATATAAAGTATAATTGTTTTCCTTTAAATAATCTAATATAAAACTTCTTTGATTAGTAATACTTTCACTTTCTTTATCCTTATCTTCATCTTCTTTAGAAAGCCTAATATAAATACCAACTTTATATGTTGTTTTAATCATGCCTTATTCTTTTAATTAAAAAGTATTCTTCTAGAAATTGTTCTATAACTTTTTGTAATGATTTACCATTTTCTTGATAAAAAACTTTTACTTTAATAATTATCCCCCCTAATAAAGATATGAAATAAAAAAAAGGATTATTATTTAAAATAAAACTTTAAATATTTAGACACCAATAAATTGTTTTTCTAATATTTCTATTATTTTCTCCAAAGAAGGAAAAAGATCTTCAAATAATATATTACTGGCATATGGTGTGTTATCTACATAATTTAACCATCTTTTTTGAAATTCACCACTATTTTTTAGATCATATATAACATGTTTAAAATAATCAATATCAAAATTAGTTTCTCTTTTCTTAAAAGTATTTCTTACAGCTTTAAATAAATTATCTGCATCAATTTCCGCTAAATTTATTTTATATAAATCATAAAAATCTTTCATCCTAGTATTAAAAATATTTCTTCTAATACAACTTTCTAATTTTTCAGCTATCACTGTTTCCAATCTATAAGATAAAATATATATTTTTTTATTTTCAAATATAGAGTTATATCCATATTCTATTTCTCTAGGAGTAATTATATCCCCCGTTGTAAAATCTATTTGGAGATAAATTTTCAAGGCCTCCATTGTTGCTAAGACATTTATTCTATACCCTGGATAAGGATCTTCTAATCTAATCTCAGAAATACTAACAATTTTATAAGTAATATTATCATTGATATCAATTATAAAAATATCTTCCAATATTTCCTTTATATTTTCCTTTGATAATTTTACTCCCTTTAAACAGCATCCATATCCTTAGTAGTTCTACTATCTTCTCCTATAATCGAAGAAAGTAATAAACCACCTTTTAAAATGATCATGTTTTTATATTTACTTTTAGAAATACGTTTTAATAAATGTTCAAAGAAAAACATTTGAAATAATTGAATAGATAAAGTGTTATTACCCTTTGTTTTATTATTAATTAAAGCTTTGAATCTATTTTGATTCATTAAAGCAAAACCTCCATATATTCTTGAACCTTTTTTTTAATCCCCATTCTTTCGGCATACTTCATTAATTTAATCAAATCCTTTTCTTTAAAATTTGAATAATTTTTTAAAGCTTTAGAAAAAAATTCTTTATCCATTTTATTTCTATTTTTAATAACATCACAAACTGTTCTTTCAATATCATAAACTTTTACAGATTTTCCTAAAGGAGAAAGTATACTTGTTAAACCTAAATTTAATAAATCTCTTTTAATATAAAAAAGATTAACCTGCTTTATTTTTTGAAGACTACCATTATATCCTGATGGAACTGTAATATCATATTTTAATGGTGTTCTATCTGATAAATTATGAAGATATAAAGATGTATTATGAGAATAAATAGCATTCTTACTTCTATTAATCATATTATAAAAATCATCAATAAAAATATCTGTAGATGTATAACATCCCCAACTAACTTTTCTTAATTCTTTCTTTTTTACCATTTTAGAAAGATACGCTCTAGGAATATTATTCTCTGTAACTTCTTTTGTTTTTATATAACCATTGTTTTTAATTAGTATCTTTTTAATTTTTTCATAATAATTCATATTTTTTCCCTCCACGATTAAATCTTATCACATTTAATCGTATTTGAAAACACTTTTAAAAGAATTTCTTTATACTATAAAAAACCAAACTAAAATTATTCTTTCACTTTTCCATCAAAGATGCCTTACATTATGACAGACATTTCTTGTTACGCATCTTTCCATTGTCGGTTCAACTACTTGATTAGCTGATGAACCCATTGGAGTTGGTGGACAACAACGATGCATATCTTCGGTTAAAGGTGTTCCTTGACTCATCATATCACCTGATGAAAAAGGTCTTTGATCAAAAAACATTACAAACCCTCCTTTACTACTTTTATCATATGATAGGTTAAAATTTATGACTATGTTCTTTTACTAAGCTTATAAAGGAAAATTAAAATTACCCCTTTTCATCATTTTTAACATCTTTTTCATTTCTTCAAATTTCTTTAATAATAAGTTTACTTCTTGAACAGTTGTTCCACTTCCTATCGCTATTCTTTTTTTTCGACTAGCTTTTATTATTTCTGGTTTTCTTCTTTCTTTAATAGTCATCGATAAAATAATTGCTTCTATTCTAGAAATTTGTTTTGGATCAACATTAAAGTTCTTTAAACCTAATTTCCCAGCCCCCGGAATCATTTTAAGAATATTTTCTAAAGGACCTAACTTTTTAATTGTTTTTAATTGTTTTAAAAAGTCTTCTAAATCAAAATCCCCTTTCTTCATTTTTTTTCCTAAATTTAAAGTTTCCTCTTGGTTAATTACTTCTTCAGCCTTCTCGACTAAAGACATTAAATCTCCTTCTCCTAATAAACGTCCTACCATTCTTCTTGGATCAAAAAGTGTTAGATCATCTAATTTTTCTCCAACACCAATAAACTTAATAGGAACATTAGTTAAATAGCGAACTGAAAGAGCTACTCCACCTCTTGTATCACTGTCAAATTTAGTTAAAATAGATCCTGTTAAACTTAATTCATTATTAAAACCCTCAATTACATTAATAGCATCTTGGCCCATCATACTATCTATTACTAAAAGTATTTCTTCAGGATTAACTGCTTCTTTTATCTTTTTTAATTCTTCCATTAATTCATCATCAATATGTAATCTTCCAGCAGTATCAATAAAAACAATATCATGATTATTTTCTTTAGCATATTCTAATCCTCTTAAAACAATGTCAACAGGATTCTTTTTTCCTTCTTCATAAACAGGAATATTTAATTCTTGACCAATTTGTTTTAATTGATCAATAGCTGCTGGTCGATAAACATCACCAGCTATAAAAAGAGGTGATAACTTCTTCTTTTTTCGAAGATAATTACCTAGTTTTCCAATTGTTGTTGTTTTTCCTGAACCCTGTAATCCAATTAACATAATTACACTAGGTTTATTAGATAAATTTAAAGAACTAGTTTCCTCACCTAATAAAGATAATAATTCATCTTTTAATATTTTTACAAACATTTCACTAGGTGATAAACTTTTTCTTACTTCTTCACCTAAAGCTTTTTCTTTAACTTTATTCGTAAATTCTTTTACCACTAAATAATTAACATCTGCCTCTAATAAAGTTAAACGCACTTCTCTTAATATTTCTCCAATATTACTTTCAGTAATAGTTCCATACCCTTTAATATTCTTTATTACTTGTTCTAACCTTTCACTTAAATTTTCAAACATTTAATCCTCCTCCACTAATTTTATTAATTTTTCTTGAAGATTTTCATCTTTTATTTCTTTAATAATACCTTCTAAAAGAGAACCCTTTTTATATAATTTTAATTTTTCTTCATAATAATATAATTTCTCACAAGCAGTCTTTATTTGTTTATGAACAGCATTTCTACTTATTTGATAATTATCAGCCATCTCTTTTAAAGAAAAATTATTAAAATAATAATCTTCAAAATAAAGTCTTTGTTTCTCTTTTAATAAACTTCCATAATAATCATATAAAATAACTAAATAAGTTCTCTCTTCCATCTTATCACTCCAATAATCCTTTAAATAGACCATAAATATACTTTTCTAAATCAAAACTTGTTAAGTCTTCCATCTTTTCCCCTAAACCAATATATTTAACAGGAATATTAGTATTTTCTTTAATTGCTAAAACAATACCTCCTTTAGCCGTTCCATCTAATTTGGTTAAAATAATACCCGTTATATTAGTTATTTCTTGAAAAGCTTTAGCTTGATTAATTCCATTTTGTCCTGTTGTTGCATCAATAACTAACAAAGTTTCTTGAGGAGCTCCAGTTATTAATTTATTAATAACCTTATTAATTTTTTCTAATTCCTTCATTAAATTTACTTTATTTTGTAATCTTCCAGCAGTATCAATTAAAACAACATCATAATTTTCTTCCAGTGCTTTCACTAAACCATCATAAATAACACTACTAGGATCTGTTTTCAATTCTTTACTAACTACAGGAACAGCAACTCTTTTGCCCCATTCTTTTATTTGTTCAATTGCTCCTGCTCGAAAAGTATCACCCGCAATTAATAAAACTTTTTTATTATCATTCTTTAATTTATAAGCTAACTTCGCAATACTAGTTGTTTTACCTGTTCCATTCACCCCTATAAATAATAAAACAGTTGGTCCTTGTTCATTATATTTTATTTTATTTGTTAAAATATCTTCATTAACATAAATAATAAATAATTCATCAACAATTATTTCTGTAAGCATTTTTGGATCTCTAATTTTTTCTTTTTCTACTCTATTTCTTAAACGATCAATAAAAGATATAACAGTAGTAACTCCTATATCCGCTGTAATAAGTATTTCTTCTAATTCATCAAAATAATCATCAGTAATTTGATGATATTTTTTATTTAAAAGACTTAGTTTAGAAACAAAACTTTCTCTTGTTTTTAATAAGCCTTTTTCATAAGAAAGAACTTCCTTATTATCTTCAATATTTAAAAATTGTTTTACTTTCTTAAAAAAGCTCATCTTATCACCTGTCTAAGATTATAACATGAAGGCTTCTAAAAAAAAAGAATCTTAATAACTAAGACTCTTCACTTTCTCTTTATGAGAAACTTTTATCTGTTCATCTATTTTTTTATTTAAAATATAAGGACCTTCTTCTATATTAATAGATTTTGTTAAAATACTTTGACCATAAACTATTTGATCATCTTTCATTTTCATATAATCTATATCTAAAGAATAAAACTTTTCATCATTATAGTTTTTTACTTTAAAAGTTAAGTCATAATCTTCATGTTTAAAATTTTTAACTATATCTAAAATATCTAAATAACTTTGATTTAATTTTTGATTCTTTTCCTTTTTAGAAAGTCCTTGATAAAGATCTTCAAAGATTTGATCAACTTGATAAAGATAATAAGTTTTTACCCACAAACTAGCATAATCATCATTAGACCTTTTACTAAAATCTAAGATTACATAACGATTATTTTCAACAGCATTAATTATCCTAGCAATATCCTCTTCTTTATTACGGGTAATATTAAATTTAATATACATTGGCATTTCTTCATTATGACCAACACAACAAAGATTAGTTTCAATATTATGATCAAAGCAGTAATTTAATAATTTCTTTAAATGTTTATTCCCCTCACTAAAGATAGTTGCATATTCCTCCTTCTTTTTTAATACTTCAGAAAACGCTAATTGTCTTCCAAACACATAATTATTCATTCTATGATCCCCCTATCATATAATAATTATTTTTTTATCAATTCCTTTTCTTTAACTTCTTCTAAAGGATAAGCAGTAATTAAAAGATAATCATTAGTTTTTCTTCTTCGTCCTAAAATAACACAGTAATTAGCGATTGGACATTCTAATTTATATTTTGGCTTTGAACTTTCTAAGATTCGATTAATTCTTAATTTAGGACATGAATAATGGTAACAATTAATTAAAATTTCTTCCATCCATAATAAAGTTCTTAGTCTTTCCTTAGAATAAACTCGAATTCCCCCTGCTTCTTCTGTAATTAAATGATCAAAAGTTTTATCCCATAAATAACAACTACTTTTATTTTTATCAACTACAATCTTTTTATTTCTAAATTTCAAATTAGAGTTTTGTAATTTTGAATATAAATAATAAGCTTTAGTGATTAATTCTTTTAAGGCTAAATCTTCAGATAACGGTTCTGGAAGATTATGACACCCTTTATGACTGTTTTCGGCCATTTCCCCCTCCAAAATATGTTTTTATGGTTTATTATACCACATTTCAAGGAAAAGGAAGAAATAATCAGCGGTTTTTCTGATATACTATGAAATGAGGTGATTACTATAAAAATTAAACCAATAATACCTAGTTCTAGTTTATCTAATAAAAATCCATATAATAGAAAAAACCAAGAACAAGCAAAGGAAAAATATAAGAAATATCAAAAAAAATTAAAAAGAAAAAAAGATAACCAAATTGACTTTTATTGTTAAGTTATCTTTTTTATTATTTAATCTTATAAGGAGTATCTATTTTACCATTTCCGCTATCATAAATAATATTATTTTTTAAGTTTATAACAGGGCGAACTTTAAAAAGCTTTGCGATATTTTCTTTATTTTCCTCTAATAAAGGCACATTAGGTGTAGGATTATAAAAAAAAAAAAAAAGCTCTAGATTTCATATAATTTTCTAACGTAATATTATAAGAAACTTCTTGAGTTATAAATAAAGATTTCGAAGAAGAATCACAAGCATCATATTTAATCGCCTTGTTAATTGTTGAATAAGAAAGACTTATAATATCTCCATATTCATCATTTAAAAAAAAATTTTCTTCTCCCTCATCATATATAAAAGTTAACTCTAAAGGAGCAATAGCATGAACACTCATATCATCTAAAGCATTTGCATTTATCGTCCAATAAGCATAATCCTTTAAAAGATAATTTATATTATTATTAGAATCCCTTCCACATTCACTTATATAAGTTCTATTACAAAAAAGAGAAGAAGATGCTGATAAATAATCAACTACACTAATTAAACTAATAAGACTACTTGAAGAAGTCTGGCCTTTAAATACTCCCCCTTCACCATTAAACGGCGTTTGATCTCGATCAAAAATACCATCTTGACATTGTTTTGTCATAATTGATGATAACTCATCAATATAATTAAAAGCTCCAATACACCATTTTTGTGGTTGAACATACTTTTTCTTATCTTTTACATATAAATCATTATACCACTCATTTAAGGTGGTTTTTAAAGAAGTTTCTTCCTCCCACTTATTACCAGCAGTGTTCCAAAAAAGGTATCTTCATTATCAACCGTAATTTTTCCGTCTTCTATTGGTTGATTACCATTATTCTTTTTTCCTTCATAGATTATTTTTAGGCCTTCATGATCTCTTTTAATAATCCTCCATAATAAAGGAGTCCCATCTTCTTCACCAAACTCTATCCAATTATCAGGATCTCCTCCCACATAATAACTACTTCCATTTTTATATTCTAAATCTTCATATATTTTACATATTAAAGGAAAATCTTCTCCTTTTCCTACCGTTATATCTTTAGGTGTTCCACAAGCCTTTAATCCTTCTCATTTATCTTTTCCTTTGATAAATATAAAGTATTCATCTTCCCCTAATTTAGTTACCTCTAAACTATCATAATTAGAAGCAGAAACATTAAGCATTTGTTGAATATTTCCTTCAATTAAATTTAGTGGATCAAAACTAGTATCTTCAGCACTTTTATAATCTATCGCTTTAAATAACATTTTAGCGTCTATTTCCAAAGCCTAAATTTTCTCATTCTCAATTAAACTAGTTATAGAAGGGACAGCTATAGCTAAAATAATTGCCAAAATAACTATGACCGCGAGTAATTCTACTAAGGTAAAGCCTTGTTTTTGAAACTTAAATATACCACCCATATCTTTAATTCCTCCACTTTCAAGATAACACCTTAAGTATTGCAAGTAAGGCTTTAGATGGCTTTTTGATTGGCGGAAATTGGTAATAATATCCCTTTATTTAAAATCCTCTTCCTCCTCCACTAGTTCCTCCCCCACCAAATCCTCCCCCACCAGAGAATCCTCCACCAAAACCACCGCTTGAAGATGAGGTTGTTTGAGCGATTTTATTATGAGACATTTGTCTAGTCGAATTAATTGTTCTATTTAAACTATTAGAAAAGGCCTCATTAATATAAAAATGAGTAAAAACTGGATAAGTGGTTGCTGAAGTTTCCATCGTTTTTAATTTAATATTCATAACTTTTCGCACCTTATTAGCGATCCCAAATATTGTGGCATAAACTAAATACTTTTCCCATAAAATTATTTCTGGTAATTCCTTTTCTTGAAAACGTCCAAAATCTAATAAAAACTTTTTAAAAGCTTGCCATTTTACAAAATGATCTTGGCCTTTTTTTGATCTTTTATTAAAGTTAATTATATAGATTAAAAAAAGAATAGCTAAAACAAGATTAATAATAACAATTAAAGAAATATAATCCAAAGAATGATTAATAACAAATAAAATTACTCCCAATAAAAAGTAAAAGAATAATTTTATTTTAATGGCAAAATGATCTTCAAAAAATTCTTCCTTTATCGACTTAGATTTAACTAAATGAACCCAAGAATCATATTTTCTAATAAATTCTTCCGCTGTTTTCATTTTTTTAGAAGCATTTCTTATTTCCTTTAAATGAACCTCTTCTCCATTACCATAATCTGTTATTAACCAATTACGAAGATATTCTTCTTCTTTAGTTAAAGTTTCCTTTTCTTTAGAAAGTCTTAAAATATAATCCTTTTTATTTAAGGTTTCTTCAATTATTAAGCCTTTTTTTTGAATAATACTTAAGATAGAAGCTGATACAGAATTTGTTGTTATCCCCTTTTTAAGCAGATATTCTAAAACTTCTGGACCATATTCCCCTGGAAAATCACGGTAATATTCTAAATTAAAAGAAGAACGATATTCCTTATCATACTTTTGATAAATATAAACAACCAAAGTAATTAATCCAACTAACCAAAAATAATTAAAAAAAACTAAACTATAATGAATAATCTTTGATCTTTTTCTTAAAGCATTCGCTTCTTCTGCCCTATTTGATTCTTCAACTAAAATATTATCTAAATCCTTTTGAGAAGAAAACTTTCCTCCAAAAGGAACTACCTCTAAATCAAAAACTGTTCTAATATCGATTAATTCATGAGCTTTTAAATCTTTTATTTCAGCAACTATTTGTTGTTTACCATTTAACTTTATTTCTCCATGTAATGGACCATGAGCCCATCCTCTTAACTCTTTTGATTCTTTTGGTAAATTAATCTTAATTATTACTTCTTTTATATTATCATCAAAGTTTTCTCCAATAAAAGTCCAATAAAGTTCAGCAATATCTTCATGTAAAAGAACCACATCCTTTAAAAGATACTCAATTCCAAAAACTACTGTTCCGCCTGGAGTATAACGAAACATTTTTAATGATTGAAGTCCTGATTGAAAACTATGAACATAAATATAAGAATCACCATTAAACCCCACATTAGCTTTTTTAAATTCTCCCAAAATCTGTTTTTCTTCTTTAAATTTTCCTTTAGTTTCTTTAGTTACTTGATAAACACCTAATATTTTTAAAGAAGAAGCATCATATAAAGAATAAACACCGCGATAACTTAAATCCCGAATATAACCATTAAAAGATCCTTCTAAAACTATCTGTTCTTCAACTAATAAATCCCCATTTTCTTTTATATCAGCATTTATATAAAGTCCTGTTACTTGATAATTTGGTTCTAAAGCTTTAATAATTGGTGTAAAAAAGAAAAACAAAAGAAAAGTTAAAAGTAATTTTCTCATAACAACCTTCTTTCTAAAAAAACTTACCGTAGTAAGTTTTTTAATTAAAAAGTAACTTTTGGTAGCTCCTTTTCACTTTCAGTTGCTTCAAAAAACTTTTGCAAGTGAAAGTTAAACATACCAGCAATGATATTCGCTGGAAAAACTTCGCATTTATTATTATAAGTTAAAACACTATCATTATAAAATTGTCTAGCGAAAGCTATTTTTTCCTCAAGTGATTTTAATTCATCTTGTAAATTAAGAAAATTTTGATTGGCTTTTAAATCAGGATAAGCTTCTGATAACATCATTAATCTACTTAAAACTCTAGTTAATTCCCCATTCGCTTCCATTTCAGCTTCAGGAGTATTCGCAGCTTGAAACTTATTTCGAGCTTGAATAACAGCATCTAATGTTTCTTTTTCATGACCAGCATATCCTTTAACTGTTTCCACGAGATTTGGTATTAAATCAGCTCTTCTTTTTAGTTGAACATCAATTTGAGCCCATTGATCTAAAACTCGATTACGAAGTTTAATAAGAACATTATAAGTTTTAATCACAAAAATTATTACTAAAAGTAAAAGACCTCCAAAAATTAAAATATATTTTTCCATATTTCCACCCTTTCTAACGACTAATTATAAAATCACTAATAGTTTCATAATCTCCTTCCCCCATATAATAATCTATTAAAGATTTATTTTTATAGACCATTAATAAAGGAGTTCCCCATTCTTTATTAAATATTTCATTAGTTTGATAAAAACTTTGTCGTTCTTCATTTTTTAAATCATCTAAATTTAAATAATAAAATATTAAATTATAATCCAAAGCAATTTGTTGATAAATAGGCTCTACCTTTTCACAATGAGGACATTCATTAGAACCAATATAAATTAAATTCTTTTCAGGATTATCAAGTAAACTTAAATATTCAGTAAAAGAAATACTTTTTATTCCTGATTCTTCTAAATTATCTTCATCATTTTCAGTGGTAGCACTTAATACTCCTTCAGGGATCTCAAAATCCTCTACTTGTTTAATCTTATTAAATTTTATACTAACCTTAATTAAATCATTTATTTTAAAAGCTAAATTAATAATATATTTATTTGTTTGATTAATATCCATAATAAATTTAATTTGATCACCTTGATTAACTTCTACTTCCTCTGTAGCAATTATTTTTCTAAATCCTTTTTCATTAATTGTTCCTGTTAACCGAATAACTTTAGAATCAATTTCCTTTTCTCCTTGAATATCTATATCCTTTTTTATATTTTTTAAATTAGAAATTATCCCTTGACCTAAAAATAAGGTATCCTTTTGATATTCTTCTAAAATTTCCTTTTTCCATTCTTCATCAGCAGAATCATAATAATATAGCCAAAGAAAGTCTTCATGATCTTTAATTAAATAAAAAGGCATTTCTAAAGTTTCTTCCGCTTCTTCTGTAGCTAGTCCATAAGCCTTATCATATGTATAATAATTAAACAAAAAAGAAATTATTCTTCTAGATTCTTCTACTTTAAAATCTAAACTATAATTATTAAGATCTCTCATTTGGGCATATACTTCTTCTATTATCTTAAATTCTCCTTGTTGTTTTTCTTCCTTTTCTTCTGTTTTGTTTCCTTCTTCTTCCTTTTGATAATAAAACTTATAATAGGTTAATAATCCTAAAACTGTTATTATTATGATAATTAAAAAGGTAATTAAAAGATCAATAATATCTATTTTTTTTCGTTTAGTCATAACTCATTTCCTTTCTATTCTTTAAAGATTATAACATATCTAGGTATAATTACAATAATTTTACTTAAAATAAAAAGGAAAGGTGATAAAATGGAAATTGATATTAGAAACTATATTTATAATAATTTTAAAGGAAATAAAAAAGAAGATATAAAATCTAGTATTATAGATTCTCTTAATAAAAAAGAAGAAGTAACTTTACCTGGTTTAGGAGTTTTTTTTGAAATACTCTGGAATCACAGTAATCAAGCAAAACAAGAAGAAATATTAAGCATTCTTGAAAATAGTTTTTCTTCAATCACTGATCCCGAAGTTGAGCCTGAAACTTAGTTTCAACTTTATCAATAATTTTCTTTAATAATTCATTAACTGTTAAATCAGTTAATGTTTTTGTTTGATCTAAAAAAGTTAAACTAAAGGCTAAAGATTTTTTCTTAGAATTTTCCCCAATGTTTTCATAAAG
Source organism: Bacilli bacterium (assembly GCA_050948865.1). GTDB lineage: Bacteria > Bacillota_I > Bacilli_A > RF39 > UBA660 > SKGN01. The sequence continues at coordinate 37,339 of JBMNEQ010000001.1, forward strand.
ATCAAAAACTTCAATATCAGATAATAATTTACCACCTGCTTGTTTAATAGTTTCTATTAAATCTCCAACTAATATTTTTTTATCAACAATAAAAGCTAAATCTTTATTAACCTTTGGATAAATAGAAAGTGGTTTATATTTTATTGGACGTACTTTCTTTTTTAAAATCTTTTTTAAAGAAATTTCTAATAAATAGATTGGGTATTTACTTTTTGTTGGATGAAGAGCCCCAATAAAACCAATATATTCATTATCAACAAATATTTCAGCACTTTTATTAGGATGCATTTCTTTAATAGTAGTTCCTGATTTTAATTGATAACGATTAAATAATCCTAAATAACTTAAAATGTTTTCTAAAAAACTTTTTAAAAGATAAAAATCAAATTCTATTGTTTCTTTTTGCCACCTATTAAATAAATATTTACCAACACCACCAATACTTAATTTTGTTTCTTCTATATAACAATCTTCTTCTTGATAATAAATAGAACCAATTTCATAAAGAAAAATATCATCTATAAAATGAGCTTTATTATAATTAATAACTTCTAATAAAGAGGGAATTAAACTAAGGCGAAGATGTTTTCTTTCTTCACTCATTGGCGAAAGAAGAGAAACTTTTTTTAAATCTTCTTTTTTAAATTCTTTTAAATAATCTTCTTTAATTAAAGAATAAGTGATTATTTCTTTTAAACCAAAAGAGTTTAATTTAGTCTTTAATCCTTTGATCTTTTGATCTTCTTTTGTATAACGACCTTCTTTTAATTTCCCAAGAGGTAAAACTTCTTGAATATGTTCATACCCATAAAAGCGTCCTATTTCTTCAATAATATCTTCTTGAATACTTATATCTAATCTTCTTGAGGGAATTGTTATTTTAAAGGTTTCATTAATCAGTCTAAAAGGAAATAATAATCTTTTTAAAATCTCCTTGACAGTAACAATTGATAAATTAAGACCTAAAACCTTATTTATTTTCGTTAAAGTTATTTCTACTTCTTTTTCTTCTACCTGAATTTTATTATACCCAACCACTTCTTTTAAAACTTTTCCTTGAGCATATTTTTCTAATAAATAAGCAGCTCGTTCTAAAGCCTGTTTTGTCCACTCAGGATTAATTCCTTTTTCAAAGCGACGACTAGCTTCACTTTTTAAAACTTCACGGGAAGTTTTTCTAATACTTCTAGGATCAAAAATAGCACTTTCAATAACTATTGTTTTAGTTTCATTAGTAATTTCTGTATTATATCCACCCATAACACCAGCTAAAGCAACTATTTCTTTGGGAGTAGTTATAACAATATCACTTTCTTTTAAAGTTCTTTCTTGATTGTCTAGAGTTAATAATTTTTCCCCTTTTTCAGCTTGTCTAATAATTATCTTTTTACCTAGTTTCTCATAATCAAAAAAATGAAGAGGTTGACCATATTCTAACATCACATAATTACTAATATCTACAACATTATTAATAGGCCTAATACCAGAACTTATTAAACGAGATTTTATAAAATTAGGGCTTTCCTTTATTACAACATCTTCTACTATCCTTGTTAAATAAAGAGGTGCTTTCTCCGTTTTTCCAAGAACCTCCAAGTAATCACTAGCTTTTTTATTTGAATATTTAAATTTAATCTCTGGTAAAGTAACTGGTTTAGAAAATAAAGCCCCCATTTCATAAGCAACACCAATAATACTTAATAAATCACTTCTATTAGAAGTAAAATCAAAATCAATAATAATATCATTATAGTGCAAATATTCTAAAGCATCTTCCCCAATTGGAGCCTCATCTTCTAGAATATGAATTCCCCCTTTACTTCTTTCTGGAATATATTTTGTTTCTATTCCTAATTCTTCTAAAGAACAAATCATTCCCTTTGATTCAATTCCTCTAATTGTGGCCTTTTTTATCTCTATATTATTTGGTAATTTAGCTCCTACTTTAGCAACAATTACCTTTTGCCCTTTATCAACATTAGAAGCACCACAAACGATAGTTAAATCTTCTTCTTCATTAATATCAACTAAACAAACTTTTAATTTATCAGCTTCTGGATGTTTAGTTTGTTCTTTAACATAACCAATAACTAAATTAGTCGCTGCACATAACTTCTTAACTTCATTATATTCATTCCCGATTAATAACATCTTTTCTGCCAAGACTTTCTCATCAATCTTGGGAAAAGAAACATAATCTTTAACAAAATTTAAACTAACTTTCATCTTCCACACCACCTTCTACTCTATTAAACTGTTTTAAAAATCGTAAATCATTGAGATAAAAATCTCTTATATCAAAAATGCCATACTTAAGCATTGCTATTCTTTCAACACCAAGTCCAAAAGCAAAACCTGTATAAATATTAGGATCATAACCCCCTATTTTTAAAACAAATGGATGAACCATTCCAGAACCTAATATTTCAATCCAACCACTATTTTTACAAATAGAACAACCCTTTCCACCACATTTAAAACAACTAATATCAACTTCTAAACTTGGTTCAGTAAAAGGAAAATAACTAGGTCTAAACCTTATTTTTCGATCTTCTCCAAATAGCCTTTTTGCTAAATGGGCTAAAGTTCCTTTTAAATGACCTAAAGTTATATCTTGATCAACTACTAAACCTTCTATTTGCATAAATTGATGAGAATGAGTAGCATCATCATTATCTCTTCGATACACTTTCCCTGGGGAAAGAGCTCTAATTGGAGTCTTTTCTTTATTGTTTAACATAATTCTAATTTGAGCATTAGATGTTTGTGTTCTAAGTAAATATTCTTCTGTTAGATAAAAACTATCTTGCATATCTCTAGCAGGATGATCTTTTTGAACATTTAAATATTCAAAATTATATAAATCACTTTCAATCTCAGGACCATATACAATATCATAGCCCATAGATTTAAAAATATCTTCTATTTCATCAATAGTTTTTGTTAAAGGATGAACTCCTCCTTCTTCTAAATTAGTCTTTGGTAAAGTTATATCTATTCTTTCTTCTTCAATTCTTTTCTTTAATTCTAATTCTTCTAAATCCTTTTCCTTTTTGATTAAATTAGTTTCTATAACTTCTTGTAAATCATTTAACTTTAAACCAAATTCTTTTCTTAAGGAAACTTCTATTTCTTTTAATAATTCCCTTAATTTTTTAACGGGTCCTTTTTTCCCTAAATAATAGATTCTTAATTCTCTTAATTCTTTTAAAGTTTCTACTTTTTCTAAATCTTGAATAAAAGTTTCTTTCAAAGTTTTAATTTTTTTATTTTCTTCCATTTTTATCTCCTCATCTATATATTAACATATTTTTATAAAAAAACATCCTTTTCGTAAAGGACGTTTAAAACGCGGTACCACCTTATTTTATAATAAAATATTATACCCTCTTTTCTTTAACGCAGAATTACGTTATAACTTTTTTTATAAAACTAAATGGTGAATTCCTAAGTCTTTATTTTTCGGTTTCCACCACCCACCGACTCTCTATTAAACTTCAACTTAGTACTACTCCATTATAATCGTTTTTAAATAAACATTTGGTAAATAAATAATAAAGCCATCATCAGCATTAATAAACCACCTATTAGATATCCTAAACGAAGATACTTAGAAGGAATCTTTGTTATTTTTAAAGTAATCATCGCTATTGTAAAAACAATAATATGATCTAAAATATATAAAAAAACATAAAGTAAAAGATATAAATGATATTTTAGAGTTGATACTTCACTTAAAATTAAAGTCTCTGTATATAGTAAAGGAAATCCTGCTGAACAAAGAAATTCAAAAAGATTAACAGGAAAAGCTAAAAGGATAACTCCTAGTAAAGCGAGAAAGAAACTCTTTTCTTTAATAAACTTATTTATTCTTTCTAAAAATTTATTTTCTTCTTCACTTTCTATAGTTTCTGGTTCTTCTAAAAATAATTTAATATTAATATAACCACTTATTAAAGCTAAAAGAATAATTAATAATCGAATCCAAAAGATAAAGCCAATGGATAAAAAAATCTTTAACCAAACAGTCATTAAAAGATAATAAACTAAAGCGGAGGAAAGAATAAAAGTAAAACCTAAAATGAACATCTTCTTGCGATCTTTAATCCCTATTAAAACATTAATTAAAATTAATAATATCCACATAGCCCAAGGATTAATACCATCTGTTAATCCAAAGACAATAGTCAGTATTGGTAAAGAATAATCATTAATTGTTATTTCTCCAAAGAAAGGAACATCGATCTTTTCCCCAGTTTCTATTTTCAAGTTTTCTCCTTCTTTTAAGGAAGAAGCATAACCATAGTTAGGAGAAATTAATAAAAAGCTAATTGAAAAAATAATTATTAATAAAGATATTATTCTAATCAAATATTTCATTTATAATAACTTCTTTCTTCTTCAATTAAAGACTCATTAATTCTGTTTCTTTTACTTTTAATTTCTTTTCAATTTGATCATTATATTCATTAATTAAGGTTTGAATTTCTTCTAAGGCTGATTTTTCTAAGTCCTCAGAAATACCTAATTTTTTAATCTCATTATTTCCTTCTTGTCTAGCATTACGAAGACTTATTTTACTTTCTTCAGCAATACTTTTCACTTGTTTAACATATTCTTTTCTTCTTTCTTCTGTTAACATGGGAAAGTTTATCATAATTATTTCACCATTATTATTTGGTGTTAATCCCAAATCAGCTTCAAAAATAGCCTTTTCTATATTACCTAAAACACTTTTATCAAAAGGTTTAATAGATAAAGTTCTAGCTTCTAATACTGATATGTTAGCTAATTGGTTTAAAGGAACATCACTTCCATAATAAGATACTTTTAAACCTTCTAATAACCCAGGATTAGCCCTTCCTACTCGAATATTACCAAATCGCTCTTCTAGCACTATCAAAGCTTTATTCATTTTTTCTTCTGTTAAATTAATTATCTTTTCCATTCGAACCTCCTTTTTTATGATGGAAAATTATTAGAAAAAGGCCTTAAGCCTCTTTGATGATAATTATTTATTTAATTCTTTATTTATTTCTTCTACTAAATCTTCTTTTCTTTTTTCTAAACCTTCTCCAACTTCAAAACGAATCATACTTTTAATAATTCCCCCATTATTTTTAACATAGGTGCCGACATTAATTTTATCATCTTTAATATAAGGTTGTTCTTCTAGACAAACATCTTTATAATATCTATTTATTTTTCCAGTTACCATTTTTTCAGCAATTTCTATAGGTTTACCTTCTAAAATAGCTTGTTCTTTAATAATTTCCTTTTCTTTTTCTAAAACTAAAACTGGAACCTCTTCCCTTTTTAAATAAGTAGGATTCATTGCAGCAACATGCATAGCAACATTCTTAGCGACATCCTCATCAGTATTTTCTAACACTACTAAAGAAGCTATTTTACCACCCATATGAACATAACTACCGAAAACTTCATTGTCTTGTTTTATTATTCTTTTAAAACGACGAAAATTTAAACGTTCTCCAATTTTAGCTGTTTTTAAAGTAATTACTTCTTCAATAGTTCCTTCTTCTGTTTTTACCTTTAAGGCTTCCTCTAAAGAATTAACATCATTAGATAATATTGAGTGCGAAATAAAATTAACTAAATCTTGAAATAAAGTATTTTTAGCGACAAAATCAGTTTCACTATTAACTTCTACAATAACTCCAACAGAATCTTTACTTAAAGCATTAGATAAACCTTCAGCAGCAATTCGATCAACTCTTTTAGCAGCTTTAGAAATACCTTTTTCTCTCAACCAATCAATAGCTTTTTCTAAATCCCCATTTGTTTCTTCTAAGGCTTTTTTACAATCTAACATTCCCGCCCCAGTACTTTCTCTTAATTCTTTAACCATTTTAGCTGTAATCATTCTTACAACCTCCTTTATTTATTTAAAACATCTATTAACTCTTGTTTTTTTAATTTAGAATAACCAACAAGCCCCTTTTCTTTAGCCATTTCTTTTAATTCTAAAACTGTTAAACTAGATAAATCAATAACCTCTTCTTGAGGTTCTTCTATCTTTATTTCTTCAACTTCCTTTTTAGAATCTCATTTTTTCTTGAGCATTTTCTTCAATGTTTTTTAAAATAGCTTCTGCTTCTTCTTTTAACTGTGCTTCTTTTTCTTCTTCTTTCTTTTTAGTTACTTTTAAACGATCTTCTTCAGTTAAAAAGTCAATCATTTCTAAACCTTTTACAGATGCAACAGCATTCGCTAAAACTCCTATAATTAATTTAACAGATCTAATAGCATCATCATTAGCCGGAATTGGATAATCTAAATCATCAGGATCACAATTAGTATCAACAATCCCAATTACAGGAATATTTAATTTACGAGCTTCCCTAATCGCATTAATCTCTTTTCTTGGATCAACTATCACTAAAGCAGCTGGTAATCTTTTCATTTCCCTAATTCCTGATAAATTTCTATCTAATTTTGCATATTCTTTCTTAATTTTTATGACCTCTTTTTTAGGTAATAGTTCAAAAATACCCTCTTCTTCCATTTTTTCTATTTCTTCTAAACGACCAATTCTTTTTCTAATTGTTCTAAAATTAGTTAAAGTTCCTCCTAACCAACGTTCTACAACATAGGGCATTCTAACTCGAAGTGCTTCTTCTTTAGCCGCTTCTTGAGCTTGTTTTTTTGTTCCCACAAATAAAACTTCACCACCAGCCCTAACAATATCAGTTAACACTTGATAAGCTTCTTCAATTTTACGAACTGTTTTTTGTAAATCGATAATATAAATATCATCCCGAGCTGTAAAAATATACTCCTTCATTTTTGGATTCCATCTTTTAGTTTGATGCCCAAAATGAACACCTGCTTCTAATAAATAAGTCATTGAAACTACTGTCATTAAAATTCCTCCTTTTGTTTTTCTTCCGAACACTTCAACTTTAAACACCACCTTTAAGGCACTAGGTATTTAAATCCATGTCGTGACTAATAAATTCATTGTTAATTATAGCATAGACCAATCCCCAAAAACAAGTCCATTTTTTTATAAACGATAAGGATTAAAATCTATTTCTAATTTTATTTTATTAATATTTTCATAATGAGTGCTAATTTCTTGAATGACCTGATAAACTTCTTCCTTTTTTCGATATTTTACAATACACTGAAAACGATATATCCTTTTTATTTTAACTATTCCCGCAGTAGTTGGACCTAATATTTGATTATCTTTTAAATTATTTTTCAAATATTTACCTATTTTTAAAGCTTCTTGATATCCTTCTTTAAAATCTTTGGATAATACTCTAAGTAAAACGATAAAGCAATAAGGAGGATAAAACATCTTTCTTCTTATTTGCATTTCTTCTTCATAAAAACCAAGATAATTATGTTCTTTAGCCATCTTAATAACATAATGATCAGGATTAAAAGTTTGAAAAAGAACTTCCCCTTCTCTTTGACTACGACCAGATCGACCCGCTACTTGACTTAATAATTGAAAAGTTCTTTCCCCACTTCTAAAGTCTGGTATATAAAGTCCCATATCCCCATTAATTACTCCTACTAAGGTCACTAAAGAAAAATCTAATCCCTTGGCAATCATTTGTGTTCCTACTAACAAATCATATTTATATTGATTAAAGTCTTGAATAATCTTCTTATGAGCTCCCTTTTTAGAAGTGGTATCTAAATCCATTCTTACTATTCTTATTTTTGGAATTAATTTTTGTAATTCTTCTTCTATTTTTTCTGTTCCTACTCCAAAAAGCATTAAATCTTTACTTTGACAACTAGGACAAATATCATTCTTATTATCCGCATAACCACAATAATGACAACGAAGATTATTTTTAGCTTTATGATAAGTTAAAGTAATATCACAAAAAGGACATTTAAAAACAAAACCACAATTTTTACAAATTAAATAATTAGCATAACCTCTTCTATTAAGAAGAATCATTATTTGTTCTTTTTTCTTTAATCTTTCTTCTATTTTTTTAATTAAAGACTTTGAAAAAAGAGGATATCCTTCTTTAATACTTTCTTTCATATCTACGACCTTAACAAAGGGTAAATTCTTTTGATTAATTCGTTCTTTTAAAGTTAAAAGTTTATAAAGACCTTTTCTAGCCCGAGCATAACTTTCTAATGATGGAGTTGCACTTCCTAAAAGGATTTTCGCTTGATGATTTTTTCTTCGATAAGAAGCGATATCAAGAGCATGATAACGAGGATTGTTTTCTTGTTTATAAGTCATTTCTTGTTCTTCATCAATAATAATTATCCCTATTCTTGTTAAAGGGGCAAAAATAGCACTTCTTGGTCCTATTACAATAGAAACCTCTCCTCGTTCAATTTTTCTCCACTCATCATATCTTTCACCAGCACTAAGACGACTATGTAAAAGAGCCACATTTTCTTGAAAGCGACTTTTAAATTTATTCACCACTTGAATAGTAAGAGCAATTTCTGGAACTAAAACAATCGCTGTTTTTTCTTCTTTTAAAACCTCTTCAATAATACGCATATAGACTTCTGTCTTCCCGCTTCCTGTAACTCCATGTAATAAATAGACTTCCTCTTTTCCCTTTAAAACTTCCTCCATTACTCTTTTTTGATCTTTTGTTAAAGATGGTTTAAAGTCTTTATGAAAAAAAACTTCTTCTAAACGATATACTTCTTCTTTACTTTCTTTAACCATTTTTAGTTCAAGCAAAACCTTTAAAGCACTTCTACTTATTATATCTTTTTTCTTTAATTTCTTTTTACTAAGCAATAACTCTAATATTTCTTTTTGACGAAAAGCTTTACTTTCTTTTAAGAAGTTTAAAACCATTTCTTGATCTTGATTTAAAATAATATAAGTTTCCTTTTTTATCGAAGTTTTGTTCTTCCTTTTAGCTTTTAAAGCACTAGGCAACATTGTTTGATAACAACTAATTAAAGGCGCTAAATAAATATCAGCCATATATTGACCTAACTTCATCATTTCTTTATTTAAAATAGGTTCTTCATCAATTACTTTGATAACTTCCTTTAATTTTTCTAAAGGACTCTCTACGACCTCTTCTAAAACAAAACCTTCTAACTTTCTTGAACCAAATGGAACTAAAACTCGAATCCCGATTTTTATTTTATCTTCTAAAAACTTAGGTACTAAATAACTAAATAATTGTCTATTTTTATTCACTCTTTGTTCGACTAAAACATTAACAATCATTAAACCACATCCCTTTTAAAATTATATCACGAATAAAACCCTTAGGTAAAACTAAGGATTTTCCATTTTTAACTTTAAAATCATCACTAACTTATAATAAAAGTAATGTAATCATCTTTTCCAAAGTTCTTTTAATAAAACGTTACCCTCAAATCCTATATCATAAAGGGCATTTTTAAAATGATCATTAGCATCTATTATTTTAATAATTAAAAAATGATTAAAAGCAAAAATATTTAATTGATAAGAATCATTCTCTAAAGTATAAAAAACTTCAATTTTATAAGTATCATCTTGAGGATTAAAATTAAAACTATCTTTTGTTTTTATCCTTTTAGTTAAATTAGCAAAAACACTTTCTAGATCTGTTTCTAAAAGTTCTTTTGTTTCTTCCTGTAATTCTTTATCGACTAAAAAATATTTAGTTAGATTAATTTCTTTTAATTCGGCTTTTTTTATTTTAGTTAGCCAACCATCTTCTAAAACAAATTCATTTTCACAAAAACTTCCCCTTAAATACTCTAAAGTTATTTTATTTAAAGGAAAATCTTTTTCTACAATATATTTTTTAATAGTTATTCTCCTTTGTTCATCATAAAAATAACTTTCATCATAACAAGATATTAATTCATCTAAATAATTATTAATAAAAGTATCAACTGCTTTATAACTTCTTATTGTTTTAAAAGTAGCTTTATATTCAGTGCTTTTCTTTTCATAATAAGAATACTTTGGTAAAGGAATTCCCATTGATGTATTAGAAAGAGGATATTCATTCTTAAAGAAAGTTTTGTTAGTATCTAAAATCATAATAGTAATAACAATTAAAAGCAAAATCAGACCATTAAAAAATGATGTTAATCTTTTCATATTTCTTCCTCTATTAAAACTTCCCCAGTCATTTCTTTGGGAATTTCTATTTTCATTAATTTTAAAATAGTCGGAGCAATATCACCTAATTTTCCATCTTTTACTTGATAACCTTTATCACAAATAATAAAAGGAACTTTATTCGTAGTATGAGAAGTAATAACACGATCTTTATCATCTAACATATATTCACAATTACCATGATCAGCTGTAACTATTAATAACCCCTCTTTTTCTTTAATTTTTTTATAAATTCTTCCTAAATTCTCATCAACAGCCTCAATTGCTTGAATGGTTTTTTCTAAATTACCAGTATGTCCAACCATATCAGGATTAGCATAATTTAAAATAATTAAATCATATTTATTGGTCTTTATTTCTTCTAATAATTTATCTGTTACTTCATAAATACTCATTTCTGGTTTTAAATCATAAGTTTTAACTTTAGGGGATGGAATTAAAATTCTTGTGCACCCTTCTAAAACTCTTTCTTTTCCCCCATCAAAAAAATAAGTAACATGAGCATATTTTTCTGTTTCAGCAATTCTTAATTGATTAAAAGATAAAGTGGATAAATAAACCCCTAAAGAATTTTTAATATTATCCATTTTATAAGCAGAATCCCCAATAATAGAACCAGCTCCTGGCATTAAAGTAACTAATTTAATATTTTTTAATTTCTTTATTTCAAAATCTTTAAAAGAAAGATTAGTTAAAGCTGTTAAAATTTGAGTAGCTCGATCTGGTCTAAAGTTAGCAAAAATTAGACCATCATGATCTTGAATAATTCCTGTTTTATCAATAACACTTGGTAAGATAAACTCATCAAATATCCCTTTTTGATAACTTTGATCAATTACTTCTAATGATTCTTGATATTCTTCCCCTTTTCCTAAGACAAGAGCATCATAAGCTAGTTTTGTTCTTTCCCATCTTTTATCTCGGTCCATAGCATAATAACGACCACTGATAGTAGAAATTTTTCCTAAACCTTGTTCTTTTATAGCTTGTAATAACTTTTCTAAATAAACTTTAGCACTAGTAGGAGAAGTATCTCTTCCATCAGTAAAAATATGAAAATAAACCTGCTTTAAATCCTCCTTTTTTGCTATTTCTAGTATTGCAATTAAATGATCTATATGAGAATGAACTCCCCCATCACTTAATAAACCTAAAATATGAAGTTTACTTTTTTCTTCTTTTACATGTTTAATCACATTTAAAATCTTTTTATTTGTAAAAATACTTTTATCTTTAATCGCTTTATTAATGATTTCTAACGGTTGATAAACTATTCTTCCCGCTCCAATATTTAAATGTCCTACCTCGCTATTACCCATTTGTCCTTGTGGTAACCCCACAGCTTCCCCACTAGCTAAAAGCTCACTATGAGGATACTTTTTTATTAAATTATTATAAATAGGAGTATAAGCCTGTTTAAAAGCATTTCCGTGTTCCTCTTTTCTAATTCCAACTCCATCTAAAATCGCTAAAACAATTGGTTTCATATTACCCTCCCCGAGTATAATGTTAACATATTTTAATAAAAAAAACTACTTTCGTAGTCCTTTTTCACTTCCTATTTACTTTTAATGATTTCTCCCTTTTCTTTTGTTTCTTGATAGAATTGATAGATTTCTTTAACAGTTTTTTCTTCTAAATCTTTTGGATAAGAAGAAATAATACTTTTATCATCAAGTAAAAAAAGATTATTATCTTTAAAGCGAACTCCAAAATCTTTAATAAACATTGAAAACAACTCTTCTTCAGAAAGATTAAAATTTAAAACTCCTTGTTCTTTTTCATAATATTTATACAAAGCCCAAAATTCTTCCTCCTTAATTATTAATCCTTCTTTAGTCTGAACTGGTTCTTTCCTAAAAGTTGATAAAACTAAATCCCTAATACTTAAATTATTAGTAATATATCTTTCTAAAGAATCAAAATGCTTTTGACCTATTTTCTTAGGATAGTTTTTCATTATATAACTTTTAAGCAAAGAAGAATTATAATTTTTACTACCCATAGTTTGTTTTTCCCAATTATGAACCCCAACTGTTTGTGGTTTATATCCCATTAATAAAAGAACCTTTTCTGTACAAACTTTACTTTCGCCTTGATATAAAATTATATTTAAGTCCTTCGCTAACTCTTTTATTTCTTCATTATATTCCTTTTCTTCCACTAAAATAATTGCTTCTTTAGATAATTTCACCAAACCCGTAGTCCAAGTATCCTCAGGAGAGATTGCTTCTATTATCTTTAAATGATGCTTTAAAGGCTCAATAATAATATATTTACAATCATCCCAAATTCCATAAGGATGACTATATACTTTCCCGTTTAAAGCAAAATGAATTGTATCGTGGTGAGAATAAGCCTTACTAGATTGTTTTTGACCATCCACCTCAATTTCCCTTTTTAAAAGAACCCCTGAATCTTGAGCTGTTTTTATAACTCCTGCCCTTGGAAAATAATTAGTCGCATGAACTAAAGCAATCTCTTTTAAAGAAAAGTTAGTAGAGTCAAAATCATTATCAAGACAATCAGCCATCACCTCAGATTGATAATCATCAATCAAAAAAATACCATTATCTTTAAGTTTTATTCTTGATTTAATTTCCCTATTAACTTCTTCAAATTTATTATTAAGAGATTCTATTGCTGTTTTTTCTATTTGTTTCTTAGTTTCTTCTAATAAGCTTAAAAGATCATGATCCTTTTTTATTTCCTCTTGATAACTTTGACTTTCCTCTTTTAAAGCCCTTATTTTATTTTGAAACTCCTTTTTAAAAAGCCTATCCCATAAAGAATATCCCACTTTTTCTTTTAATAAACTCTTTAATTCTTGATCTGATTTTTCTAATAATTGTTCCTTTAAATACTTATCAATATTTAATTTTCCTTCTTTTTCTTTAATTTTTTTTTATTCTAAAACAATTTTATCTTTATCTGACATTAAAATTAAATCTTTTCTCATTTTTCATTATTTTTTCCCTTCTTTTAAGATTATAGGTTATTTAAACTTCTTTTTCAATAAAAATAAAATCAGGTCTCTTCTAAAGAATAACCTGATTATTGTTAACTACTTACTTTATAGTATTCCAATCTTAATTTATCCGCTACTGTTACAATAAATTCTGAATTCGTTGGTTTCGCTTTATCTATATCAACACTATGACCAAAAATCTCTTCCATCAACTTCCAATCCCCTCTATTCCAACTTACCTCGATTGCATGACGAATCGCTCTTTCTACTCGGGAAACTGTTGTATCAAACTTTAAAGCAATTTCTGGATATAACTCTTTCGTAATCCCTCCAATAATACTAGGCTTTTCATATAACATCATTACCCCTTCTCTTATATATTGATAACCTTTAATATGAGAAGGAACTCCTAATTCATGAAGAAGTTTTGTGATCGATATTTGTAAATTATTATGATATAAATTTATTATCTTTCCACTTTCTGTTTTTTTATTAAAACATTCAATAATTCTTTTTTCTAAATCAATTAACTCAAAAGGCTTTAAAACAAAATAACTAACAGCATATTCTGATACTCTTCTAATCATATCTTCAGCATTATAGGAAGTTAAAACTATTATTGGTTTAAGAATATTTTTTTGTTTCATTTGTTCTAAAACATAAACACCATCTTTATTCGGCATAATTAAATCAAGAATAATTAGATCAAATTCTTCTAAATGCTTTTCAATTAATTTTATAGCCTCCTCCCCATCATGAGCCTCTAATACCACATCAATTCGTAGATGGCTAAAAAAATATTCTTTAATCATATTTACTAAATTAATATTATCATCAACCATCATTACTTTAATTTCATTCATTTCTTTCCTCCCAATCTTATTATATTGATATTATATAAAAGCCTTTTAGATTATTTTGTCGAAAAAGAAAAAATATTAAAAATAGGATGTTTTTTTACATCCTATTTAATCTATTAAATCTAACATTTCGGTAAAATAATCAGCCTGCAAGGAAGAAGATCCAATTAACAACCCATCAACCACCTTTAACTGATTAATTTTTATAATATTTTCTTTATTTACACTACCTCCATAAAGAACCTTTATTTTTGTTTGAAATTTATCCTGAAGAATTCTTTTAATAAAATCTATTGTTTCTTCAATATCTGATATTGAAGGAATTTTACCAGTTCCAATCGCCCAAACTGGTTCATAAGCAATTATTATGTTAGAAAGATCTTCTTTAGGAATATCTTTTAAACCAATTAATACTTGATTTTTTAAAACAATACTGGTCTTTTTTAATTGTCTTTCTTCTAGAGTTTCTCCAATACAAAAAATAGGTATTAATAAATTATCTAAACAAGCTTTAATCTTTTTTCCTATTAATAAATCATCTTCCTTAAAATAAGTTCTTCTTTCACTATGTCCAACAATAACATAAGAAACAAATAAAGATTTCAATTGTTTAGGAGAAACTTCTCCTGTATAAGAACCCTTCTCTAAATAAAAAGTATTTTGAGCTCCCAATTTATAATCAGGACTATGAAAAAAAGGTAAATAAATAAAAGATGGACAAATAACAGTTTCAAAACGGTTACTTATTTTATTTTTTATTCCTTCTAAATAATTGATTAATTCATCTTTGGTAAAATTCATCTTTAAATTCGCTACAACTAACTTTTTCATATTTTAAATTTCCTCCTTATTTTATCTAAAAAGGTATTTTTACCTTGATTAAAATTATTAATAGCGATTTGATAAATATCTAATATTTTATTAGCGTAGTTAGCCGCTGAATGATCATTAGCACTTACCCTGGCCTGTCTACTTAAAACTTGTAATTTTTCTGGATGGTGATATAAATCTAAAATAATTTCACGATATTCCTTTTTACTAAGAAAAACACGTCCATTAAAATCATCAACAACTATATTTGTATAACTTTCATCTTTTATACAAACAACAGGAACAGAAGCTGCAAAAGCTTCAATTACTGTTAATCCTTGGGTTTCTGCTTTGGAAGCCGTAACTAAAACATCAGCTAAATGATAATATTTGGGCATCTCTAAAAAAGGAACCTTCCCAGCAAAAATAACATTTTCTAAACAACCTCTTTTTTTAGCTAACTTTTTTAATTCTTCTTCTTTAGAACCTTCACCAACAATCAATAATTTAATATTCTCCTGTCTTCTTGATAATGAACGGTGAGCATCTACTAGATAATCAATATTCTTTTCATTAGAAAGACGACCAACAAATAAGAGAATAAAGTCATTACGATCAATATTTAATTTCACTCTTAAATCATATAAATCTTTTTTTTCCAATTTTTCTTGAAAAAACTGTTCAATATCTATTCCTGTTGGAACAATATAAATATTTCTTTCTACTTGATATTTTTCTTTAAATAATAAATAAGTTTTTTTAGTTGGAACTATTAATTCTGAAATTGTTTGATCACAATAAAATAAAGTAAAGTATTTAACAAATTGCTTGCTAACACCACTAAAATAACCTCTAGTAACATGATAAACATAATCTTCATACATAGTATGATAAGTATGAACTAAAGGAATATTAAACTGCTTAGAAACAATCCTAGCAAAAGTTCCTACACTAAACTCTGTATGGCAATGAATAACGTCTAACTTCCAACGTTTAATTCTTTTAATAGCTTTTACTGGATAAATACCACTAATCCGGTAATCATGCAATCCCACTAAAATACCAGGAATTCTTATAATCTTCCCGTTTTCCTCATATTTATAAGAAGTCTTTTCATTATTAATCGTTAAAACAAAGACTTCATGCCCAGCCTTTTCTAAAGCTTTCTTTAACATAATAACACTAGTAGAAACACCATTAACAAACGGTGGATAAGTATCACTAAATAAACCTATTCGCATAAAGAATCCCCCTATTATTTGTCATTTATTATTTCTATTGCTGGTAAACTCTTTCCTTCGATTAACTTTAAAGCAGCTCCCCCACCTGTTGAAAGATAGGTAACCTTATCTTTAAAACCAAACTTTGTAACAGCAAAAGCTGTATCACCACCACCAATAATTGTTTTAGCATGGCTAATGGTAAGAATTTCACAAAGTTTTCTTGTTCCTATATTAAACTTATCAACTTCAAACACACCAACTGGTCCATTCCAAAAGATAGTCTTCGCTTCCATTAAAATCTTTTTAAAATTATTAATCGTTTGAACCCCAATATCCATTCCAATATCATTAGAATAAAAATCTGTAATATTTATTAATCTAGAGGTTGACATTGGAGTAAAAGAAGATCCTACAACGACATCATTTGGTAAGATTATTTTATCTTGATATTGTTGATAAATTTCTTTACAAAAACTTAAACTTTCTTCATCAACAAATGAACTACCTACATTATACCCTAAAGCCTTTAAAAAAGTTAGACTCATTCCTCCTCCAATTAAAATATAATCAGCAAAATTAACTAAACTACGGAGAACCCCAATTTTATCTTTTACTTTAGCTCCTCCTAAAATTATAACTAAAGGTCTTTTTGGTTTTTCTATCATCATTGTTAAATGTTCTAATTCTTTTTTAACTAAAAAGCCAATCGCATTAGGAAGTCTTTTCGCAATCCCAACATTAGAAGCATGACGACGATGGGCAGCCCCAAAAGCATCATTGATAAAAACTTCTCCTAAAGAAGCCCAATAACTACTTAAAACATCATCATTACCACTTTCTTTATTCCCATTTAAATCTTCAAAACGAGTATTTTCTAATAAGATTATTTCTCCATCTTTCATCTTCAAAACAGCCTCTTCAACTTCTAATCCCCTAGTAGCATTAATAAATTTTACTTCTTCTTTTAATAATTCACTTAACCTTTTAGCTACAACTTGAAGACTATATTTTTCTCGATCAGCTTCTGTTTTTACTCTTCCTAAATGAGATAAAACAATCACTTTCGCAGGACAATTTAAAACATATTTTATGGTTTCTAAACTAGCCTTTATTCTTGTATCATCAGTAATTTCCCCATTTTCTATTGGAACATTTAAATCACTTCTAATAATTACTCTTTTTCCCCTTACCGGTTGATCAAGAACAGTTTTCTTCATTATTTCTCCTCCTTAAAATTTATCTTTTATTTAATTTTAATAAATAAAGAGCAGTTCTTACCATTTGAACACTATAACCCATCTCATTATCATACCAAGCTAAAACTTTAATTAATTGTTCATTATTCACTGTTAAAACATTAGTTGATAAACCATCAACTAAAGCTCCACAAAAGGTTCCAATCACATCACTAGAAACTAAAGGTTCTTCACTATAAACTAAGACTTCATTTTGTTTTTCTTTAAATAAAGCATTTATTTCTTCTTTAGAAGTTTTCTTTGTTACCTCTAAAACTAAATCAATCGCTGAACCATCAGGAACAGGAACCCGAAGAGCCATCCCTTCTAATTTACCTTCTAAATTAGGGATAACTAGTCCAATTGCACCCGCGGCCCCCGTTGAAGTAGGAACAATATTAGAAGCTGCCGTTCTTCCTCTTCGAGCATATATTCCTTTTTGATGAGGAACATCTAAAGTAGCCTGATCATTAGTATAAGCATGAACAGTTGTCATAAATCCCTTTTTAATCCCTAAAGCCTCATCAATTACTTTAAGAACTGGAGCTAAACAATTAGTAGTACAACTAGCAGCCGAAATTATTTCTTCTTCCCCTGTTAAAGTTTGATGATTAACCCCATAAACAATCGTCTTTACATCTTTTCCAGCTGGAGCTGAAACTAATACCTTCTTCGCTCCAGCTTGAAGATGAAAAGAAGCCTTTTCTTTTGAAGTAAAAACACCAGAACACTCAAAAACTAAATCAATATCTAATTCTTTCCAAGGAAGATTAAGGGGATTCCTTTTGGAAAAAACTTTTATCTCCTGATCATCAATTATAATGTTATTCCCTTCCCCCCTTATTTTATTGGTTTTATAACGACGATGAACACTATCATATTTTAAAAGATAAGCTAAATCTTCAGCAGTGCTTAAATCATTAATCGCCACAAGATTAAAATTTGGATGATCCTTTATTATCCTCAGTATTAATCTCCCTATTCTTCCAAAACCATTAATCGCTACGTTTACTTTCACTCTATCATCTCCTTTTTATTCTTTAAAATAACTATCTCCAATAAATTCCCTTAAAATGGAATCAAGAGGAATCTTTGAACTAGTAATTGGTAAAATATTACGAAGTAAATTAATCAATCTTAAGGCCTCCCCATAATTAGGATCATCTTCTTTAACAGAAAACAAAAGTGGTTCTGTGTAAAGTCTTAAGACCCCTAATTCATATACTAAAGAAGTATTAAAAACAACATCCGCTTCTTCTTGGTAGGGAAAAACATATTTCTCTTCTCCAACTCGAACCCGTAACCAAGATCCTAATGTTTTAGAAGCATTATAGCCCCTTGTTCTATTATCTCTTATTATTCTTCTTAATAACCGATTATCAGTCGTACTAATTCGGTTATGATTATCTAAATTTAAACTAGTCAAAGGAGATAAATAAATCTTATATTTATTTTCCCGAGGAATAGAAGCTGAGAATTGTTCATTTAAAGCATGTAACCCTTCTATAATTAGGATATCATTTTCCTCTAATTTTAAACATTTATTTTTATCTTCACTTTTTCCAGTAATAAAGTTATAAGTCGGAATTAAAACTTCTTCACAATTTAATAATCTTTTTAAATGATCATTAAATAAGTCTCTATTTACAGCCTCAGTTGATTCAAAATCATATTCTCCGTTCGGTTTTTTTGGAGTCTTTTCTCGGTCATAAAAATAATCATCAATCGATAAAGAATAAGGATTTTTACCAAAACTTTTTAAATAAAGGGCTAGCTTTTTAGAAGTTGTAGTTTTCCCTGAAGAAGAAGGACCAGCTATTAAAACAACTTTTATTTTTTCTCGTTCATTAATCTCTTTCACTATTTTTAAAAGCCTTCTACTTTGATCTATTTCACTTAAATAAATTAAATCCCCGATTTTACCTAAAGAAATATATTTATTTAAATCTGTTGCATTGGAAACCCCAATCTTTCGACACCAACAATGATAATCTCTAAATTCAGTAAATAATTTTTCTCTTGGAACATAATCAGCAATCTTATTTTTAATAAATAAATTAGGATAACGTAAAACTATTCCTTTAGGTTCAACTAAAGTTAATTTAAAATTATCTAAATAAGAACTATCAATTGGCATTTCTCCATAAAAATAATCATACATCTCTTTAAATTTATATAAATTAACATAAGTATTACTAATATATTTTAAATTTTCAGCTTTATCTAATTGCTGATTAGTTTCATAATAACTAATTGCATCTAATCTTAGAATACTTAACTTCTCAAAAGGAATCTTTAAATTAACTAATTCCTGCATTTTATTTTCCACTAATTTTAAATCTTCTTCAGTTAATTTTTCTTTAGTAACAATTTCTGTATAAATACCCCGATCAATTGAATGTTCAATTAAAACTGAAGATTTTAAAACTTCCTTTACTGCTTTAATATATAAAAATAATAATCCTCTTTCATATGCCCTGTTTCCATCAATATAAGAAAGATCATAAAAATTCACTTCACAATCTCGATCTACTTGATGGTTTAAATCAACTATTTTATTATTAACTGAACCAATAATAATTTTATATTGATAATCTTTTTCCATGTTAGAACTTATCTCTAACATACTAGTATCTTTAGGATAAGCATAAAGCTTATCTTTATATTTTATTTTTACAGTAAACATAAGCGTCCTCTCTACTTTATATATTATATTTTATCAAATAATATACATTTTGTCATAATCAAAGAGGTATATTTTACATATTATTGACTAAATTATAGAGAAGGAGATGCTTATGAACTTAATTCCAACAATCATTGAAAAAACTAGTTCTGGAGAAAAAGCCTATGATTTATTTTCTAGATTATTAGAAGATCGAATTATTTTACTTTGTGGAGAAATTACTAATTCTTTATCTAATAGTATTGTTGCTCAGTTATTATATTTAGATAGCCTTAATCAAGAAGATATTAATCTTTATATCAATTCTAATGGCGGATCAATTACCGCTGGGATGGCTATTTATGATACGATGAATTATATTAAAAGTGATGTTATAACGATTTGTATTGGAATTGCTGCAAGTATGGGAGCCTTTTTATTATCTAGTGGAAAAAAAGGGAAACGTTATTCTTTACCAAATGCCGAAATATTAATTCATCAACCAATTGGTGGAGTCGAAGGACAAGCGACAGAAATTAAAATAGTTGCTGAACATATTTTAAAAACTAAAGAAAAATTAAATAAAATGCTCGCGGAAAACACTAATAAAGATATTAAAGAAATAGAAAAAGATACAGAAAGAGATTATTTTATGTCCGCAGAAGAAGCTTTAAATTATGGAATAGTTGATCAAATACTTAAAAGAAACATTCTTTTATGATAGAATATTCATACAAGGAAGTGAAGTTATGAAAAAAATTATGTTAACAGGAGATCGTCCAACAGGAAGATTACATTTAGGTCATTATATTGGTAGTTTAAAAAATAGAGTAGAGCTACAAGATCAATGTGAAAGCATTTTTATTATTGCTGATTTACACATGTTAACAACTAAAAATGATTATGAAGATATTAAAAAAATAAAAGAAAATGCTAGACAATTAGTTTTAGATGCTTTAGCTTGTGGTATTAATCCTGATAAAGTTACCTTTTACCAACAATCAAAAATTCCGGAAATTAATGAAATTTATACTTTATTTCAATCTTTAATTGGTGTATCTCGTTTAGAAAGAGTTCCTTCTTTAAAAGAGATGGCTAAGAACGCTAATATAGAAATGCCTTTTGCCTTATTAGGTTACCCAATTTTACAAGCAGCAGATATTTTATGTGTTAAAGCTCATTATGTTCCTGTTGGAAAAGATAATTTATCCCATGTTGAAATAACAAGAGAAATTGCTTTAAAATTTAATAATAAATATAGTCCTATTTTCCCCATACCAAAAGCAATACCATCTAAAGAATGCACCAATTTACCAGGAATTGATGGTTTAGGGAAAATGAGTAAAAGCGCTAACAATGTAATAAATCTTACTGATACTTTAGAAGATCTTAAAAAGAAAGTCATGAAAATGCCTACTGATCCTAACCGAATCAGAGCTGATATTCCGGGAAATGTAGAAAATAATTTAGTCTTTTTATATCATGATTTATTTAACCAAAATAAAGAAGAAGTAAATGATTTAAAAGAAAGATATCAAAAAGGAACTGTTGGTGATGTTGAAGTTAAAGAAAAACTAATCATCGCTTTAAATAACTTTTTAGAGCCTTTTAAAGAACGTTATCAAAAATATAATAACAATGAGTATTTAGATGATTTAATCGAAAAAGGAAGTAAAAAAGTCAGAAAAAGAGTTCAAAAAACACTAAAAGAAATGAAAGAGGTTATGGGTTTTTACTCATAATCTCCTTTTTCTTAAATAATTTTAATATTTCATATAAATTTTCTTGCTTCTTAGTCCATTCTTTAAATATTTCTTCCATTAACATTTTATAAATTACTTTAATATCCTCTTTATCATGATGAAAACATTCATAATATAAATATTTTAATAAAGAAAGATTATTTTCTTGATAAACACTTTCTAAACATTCTTTTAAATACATTCTTTTCATTCTTATTTTTCTTAATAAAAAATCATTAAATAATCCTTTTTTTATTACTTGATAATCTATTTCCTTAAAAGAAAAATCTTTAGACAAATTTATTATTTCTTCTTCTTCATCAATTAATAAGCCTCCTTTAAATAAAACTTCTCCTCTTTGATTAAATATTAAAGCACAAACCTCTTTTCCATTAGTAAATAAAAAATGATAGGGATCCTTAAAACTAGCCCCTACTATCTTTAAAAAAGAATCTAAAAAAATTATAGAATCATTTTTAAAATGAAAATAAGTTTTATTATCAACCTTAATTAAAGGCACCTTTTTTAAATGTTTTATTTGATCATCTTCTTGCCATTCATAAAAAGAATAAACTTCATTAGAAGAAAAGTTTATTAAAACATCATAAATAAAATTCATAATCAGAACCTCCATTAATAAAGATACTTAGGTTTAAAATTATAAAACCTAAAAGGGTAATTATAAATTCAGGACTTCTAATAATAAAATTAACATATTCAAAGAAACTATACCCAATCGTCATAAAATTTAAATAAAGAATAATTAAAAAAGAGCCAACTAAAGTTAAACCAAAACCAACTAAGAAAAAAAAGATTCTTATTAACATAAATATTCACCTATTAAATAGTATTTCTTTAATAAAAAAATTAGTATATAATTATATCGAGGATGTGAAAACATGGATTTTATCAAATATATTATTTTAGGAATTTTACAAGGAATAACTGAACCTATTCCAGTTTCTTCTAGTGGTCATTTAGTTATTTTAAGAAAAATTTTAAGTGATCAGTTTGTTTATGATTTAAATTTTGAAATTATTGTTAATTTTGGTTCCCTCTTAGCAGTTTTAGTTTATTTTAAAAAAGATATCATAAAAATTATTCAAGACTTTTTTAATTATTTAAAAAGAAAAGAAGAAAAAACAAAAACTAATTATAATTATGCTTGGTTAATCGTAATAGGAACTATTCCGGCTGGTATCTTTGGACTTTTATTTAAAGATTTAATTGAAAACAGTTTAACAAATATAAAAATTATTGGTGTTTCTTTATTAATCACTGCTTTTCTTTTATATTTAATTAAAGATTTAAAAGGAACAAAAAACAAAAAAGAAATAACTTTAAAGGATGCTTTAATTATTGGTTTATTTCAAGTAGTAGCTCTTATTCCTGGAATAAGTCGTAGTGGGGCAACGATTGTGGGGGGAATTTTTCAAGGATTAAAAAGGGAAACCGCTTTTAAGTATTCTTTCTTCTTATATATACCAATTAGTTTAGCGACCATGATTTTAGGAGTAAAAGATTTAATTCATTCTTCTAATTTAATTTTCCCTTACTTAATAGGAATGTTAATGGCTGGTATTTTTACTTACATAGTTTTAAATTGGTTAGAAAAAATAATAAAAAAAGGACAGTTAATATATTTTGTTTATTACTGCCTTTTCCTTGGAACCTTAGTTCTTCTATTTTTATAAATCTATTTCTATTATCTTATTACCAAAATGATTAATAAATTTTAGTAAATCTAAATATTTTATTGCTAGTGTTTCAGTATTGATTAAGGGATGAAAATTTAACTTTTCCCACCTTTTTAACTCCTTATCTAGCACTACAACAACTTCTTGATGAACATCATTAATTAAACCAAAAGGGGAAACAGCCCCCTTTTTTAAACCCAAATAACGATTCATTCTTTCAGGGGAAGCAAAACTTAAACGATCTTCATTTAATTTCTTTGTTAACATTTTTAAATCAATCTTCTTTTCTCCTAAACAAACAACTAAATAATGATGATGACCTTTTTTATTTCTTAAAAATAAATTTTTACAATGACCCCCTTCTAAATCATTAACAACTTCTTTAAATTCTTCTAAAGTAAAAACAGGAGGATGATTTCTTTTTTGATAAGTAATCTTTAATTTATCCAAAACCTGATAAACTTCTATAGAGTTTTCCACTTTAATCTTCCTCCTTATATTCTTTTAACTTATCCATTTCTACTTTATTAATAACATCAAATCTTTTAGATATTTTATCAGTCGTAATATGAACTTCTTCCACACTTTTACTAACTGTTTGAATATTTCTAGCTAGTTTACCCCACCGTTCTTGATAACGATTAAATTCTAAACTAAGCTTATTTAATTCTTCTTGCATTACTTTAGCATACTTACTTCTCTCTAAATCCATAATAATCATTTGTACTACAGTTAAAGTGCTCATTAAAGTCGTTGGAGAAGTAATCCAAACTTTCTTTTTATTCGCATAATTAATAATCTTTTCATGATAAGCAGTTATTTCAGCAAAAATTGCTTCTGCTGGTAAAAACATAATCGCCTGCTCAGTTGTTACATTAGGTATAATATATTTAGTAGCAATATCATCAATATGTTTTAAAACATCACTTTCAAAGTTCTTTTCAGCTGTTTCCCTTTCTTTAGAAGAGATCTTTTTATCGACCATTAAACGATAATTCTCTAGAGGAAATTTAGAATCAATCCCAATAACCCCTAAAGGAGAAGGAGCGAATAAAACAGCATCAACCAGTGTTCCATTAGGAAAAGGATACTGCATTTGATAAATCTTATCATTTTTTTCTCCAAAAATATTAGACAAAATATGTTTTAAATTAACTTCTCCAAACGTTCCTCGACTCTTTTTATCTGTAAGAATACTTTGCAGAGAAACAATATCATTTGATAATAAATCAATCTTCTTTTGAGCTTCATCAATTTTTGATAACCGTTCTAAAATAGAAGAAAATGTTTTATTAGTTTTTTCAAAGTTTTGCTCTATCTTTTCATTAACCCGTTCTTTAATTAAATTAAGTCTTTCCTCTATTTTATCATTTAATTTAGTAAAATCCTCTGTTAAAGTGCGACTAAAATCATTTTTAAAGTCTCCTATTTCTTTAGTTAAATTAGTCTCTAACCGCCCTAATCTTTCTACAATATTACTTTCATTAACTCCTTTTATTAAAATAATAATAGAAATAATAACAACGATAATTAAAAGTCCAATTATAAAATATTCCATCATTAACCTCCTTAATGTATTTTTCTTTGAACAACAATTGATAAACTATAAATAATCGCGAGTAAAATAAATAATTGAATTAAAATTAAAGGATTGCTAATACTTTCTACAAGAGTAGTTCCAATAAATCCCCAAAAGTAAACAATCGATAATTTTCCAATTAGTAAACCAAGAAAAAAGTGTTTAAAATCTATTTTAGATAAACCTGCCGCATAATTAATTAAAAAAGCTGGAGTAAAAGGAAGGGCTAATAAAATAACTAAATGACTTAATTTAATTTGACTAAGACTTTGCATAAATTTATCTATTTTACCTTCATTTTTAATAAAACGATAAAAGGGAGAACTAAAACCTCGTCGACAAATCATAAAAGCTATTAAACAACCAATTACTGTTCCCATCCAAGATATTAAAAAGCCATAAAAGGATCCAAAAACAAGCATATTTAATGTAATAAAAGCCGCTAAAGGAAGAACTGGAAGAATGGATTCCAAAATAATAACAAAAAAACCAAAGAAAGGACCAAATACTTCTAAAATAGTTACTAAGAAATTAATTATTTCTTCTATTTTAGTAGATAACATTGCTTAAATAAAGCCCCTCAGGGCGAACCTTTCTACCGGCATTTAATCGCTCTTTACTATTAATAATTGTTATTAGATCCTCACTCTTTCTTTTTCCCTCCCCTACTTCAATTAAAGTCCCTACCATATTACGAACTTGATGTTTTAAAAAACCAGTTCCCACAAAAACTAACATTATTTTATCATCACGCCTCATTAAATGAGTCAAAATTAATTTCCTCACACAATCCTTTTTTAATTCACTCTTACTAGTAAAAGCGCTAAAATCATGAGTTCCTTCTAAATACTTTAATGCTCTTTCCATTTCAATTAAATCTAATCTTTTATTATATTGATAAACAATATTTCTTTCAAAAGGATTATACTCTCCAAGATTTATTTTATAAACATATTCTTTTGCTTTAACATCATAACGAGCATGAAAATCTTTATCTACTTCTTCCACACTTCTAACATAAATATCTTTTGGAAGATTACTATTAAGAGCTTGCTCTAGTTTTCTTTTGTTAAAATTCATCTCTAAATCAAAATGAATCTTTTGAGAAATCGCATGAACATGACGATCAGTTCTCCCTGAAGCTATAGTTTTAACTAACTTATTATTATTTATTTTAAATAAAGCTTCTTCAATTTCTTTTTCAATCGTTTTTAAACCCGCTTGCTTTTGATAACCACTATAATTAGTTCCTTCATAAGTAACAGTTATTAAATATCTTTTCATAAACTACTCCTTCCAATAATCATAATAAATATTAAAAGATGAATAAAAAACATTAAGATATCAAAAAATGACCACCTATAATAACGATAACTCGTTCTTTTTTTATTATAATCATATAAACGAACCTCCATCGCCAAAGCAATATTATCCGCTCTTCTAAAAGATAAAAACATCATCGGTGATATTAAAGAAGTTAAAGCTAAAATCCTTTTATAAAGATTAACATGTTTAAAATCAATCCCCCGACTCGCTTGAGATTTAGAAATCTTTTCTATCTGCTGAAAAACAAGGGGAATGAAATTTAACGCTAAACTTAAGGTTAAAACCATTTTTTTAACAGATATTCCTAAAAACTTTAAAGGATATAAAAACTTTTCTAAAGCATAATTAATCTCCCAAAATTTAGTCGTTAAAATAAAAACTAAAGAAGATAAAACACCCATGATTATTTTTAAAATAATCATTAAAGTATTTAAAAAATCAACCCCAACTACTAAGTTTATTATAACAATAAATATTAAAAGAATCTTAATATTACTAATAACTTTTAAATAATTACGTAAAGGAATATTAGTTAAAAGAATAATTAAAATAAGTAAAAAGGATAAAATTAAAACTGAAAAATAATCATGAACAAAAAAGATTGTAATTAAGAAAAGAAGAATAGAAAAAAGCTTATTTAAAGGATTCATTTGATGAATTTCTGAAGAAACAGGATAATACCTTCCCTTAAAGTTATTGAACATGACGATACACTTCCTTAATCAATTCTTGAATATCTAATTTATTTTCTAATCTTATTCCTTTTTTCATTTTAACTTTATAAACAAATTCTAAACTCTTTGGTAATTTTATACCTTCATCTAGTAATAAATCAAAATTTTCAAAAAACTCTTCTTTTTTCCCCTCAGCTATAACATGCCCTTCTTTTAAAAGAACAACATAATCAACTAAATGATAAATTAATTCTATATCATGAGAACATACAATAATAGTTTTTTTATAACGATTCTTTAATCTTTTAATTAATTTTATTAATAATCTTTTACTACGATAATCTAATCCTACTGTTGGCTCATCAAAAATAATCACTTGAGGATTAAAAACTAAAACAGAAGCAATAGCAATCCTTCTTTTTTCTCCAGCACTTAAAGAAAAAGGATTTTCTTTTAAATATCTTTCTTCTAACCCCACCATCTTTAAAGCCTTCATCACCCTTTCTTCTAATTCCTCTGTTTTATAATCAAAGTTTTTTAAAGCAAATTCAATTTCTTCTTGAACAGTCGGATTAAAAAATTGCTCCTCAGGCGTTTGAAAAACCAAACCAACATTAAACCTTAATTCTTTTAATTGTTGAAAAGAGATCCTTTTATTTAACTTATAAGACCCAATCACAAGTTCACCCTTAGTCGGCATCATTAACCCATTAAGAAGTTCCGCTAAAGTAGTTTTCCCACTACCAGATGATCCAATAATCCCGTGAATCAATCCCTTTTCTAAAGATAAAGAAAGATCCTCCAAAGCCTTTTTAGCTAAAGGAGTTTTATAATTATAAATATAAGTTAATTTATCTATTTTTATTTCCATAAAGCATCAACCAAATCATCAATATTTAAATATAAATCTTCAATCAAACCATATAAATTTAATTTCAAAGATAAATCCACAATAAAAGGAACTTCAATCCCAAGACGATTAAAAACCTTATCTCTTTTTAACACTTCTTTCGTTAAACCATCTAATAAAATCTCCCCTTTATTTAATACTATAATCCTATCACCATAAAAAGTTTCTTCAATATTTTGAGTAGCATTAATAATGGTTAAACCTTCACTTTGTTGTAAAGACTTTAAAATTTGAAAAATCTCCTCTCTTTGATGATTATCAACCATCGCTAAAGATTCATCTAAAATTAAAATATCAGGTTTAGAAACTAAAGAGGAAGCCAAAGCCACCTTTTGTTTTTCTCCCCCACTTAAAGAATGAGGATCTCTCTCTAATAAATCTTCAATCTTAAAAAGTTCAGCGATTTCCTCCACCAAACTATTAATCTCATTTGCTTTCATAATTCAAATTTTCCAAAACAAAAGCAATCTCACTTCGAACCGTCTCTGTAACTAATTGATCATCAACATTTTCCAAAACAAAACCAATCTTTTTTCTAATATCTCTTAGATTCTCTTTTGTAATTCTAACATTATCAATAAAGATTTGACTATCATTATATAAAAGACCACCTAACATTTTAAGTAACGTTGATTTACCACTACCATTAGGCCCTATTAAAGAAACCCATTCCCCTTTTTTTATCTTTAACAGCAAACGAAAAAAAACAAAGTGTTCATCATATCTAAAAGATAAGTTTTTAATATTAATAATATCTGACATTAAACCACCCCATAAACCTATCTATAGTATATCAAATATAAAAAAAAAAAGGAAATCTTCTTTAAAAATCTCTCCATTTAAAACAACCTTTTAGAACAACTTTTTTAGCCCAATCTGGAATAAGAAAATGCCTTTCAAAAGAATCATTTAACATTCTTAAAAGACCCCTTCTTAATAAATAAGTATCATAATGAGAAACAATCCCTAAATAAGAATTTAGTTTTTCTCTAATCTTTAACCCTTCATCATAGTAAATATCCTCTTGATCAAAATATTTATCAAATTCTTTTACCGTCAAATAAAAATTATTTTTAATACGAGGAGTTATATAGATTCTCCAAGGTTTTATATATGATCCTAAAAATTCAACTCCATTATTAATGTTTTGCAAATATATTTTTTTAGGATGTAATTCTAAATCTAACTCTTCTAATAAAAACTTTCTTATTTTAGGAATACATCTTTTTAATTCTTCTTTAGAATTAGAAACCAAAAAGAAATCATCAACATAACGACCATAATGTTTTATTTTTAATTCACTCTTAACAAAATGATCAAAACTACTTAAATAAAAATTAGAAAATACCTGACTCGTATAATTCCCAATTGGAAGCCCACAATTATCTTTAGTATGAAATAAACTTTTAGATTTAGGTAAATCATCCCATTTCTCAAAAGAAGAATGAAAAACACAATTTTTAGTTATATCATTATAGATAATCAACTGACAAAGCCATAATATTTTAGCTTTATCATCTTCCATATAATTATCATTAATAAATTTTTCTAGTTTTAATAATAAGATTCCTTTATTAATGCTCATAAAATAACCTTTAATATCTAGTTTAAGAACATACGTTTCCTTTTGGTAATTAGTACTAGCCCTTCTTATATGCCTATCTAGCCTTTTAATTCCATAGTGAGTTCCTTTTCCTTTTCTACAACTATATGAATCATCAATAAATTCTTTTTCAAATAATGAATCAAGCTTTAAAACAATCAAATGATGAACTATTCTATCTCTAAAAGAAGCAGCACAAATTTCCCTTTTAACAGGCTTATCAACTATAAAAACAGAAGAGGAATCTATTTTATAAATTCCCAATTTTATTTCTTCCCATAATTTAATTAAATTTTCTTCATAATCTAAATCAAACTCTAAACATTCTAATTTATTTCTTTTATTTTTCCTACATAAATAATACGCCCGAAAAACATCATTTAAACTTATATCTCCTTTTTCTTCTGTTAAAATTAATTCATTCATTTGTTCTCCTTAAAATCAAGTCCCGGACGCAACGGACCGAATAACCGTTAGCCTGAGAATTCGAATTGCGATTGACATTAGAATTACCCGAATTCACGTTGCGATACCAAGCATTAGAGCCATCATCAGGAGAGGACGACCACCAATTCGCGTTATACCCCACGTTGTTAAGAGTCCCCGACGTATTGCGGTAACCAGCAGGGCGAGCGCACACCAAAAACTGATCCTCCCACTAGGCGCTAAAAGTGACTACTAAGGTAAGTATTAATTTATTAATAATTACCACTCATTTATTACTCTCGTGAGTAAAAACATTTCAATCCCACTTCCATGGGGAGCCACCGGACTTAATTGGCTCACTCCCATACAGAATACCATATGAAACTCTCGCCAGTTTATTTTTTTAAAAATATTTCCCAACCTATTAATTGCCTTCTGACATTTTCTATTTTACAACTAACTGAAACATGATGATTTTCACTTATTTGTTTTAAATCAAATAACAACCTAAAAAGTAATCTTATCACTTCTACTTTTTCAATTGCTAGACTAACATATTTTAATTTTAAACCCTTTACTTTCACTTTATTAGCCCGCTAAACATCCATCAATAAATCAGTTATTTCATTTTTAATCTTTTCCCCTAAAGTATATTTATATTCTCTAGTTAAATCTTTAATTAATTTAAAACTTAATAATAATAATTCATAACTTTCTTTATAAACAGGAAGTTCTATTTGTTTTCCTTTTTTCTTATTCATTTTCTATTAACATTTCCTTATACTTTTTAAATTTTTTAAACGCTTCATCTTTATCAAAAACATCATTATTTTTTATATCATTAATAATATAATCATCTATATTTAAAACTATCTCATAATCATATTTTAATAATTCAATAAATTTTTTATATTTATTTAACTTACTTGTTGGAAAACCACATTTATTAGATAAAGTAGAAAACTTAGTCAATTTTAAACCTAATTCTTTAGCCATTAATTCTGCATCATCCCCTAAAAATATATAAAAACTTCCACTTTTAAACAAATAAATTTTATTCTTATTTTCTTGTTTTTTCATCAAATATTTCCTATATAATTTACTCACTTATTTCTACAACCTTCCTTATAACCCTTTAAATAGAGACACTTAATTAGATAACACCTCTACTTTTATATATATTGTTAACAAGTAGAAAAAAGCAACCGCGCGCGAAAGCGTAAACCCTTCCGCCCGCTTAATTTTCTGCCTCTTTGCTTTTTTACTGCTTACATCTTGCTTTTTATCTCTGCCGAACCAAGACCGAATTCTTCGGTCTTGGAAGTTGAAAGTGAAAGGCTTCGCCCTACGGGCTTGCCGGATTTAAGTCCCGGACGCAACGGACCGAATAACCGAGAGCCTGAGAACTCGAATTGCGATAGACATCAGAATCACCCGAAAACACGCTGCGACGCCAAGCATTAGAGCCATCACCAGGAGAGGACGACCACCAACCCGCGTAATACCCCACGCTGCTAAGAGTCCCCGACGTATTGCGGTAACCAGCAGGGCGGCCCTTAAATCCGTATTTATCCCTTCCTTCTTCCCCCCAATCATTTATTGACTTTAATAAATTTCCTAATTCTATATCTTCACCAAACCAACCACTTACAGTCTTATAATTATTACAATTATCACCATCCTTATTTTCACATATAAATATTGCCATTTCTGACCATTCTTCATCAGTAGGTAAATGCCATCCACTAGGACATAAACCTCGCCCTCCTTCTCCATCGCCGTTCATTAATGCTCCCCATTGATATAAGACTTCCTTATTTTTAGCCCACAATGGAACATCATGTCCCTGATCATCTTCTTCTTCAATATGTATCATACAGGCCCCATAATTTGCATCAGAAAAGTTTTTTTCTAAACAATCATCCGTATACCTTAGATTTTCTGCAAACCAACATTGATCCCCTATTTGAACTGTCTTATATTTATTACCATCTCTTCCATCATAAAATACACTACCACATAACTGTCCATCAGGAAGTATTGCTGGAAAAGGAGGAACATCACATTCTATATCAGATCCTATTTTTAAATCATTATATGTTCCACAAGCGGATAATCCTTGCCATTTATCTTTACCAACTAATTTTATAAAAGGATTTAAATGTCGATCAAATGATATCTTTATACTACTATAGTTAGAACTACTTATATTTAATATATCTTCTAATGATGATAGTTCTAAACCTTCTAATAAAAAAACATCTTCATCATCAAGCATATAAAAATCTACTGCTTTTATTACATTTTTAACATCAACTATAAAAGCTTCTTTAGTTGAATTTTTTATTACTCCTTTAATAGTAGGAACTGCTATTACGGCAATTACACCTAATATTATTACTACTGCTAATAATTCAATTAAAGTAAAACCTTGTTTTTTCAAAATTACCACCTTTTTCCTTCATTACCAAAATTATAGCATAGGCTTTTTTATCTGTCTACTTTTCATGAAAAATTTAACATATTTTGTCACTCTAAAAGAAATAAAAAAGAAAGCATCATGCTTTCTTTAAACTAATTCTATTTGGACTATTAAGGCCTCATCGCCTCTTCTTTCATTTAGTTTTAAAATTCTTGTATAGCCACCATTTCTATTTTCATAACGTTTAGATAAATCTTCAAAGGCCTTTTTAACTGCTACTTGATCATTCTGAAGGAAAGCTAAGGCTTTTCTTCTTGCTACTAAAGAACCATCTTTTCCATAGGTAATTATCTTCTCTGTAAACTTCTTTACTTCTTTAGCTCTTGCTTCTGTTGTTTTAATTGATTCTTTTATAATCAAATCTTTTGTTAAATTTGCTAGTAAAGCTCTTCTATGTTGAGTATCTTTCCCTAATTTTCTATAAGCCATAAACATCCTCCTATCTATTCATCTACTCTAAAAGTTAGATCTAATTCTTTTAATTTATCTAATATTTCTTTAAATGATTTTTTACCTAAATTTCTTATTTTTAACATTTCTGTTTCTGTTTTATTTACTAAATCTTCTACTGTTACAATATTAACTCTTTTTAAACAATTATAAGCCCGAACTGATAGTTCTAATTCATCGATTGATTTTTCTAAAGCTTTTTGTTTTGGATCTTCTTCTTTTTCTTTCATCATTTCTTTTATTGCATCAGTAAATTCTGGATTATCAAATTTATCTAATTTACTAATTAAAATACTTGCCGCTTGAGATAATGCTTCTTCAGGTTTAACTGAGCCATCAGTCCAAACATATAAAATTAATTTATCAAAACTAGCATCTTGTCCGACTCTAGCCTTTTCCACTTCATAATTGACTCTTTCTATTGGTGAATATAATGAATCTATCGGAATAACTCCTATTTTTAATTCATCCATAGTCTTTTTATTATCTTCTGCTCTTACATAACCTCTTCCACTACCAATGGTTACTTCCATATCTAAACTAGCCCCTTTAGCTAAAGTAGCAATTTCTAAATCAGGATTTAATATTTCTATATCAGGTTGCTTTTCTAAATATTTAGCTGTAATAACACCTTCTCCTTCGGCACTTAATTTAATAATAACATCACTTTTAACTGTTTTTTTAACTATAACTTTCTTTAAATTTAAAATAATAGTTGTTACATCTTCTACTATTCCTTCAATAGTTTGAAATTCATGTAAAACACCTTCAATATAAACACTTTTAATAGCATCTCCTGGTAAAGAAGACAACATTACTCTTCTTAAAGCATTTCCTAAAGTGGTTCCAAAACCTCTTTCTAAAGGTTCAAGTTCAAATTTCCCATAATTATTACCTTCAATATATTCTGTAATAACATAATCAAAATGTTCATATGTTAAACTTCGATCTTCACTCTCTTGATGTTCTAGATCAACAACAACTTTTATATTATTTTCTTTTGGCATTAAAGTTTCTCCTTTCCTATTATCCACGAGGACGTTTTGGTGGTCGACATCCATTATGAGGGATTGGTGTTACATCATTAATAGCCATTATTTCTAAACCTGCTGATTGTAATGAACGCATTGCTGTTTCTCTAGCAGGTCCTAATCCCTTAACAAAGACTTCAACTTTTTTCATTCCTGATTCCATTGCACTTTTAGCTGCTGCTTCAGCTGC
Organism: Bacilli bacterium; assembly: GCA_050948865.1. Taxonomy (GTDB): domain Bacteria; phylum Bacillota_I; class Bacilli_A; order RF39; family UBA660; genus SKGN01. The sequence goes on from JBMNEQ010000001.1 coordinate 71,306, forward strand.
TATTCCTGCTGCATAAGGGGTTTCTTTTTTCGCCCCTTTAAAACCGATAGTTCCAGATGAAGCCCAACTAATTGTTTCTCCATTTTTATCAGTAATAGTAATTATAGTATTATTTTGACTAGAATGAATATGAGCTTTTCCTTCAGGAATGTTTCTTTTAATTTTTCTCTTCCTTGGTTTATATGCCATTTACATAACCTCCTTTATTATATTAACTTGCTTTTTTCTTATTTGCAACAACCTTACCACGACCTTTACGAGTTCTAGCATTGCGATTAGTTCTTTGTCCTCGAACAGGTAAATCTTTACGATGACGAATTCCTTGATAACTTCCAATTTCCATTTTTGTTTTAATATTCATATTATTTTCTCGGCGTAAATCCCCTTCGATTAAATGATTACTAATTTCATCACGAATGAGAACTAATTCTTCATTAGTTAATTCTCCAGCCTTTTTATTAGAATCAATATTAACTTTATCTAAAATTTTTTTCGCTAAATTTTGACCGATTCCATAAATATAAGTAAGAGATATTTGTATTCTTTTTTCATTAGGGATATCTACCCCTTTAATACGCACCATATTTTATCCTCCTATCCTTGTCTTTGTTTATGTTTTGGATTTTCACATACTACAAATACTTTTCCTTTTCTTTTAACTATTTTACATTTTGGACATATCTTTTTAACTGATGGTTTTACTTTCATTTTATCCCTCCTATTTCCTATAGGTTATTCGCCCTTGTGTTAAATCATATGGTGATAATGCCACTGTCACAGTATCTCCTGGTAAAATGCGGATATAATTCATCCGAATTTTACCAGAAACATGGGCAGTAATAACATGTTTATTTTCCAGTTCTACTTTAAAGTTTCCTTTTGGTAAAACTGTTATTACTTTACCTTCTATTTCGATTATATCTTTATTTGCCATTTATCAGACCCTCCTGTGTTAATATTTTATGACCTTCTTCAGTTACTAATACTGTATGTTCAAAGTGAGCTGAAGGTAGGCCATCTAAAGTTTTTATTGTCCAGCCATCTTCACTGATACATATTTTAGAAGTTCCTAAATTAAGCATTGGTTCAATTGCTATCACCATCCCTGGTTTTAAAAGAGGCCCTCTATTAGGTAAACCATAATTGGGAACTTCAGGCTCTTCATGAAGCTCATTTCCTACTCCATGACCTACTAATTCTTTTATTACTCCTAAATTATGCTTCTTGGCATATTCTTCGATAGCATAACTAATATCACCAATTTTATTACCTGGTTTAATTTGGTTAATCCCTTTATATAAAGCTTCTTTCGTATGTTTTAATAAAAACTTTTTTTCTTGATTAATATTTCCAACAGGATAAGTCCTTGCCATATCTCCATGATACCCTTGATAATTTACTCCAATATCAATAGAGATTATATCTCCTTCTTTTAACTGATAATTGCTAGGTATTCCATGAACTACTTCATCATTAAGAGAAGTGCAAATAGTATTTGGAAAACCATTATAATTTTTAAAAGATGGTAAAGCTTGATGCTTTTTTATAAATTCTTCAGCTAATTTATCTAATTCTAAAGTAGTAATACCTACTTTTATTTGATCTTTTAGATATTCATGTGTTTGATAAGTTATTCTTCCAGCTATTTTCATTAGTTTTATTTCTTCTTTAGTTTTTATTTTGATCATACTTTTTGATCCTTAACTAAAATTTCTTTAATTTGAAGAGCAATATCATTTATTGACTTTTCAGCATCAATTATATGTAAAATTCCCTGAGCTTGATAATAATCAATAACTGGTTTAGTTTTTTCTAAATAATCATCATAACGTTTCTTAAAAGATTCTTCATTATCATCACTTCTTTTAATTATTTCTCCCTGACACTTAGGACAAAGATCTTTTTCTTTTAAATGATCAATCTCCTCATTAAAGATAGAACCACAGTTTAAACAACCAAGTCTTCCAAGAATTCTTTTTAAAGCAATTTCCTTGGTAATATTTAAAAAGAAAACATAATTAGGTTGGCAGTTTCTTTCTGATGACATTCTGTCATATAACTCTGCTTGTTTTAAAGTTCTTGGAAAACCATCTAAAATATAACCCTTATTATTTAAAGAAAGATCTAACTTCTTCATTACTAAATCAATTACAATTTCATCTTTAACTAAGATTCCTTTTTCTAAGAATTCTTTTAATTCTCTTCCTAGTTTTGTTTTCTTTTCCACTTCTTCTCTTAATAAAGCACCAGTTGATAAATGTAAAAGATTATATGTTTCTTTTAATATCTTTGATTGAACTCCTTTTCCAGCAGCAGGAGGAGCAATTAAAATAATATTCTTCATCTAATCACGACCTTATCCTATAATTTCTAGTTAGTAATTGACTTTCTAATTGATTATATGTTTCTAACAAGACTCCAACAACAATTAAGAGTCCTGTTCCTCCGATTGTTATATTAGAACTTAAACTACTTATTTTGGTAAAAATAATTGGTAATCCCGCAATAATAACTAAAAAGAAGGCTCCCACTAAAGTAAGTCTTGATAATACTTGATAAATATATTTAGTGGTTTCTTCTCCTGGTCTTATTCCTGGAATATAACCACCATTTTTATGTAAATTAGAGGATAATTCTTCTGGTCTTAATTGCATAAATGTATAAAAATAAGCAAAGAAGATAATTAATAATAAATAAATACTAAATCCCATTAAAGAATCATAACTTAAATATTTTTCTATAAATAAAAGAACTTTTTCATTTTTAACTACTTGAGCAACAGTTGCTGGTATGGCAATAGCCATTGAAGCGAAAATAACTGGTATTACTCCTGCTGAATTTAATTTAAGAGGCATGAAAGATTGTTTTCCTCCATAAGCAGTTATAGTTCTATTAGAATATTGAATGGGAACTCTTCTTTCTGATTGTTGAATAAAGATTATTCCAATTACAATTGCTAAATAAACTAAAACAAATAAAGAAAAAGTAATTACTCCAATTAAATCAACTCCACTAAGACCAATCATTTCATTATAAGCATCAATAAACATCATTGGTGTTGTTGATAAAATACCGGCCATAATTATTAAAGAAACACCATTACCAATTCCTTTTAAAGTGATTTGATCTCCAAGCCATAATAAAAAGGCTGTTCCTGCTGTTAGAATAACAGCAATTCTCATATATTCTATAGGTCCTCCCATAGTTAAACCTTTACTAATAAAAGTAAAGGAGAAAACATAACCTTGTAAAAAGGCAATTCCAATTCCTAGATATCTAGTTATTTTATTAATCTTTTGTCTTCCTGTATATCCTTGTTTTCTTAATTCAGTAAAATAAGGAACAATATCCATTTGTAATAATTGCATTATAATTGAGGCTGAAATATAAGGCATAACACCTAAAGCGAAGATGGAAAACTTTTTTAAAGCTCCCCCTCCCATAGCATTAATTAATTCCAAAAAGCCTAAATCTTGAATAATCTTTTCTGTTCCAGGAACAGAAACAGATGTTCCTAATTGGAATATTGCTAAAGCCCCAATGGTAAATAATATTCTTGTCCTAATATCATGATTTTTAGGACTAAATATTTGTTTTAACATGGCAATCATTATATCACCTCAACTTTGCCTCCAACTTTTTTTATCTTTTCTTCTGCTTGTTTAGAAAACTTATGAGCATAAACAACTAAAGGTTTATGTAATTCTCCTTGTCCTAAAACCTTTAATCTATTTCTTCCTTGTTTAATAAGACCTATTTCTTTTAATAATTCTAATGTTATTTCTGTATTTTCTTCAAATTGATTTAAATCTTCTATATTAATTATTGAATACCAAGTTTTAAAATTATAATTATTAAATCCTCTTTTAGGGATTCGTCTAAATAATGGCGTTTGACCACCTTCAAATCCTCTTCTAACACCGCCACCACTTCTTGCCTTTTGACCTTTATGACCTTTGCCACTAGTTTTACCAAAACCACTACTAGAACCACGTCCTAAACGTTTACGATCTTGTGTTTTATTAACCTTATTTAATTCATGTAATTTCATAATGCCAACTCCTCTACTTCTTTTCCTCGTAAACGGGCAACATCATTAGCGTTCTTTTGTTGTTTTAAAGCTTCCATCGTCGCTCTAGCCATATTTATTTTTGTATTAGAACCAAGAGATTTAGAAGTAACATCTTCCACTCCTGCCATTTCTAAAACTGCTCGAACAGGACCACCAGCAATAATACCTTTACCAGCCTTAGCAGGTTTTATTAAAACTTTACTTCCACTTTTAACTCCAATTGCTTCATGAACAATTGTTCTGTTTTCAATAAGAGGAATTTTAATTATATTTTTAGTTGCTATTTGTCCGGCTTTTTTAACAGCATCTGGTATTTCATTAGCTTTTCCTGTTCCTAAACCAACTAAACCTTTACGGTTTCCAACTACAACAGTAGCAGAAAATCTAAATTGACGACCACCTTTAGTAACTTTCGTTACTCTTTTTATGTCGATAACTATTTCTTCATATTCTTTTTTTACTGGTTCTTTGCCTTTTCGTTTCATCGTTACCCTCCTTTTAAAATTTTAAGCCATTCTTACGGGCTTCCTCTGCTAAAGCTTTTATTCGTCCATGATATAAATATCCGCCTCGATCAAAGACAACTTCCGTAATTTTTAATTTCTTAGCCGCTTTCGCTATCTCTTGACCAACTATCTTTGCTGCTTCAAGGTTATTTCCTTTAATAATTTTTAAATCTTTATTTAAAGATGAAATACTAACTAAAGTCTCTCCCTGAAGATCATCAATTAAAGATGCACTTATTTGTTTATTTGATCTAAAAACATTCAGTCTTGGTACTAAACTAGTTCCTATAACTTTCTTTCTAATTCTTTGATGCCTTGCTTTTCTAGCAATATTTCTTGATTCCTTTTTTATCATTAGATTTTAGAACCTCCTTTATTAATAATTATGATGCTTTCTTTCCTTCTTTATGGCGAATAACTTCACCTTTATAACGAATTCCTTTTCCTTTATATGGTTCTGGTTTTCTAACCTTCCTTATTTTAGCAGCAAATTCCCCAACTTCTTCTTTATTTATCCCTTTTATTATAATTTCTGTATTACTAATACTTTCTACTGTTAGAGAGTTTGGAATCTTAATTTCTAAAGGATGAGAAAAACCAGCATTAATTACTATTACCTGATCTTTAACTTGAAACCGATATCCTACTCCAACTATTTCTAGTCCTTTAGAAAAACCAGTATAAACTCCATCAATCATATTTTTAATTAAAGAATTAATAGTTCCATGAATGGCTTTTAATTGTTTTTGTTCTTCTTTTATTGTTACTGTTAAATTATTATCTTCTTTCTTCACAATTATTTCTTTAGGAAGATGAAGAGATAATTCTCCTTTTGGTCCTTTAACAATAACTTTATCTTGATTTAATAAAACCATAACTTGTTCTGGTATTATTAATGTTCTTTTTCCAATACGGCTCATATATGACACCTCCTTAATGTAAACTACCAAATATAGGCTAAAACTTCGCCTCCAATATTTTCTTCACGAGCTTTTTTATCAGTCATAAGACCTTTTGATGTAGATAAAATAGCGATCCCCAGCCCATTTAAAACAGTAGGTACTTCATTAGCTTTAGCATAAACTCTTAATCCTGGTTTAGAAATCCTTTTTAAACCAGTTATCACTTTCTCTTTCTTTTCTCCATACTTTAAAAGAAGAATTAATTTATCTTGAACATCATTCTTTTCTATTTTATAACTATTAATATAACCTTCATTTTTTAAGATTTTAGCAATTTCTTGTTTTAATCTTGAATTTGGTATTTCTACTTCTTTATAGCGCATTTGATTAGCATTACGTATTCTTGTAAGCATATCAGCAATTGGGTCATTAACTATCATCTAAATCCTCCTCCCTAGATTACCAACTAGATTTTTTAACGCCTGGTATTTGTCCTTTGTGAGCTAGTTCCCGAAAACAGATACGACATAATCTAAACTCTTGCATAACTCCACGTGATCGACCACAACGTTCACAGCGGTAATATTCTCTTACTTTAAATTTTTGAGGCTTTTTTGCCTTAACTATTAAACTTTTCTTTGCCATAAAGTCCTCCTATCATATTTATTTTCTAAAGGGAACACCAAGTTCACTTAATAATGAATGTGCTTCTTCATCAGTTTTAGCTGTTGTTACAATGGAAATATCCATTCCCCTTTGTTTTAAAACATCATCATAAGTAATTTCTGGAAAAATATATTGTTCAGGTAAACCAAAATTATAATTACCTTGACCATCAAATGACTTTTTAGAAAGTCCCCTAAAATCACGAACCCGAGGTAAAATAATATTAATTATTTTATCTAAAAAGATATACATACTATCTCCTCTTAAAGTTGTTTTACAACCAATTTTATTACCTTCTCTTAATTTAAATCCAGCGATTGATTTTTTAGCTGTTGTCACAATTGGTTTTTCCCCAGTTATTAATTCTAATTCTTTTAATGATGAATCTAACATTTTACTATTAGTGATGGCATCACCAACCCCAATATTAATTATTATTTTTTCTACTTTAGGAACCTCCATAACCGTTTTATAATTATGTTTTTCTTTTAAACGTGGTCTTATTTCTTTATTATATTTTTCTTTTAGACGGTTCATAGATATCCTCCTTCCAATTAATCAATCTTTTCTTTTGATTTTTTAGCAATTCTAATTTTATTCCCTTGATTATCCTTTTCATAACCAACTCTTGTTCTTTTATTAGTTTTTTTATCAATTAACATTACATTGGAAATATGAAGAGGAGCTTCTAAATCAATAATACTACCACTTTCATTCTGGGCATCTGGCTTTAAGTGTTTTTTAATCATATTAATATTTTCGACTAATACTTTTTGTTTAGTTTTAAACACTTTTATCACTTTTCCACTATTCCCTTTATCTTTTCCAGCGATAACAATTACTTTATCTCCAGTTTTTATTTTCATGTTTTCCTCCTTTTAGACTACAAAACTTCAGTGGCTAAAGAAACAATTTTCATATAATTACGATCACGTAGTTCTCTAGCTACTGGTCCTAATACTCTAGTTCCAACAGGACTCTTATCATCTTTAATAATAACACAAGCATTATCATCAAATCTGATTGAAGAGCCATCCTTTCTTCTTACGCCATATTTACTTCTTACAATAACGGCTTTTACAACCCGTCCTGCTTTAATATTTCCATAAGGTGTAGCCTTTTTTACTGTTCCAACAACGATATCTCCAATATTTCCAAACTTTACTTTACTACCACCAAGAACCCGAATAACTAATAATTCACGTGCTCCAGAATTATCAGCTACTTTTAAACGACTTTCTTGTCCTATCATTATTTATCCTCCCTTCAAGAATCAGATTATAAGATTACTGCTTTTTCTACAATTCTCGTCACTTGATAATGCTTTTTTTTAGATAATGGTCTTGTTTCTTCAATAGCCACTAGATCTCCTTCTTTAGCGATATTATTTTCATCATGAACAAGATATCTTTTTGATGCTTTAACTCTTTTTTTATATAAAGAATGTCTTTGATAAGTATCCACTAAAACAACAATAGTTTTATCAGCTTTATCACTGACAACTTTTCCAATAACTTCTTGCTTTTTCTTTTCTTGCATAAAGAATCCTCCTTTATTCTTGCTTTAATTCACGCTCACGAATAATTGTTTTCATTCTAGCAACAGTCTTTCTTAATTCTTTAATTCTTGAAGGCTTTTCTAAATTTCCAGTTGCTTGTTCAAAACGTAAATTAAATAATTCTTCTTTAAATTCTTTTATTTTATCTTCTATTTCTTTAGTGGTTAAATCTCTGATTTCCTTAACCTTCATTTTGTTCACCACCTATTTCTTTTTTTATAAATTTACTTTTAATAGGTAATTTATGAGCCGCTAATCGTAAGGCTTCTCTAGCTGTTTTTTCTGATACTTCCCCAATTTCAAACATAATTTTACCTTTTTTAACAACTGCTACCCATTCTTCTGGTGCTCCTTTTCCTTTTCCCATCCTTGTTTCTAAAGGTTTTTTAGTTTTTGCTAAATGAGGGAAAATATTAATCCAAACTTTACCGCCTCTTTTCATATAACGAGTCATCGCTACACGGGCTGCTTCTATTTGTTTATCTGATATCCAAGCTCCTTCACTAGCTTGTAATCCATAATCACCAAAATGAAGTTCTAAATTACCTTTTGATGGACCCTCATACTTTATTCGATGAGGTTTACGATACTTTGTCTTTTTGGGCATTAACATGAGTTTTTCCCTCCTTTTTTTGTTTTGCAGGAAGAATCTCTCCTTTATAAATCCAAACTTTTACTCCGATTATTCCAAAGGTTGTATTCGCTTCACTAGTAGCATAATCAATATCTGCTCTTAAAGTATGAAGAGGAATCATTCCTTCTGTATAACCTTCAGTTCGAGCCATATCTGCTCCAGCTAAACGACCTGAGACAACTGTCTTAATACCTTTAGCTCCTGCTTTCATCGTATTTCTAATCGCTCTTTTTTGAGCAATTCGATAAGAAACCCTATTTTCAATTTGGTAAGCAATATTATCAGCCACAATACTAGCCACTAACTCTGGCTTTTTAATATCAATAATAGAAACCTTAATATTTTCTTCTACTAATTTAGATAAGTCCTTTTTTAATTTTTCTATTTCTTTACCACCATGACCAATAATTATTCCCGGTTTAGCGGTATAAAGAGTAATTTCTGTGCTATTTCTTTTTCGTTCAATAATAATATCAGAAATTGAAGCATCCTTTAATTTACTTTTTAAATATTCACGAATCTTAATATCCCGACTTAGAAAAATAGCTAAATCCTTTTTTGGAGCATACCATTTCGCTTGCCAATCTTTATTTATTCCTACTCTTAGTCCAATTGGACTAACTTTTTGTCCCATTAGTTTCCCTCCTTTACTATTGTTTTAATGCTACAATCACTGTTATATGACAATAACGGTGATCATGACGATCAACATGACCTCTTGAGCCTGGTCTAATTCTTTTTAAGGTTTTTCCTTCATCAACATAACACTTTTTTATATATAAATTATTTGAATCTAATTCTAAATTATTGACAGCATTAGAAATAGCTGAATTTAAAACCTTTAAAATTATTCCTGAAGCTTTTTGAGTTTGATTATTTAAAATAGCCCGAGCTTCTTCTATTTCTTTACCCCGAATTAAATCTATTACTAATCTTGCTTTATCCGCTGACATCCTTACTTTTCTTGCTATTGCTTTTGCTTCCATAATAGTCCTCCTCCTAGAATATTCTAATGACTTCCATGTTTACCTAGTTTTCTGGTAAGGGCAAATTCCCCTAGTTTATGCCCAACCATATCTTCAGTTATATAAACAGGGATAAACTCTTTGCCATTATGAACGGCAAAAGTATGCCCAATAAATTCCGGAAAAATTGTGGAACGACGTGACCAAGTTTTAATAACTTCCTTTTTCTTGGTTTTATTTAATTCCTTTACCTTTTTTAATAAATGATCATCAATAAAGGGTCCTTTTTTTAAACTTCTAGCCATATCTGACATCCTTTCTTTATTTATTGCGCTTCTTAACAATATATTTATTTGAATCTTTTTTCTTTTTACGAGTTTTATAACCTAAGGTTGGTTTTCCCCAAGGAGTCTTTGGTTGTGGTAATCCTATTGGAGCCTTACCTTCTCCCCCTCCATGAGGATGATCAACTGGATTCATCACTGAACCACGAACTGAAGGTCTTCTTCCCATTAAACGTCTTCTTCCTGCTTTTCCATAATTAATTAGTTCATGATCTACGTTTCCTACTGTACCAATAGTTGCTTTACAGGTTCCTAAGATCCGTCTTATTTCCCCACTTCTTATTTTAACTAAAACATATTTACCTTCACGACTAAGAATTTGAGCACTGCTTCCCGCTGAACGAGCAATTTGCCCACCTTTTCCTGGTTTTAATTCAATATTATGAATAAAAGTTCCAATCGGAATATTTAAAAGTGGTAAAGCATTTCCTATTTTTATATCCACATTTTCACCACTGATAATTTCATTACCCACTTTTAAATCAGCTGGAGCTAAAATATAACGTTTTTCTCCATCTTTATAATTTATTAAAGCAATATTAGACGTTCTATTAGGATCATATTCAATAGAAGCTACTACCCCAGGAATATTGTCTTTATTTCGTTTAAAATCTATTATACGATATTTTCTTTTAACCCCACCACCACGATGACGAACAGTAACTTTTCCTAAATTGTTTCGTCCGGCCTTTTTATTTAAGGTCACTACTAAACTCTTTTCTGGTGCTTTTTTAGAAAGATTATCTTTTCTTAAAGAAGTCATATTCCGTCTAGCATTAGTAGTTGGTTTATAAACTTTAACTGGCATTTTTGCCCTCCTTTACATATCGATTTGATTTCCTTCAACTAAAGTAACAATCGCTTTTTTATACTTATTTGTTTTCCCCACATAACGACCAACTCTTTTAGTCTTTGGTTTCACATTAAGAACATTAATTTCTTTTACTTTAACAGCAAATCTTTTTTCAATAGCTTGTTTAATTTGAATTTTATTCGCTTTTTCTTCTACTTTAAAAATATATTTTCCTTGATTATTCTTTAATTCTGTTGCCTTTTCTGTAACTATAGGGCCTTTAATAATTTCTAAGATCATTTTATAAAAGCACCTCCTCAATCTTCTTTAAAGATTCTTCAGTAATTAATAAATAATGATAACTCATCACATCAAGAACATTAATTTCATGTGGCTCAATTACTTTTATATAATCTAAATTACGAGAACTTAAAATTAAATTTTCTTTTAAATCATTAGTAACTATTAAAACTGACTTCTCTATCTTTAAAGCCTTTAAAATTTCTAAGATCCTTTTTGTTTTAGGGCTTTCTATTAAAAAATCATCTAAAACAATTAATTCTTGATCAGTAACTTTTAAAGATAAAGCTGATTTTAAAGCTAAACGACGTTCTTTTTTATTCATTTTCTTACTATAACTTCTTGGTTGTGGTCCAAAAACAACTCCCCCACCAACCCAGATTGGAGAACGAATCGAACCATGTCTAGCTCTTCCGGTTCCTTTTTGACGCCATGGCTTTCGGCCTCCTCCTTGAACTTCACCTCTTGTTTTAGTTTTACTAGTTCCTTGTCTTAAGGAAGCTTTAGCTAAAACCACAGCCTCATGTAATACTACTTTATTTGGTTCAATTCCCCAAATGTCAGCAGTTAAATCTATTTCTTTAATCTTTTCACCTGTTATATTTAAAAGTGCTATCTTCGGCATCTTATTCCTCCTTATCACATAAAAATACAATCTAACTTTCGCTAATCTCTTCTTTTACTTCTTCAATTATTTTTAATTCTTCGATTAGTGGTTGTTCATAAATATTTAACTCTTCACTACTCTTTTTAACAAAAGGCTTTTTAAGAGCTTGCTTAATTAAAACCAATGATTTTCTAGGCCCAGGAATACTTCCTTTAATTAAAATAACATTATTTTGAAGATCAACCATTACTACTTCTAAATTTTGAATTGTAACAGTTTCCCTTCCCATCTGACCAGGAAGTTTCTTTCCTTTAAAAACTCGTTTAGCTCTCATTGAACCCAAAGAACCAACTCTTCGGTGAAACCTAGAACCATGAGTTTCTGGTCCTCTAGAAAAATTATATCTTTTAATTACCCCTTGAAATCCTTTTCCTTTAGAGGTTCCAACAACATCAACATATTCCCCAACAGAAAAGATATCCACCTTTACTTCTTCGCCTACTTGATATTTAGTAACATCTACATCTTTTATTTCTCTTAAGAAACGCTTCGGTGTTGTCTTAGCTTTTTGCAAATGAATTCTTTCAGCCTTCTTACTTAACTTTTCTCTTTTATTTTCAAATGCTAATTGAATAGCATTATAACCATCTTTTTCTTTAGTTTTTATTTGACTAACTATATTTGGCTCTGCTTGGATAACGGTAACAGGAATTAACTCTCCTGATTTAGTAAAAACTTGAGTCATCCCAACTTTCCGTCCTAAGATTCCTTTCATTAAACTTCCTCCTTGTTTTATAATTTAATTTCAATATCAACACCACTAGGAATATCTAAATGAGTTAAACCCTCAATAGTTTCCTTACTAGGATTATTAATATCAATAAGTCTTTTATGAGTGCGTCTTTCAAATTGTTCACGAGCATCTTTATACTTATGAACAGCTCTTAAAATTGTATATTTTTTTATTTCAGTAGGAAGTGGTATTGGACCACTTACTTCTCCACCAGTCTTTTTCACTGATTCTACAATTTTTAAAGCCGCTTTATCTAATGTTCGATGATCATATGCTTTTAATTTTATTCGGACTTTATTTTCCATAATATCCTCCCTTCGCCTATATCTAGTATAGACATGCTCCATACAAATTACCTGATAACCATTTTATATATATACAACTTAACCTGGCGTATCAGCAACCTTGCACATCACAGCAGTCAACATAAATGATTATATCAAAAACAGTATATGCAAATCAAGTAAAAACAGCACTTTTCTTAATTATTTTTTCTAAAAGTAAAAAAGAGGGTTAATTATCTTGTTTTTCCCTCTTCTTTTTTCTCTTGTGCTTTTAATTCTACCAAACTAGCTAAACCATTATGATCAAAACTCATATCATATAAAACATCCTTTATTCGTTTATCCTGAAGAAAAGCTTTAAAATAAGTTTCACCTAATGTTCTAGCTGCTTCAATATATAAAGAAGCTGCACCATACTGCCCTTGATTATAAATTTTATAAAGAGGACATTGTTCTATTACTTCTTTATTAGAAAGTTTACTTAAAGTATAATTTTTATCTTGAAATAACTCCTTAACTTCTGCAAGATATGGCTCTAAACTATGGCCTTTATTTATTAAAGTTTGAGCTATTTGATAAAATCCCTTAAAAAAAGTTTCTTTATCAATTTGTTTTAAATATTTTATAATAGTAGTAGAACCACCTTTATTTATTCCAAAGTCTAATTGATTAATATCTCTTAAACTCCTTAAATAAACATAATCATCAGCGAAAACCTTTCGGCCATTCTTAATAACCGTCATTGTATTATCTTTCACTTGATTTACTACATAAACACTATTTTTAGTAATATACATTCCTGGTTCAGCATTTCTTACTTGAATCTCGTCTGAATAGGGAGTTGTTCTAGCTTTTCCAATACCAAACATCTAACCACCTTAACCTTCTACTATTAATTCTATTCTAGCCCTTTTATCAGGATTTAATTTTATAGTATATTTTTTCTTATTAGAAGTAATAGTTTTATTAAAGTTTCTAAAAGTTATATCATAAAGCTCACCATAATCATCAACCTTACCAGTTTTACTTCTAATAAAAATAGCATAAGTTCCTTCTTTTAAATCAGTTAAATCTATTTTATTATCAAACCAAGCTCTAGTTTTATCTAAACCATCAGGTACTCTTAATGAAATCTTACTAAGACCAACATTAGCATTATCCACATAACCTAAGTTTTTTGTATATCTTTCAAAAGTTTTTATATTTTCAAAAATAAGTTCTCTAGTAACATTACTTTTTTTACTATAATCCCCTTTAACATTAAAAGAATACCCTCTTAAATCTAATAAAATTTTATTATTTTGATTTATTAATTCTAAACGTTGATAAGAATTAAACATATTATCAAAAGGAGTTGGTGGTTCTGTTTTTGTAATTAAACCTTGATCACGAATAAATACTTCTAAAGGCATTTCCTTTAAATAATAATTACTTCTAAATAAGTAACCACGATTATCTTTATCAGAAGCCTTACGAATTATCTGACGAGAAAAAATATTCTTTAAAAGAGCTGTTGTTTCCCTTCCATTCATTCTTGCTTTTACATAAACTAAGTAATCTCCTTCTGGTAACACTGATAAATCTAAAGATCCTTTAAACCAAGAATCCGCATAATTAAAACCACCATAAGATGGAGCTGTTAAAGGATAAGTTTTAGTTTGACCCCATCTTTCTAAAGGAAGGGAATAAGTTTTCTTCTTATCTACTTCTTGGAAAATTAAATCATAAATAATATTTTGACTCATTACATTATTAGACCCTTCAATAGTTAAGTAGCCTTCAATTTCCATTTTATTATTTTTCCAATTAAGAGAATGTAAATAAAAGTTTCCTAAAGCCTTTTTAACACTACCTTTAACAGTAACCTCTATTGTTTTAATTGTTTTAAAGCCTTGACTATTTACTACTTGATAAGTAAGAGGATAAACTCCAGAAATAGAAGAATCAACTCGCCCTATTACTGTAATTTTATTTGTTATATCACCATCGTTACTATCATAAGCTTCAATATTTGTCTTGGGATTAAAAGATAAACCATTATTAATTATTTTATCTTCAGCAAAAATTACTGGTTTATTATTTTTAACAACTGTAACCTGAATTTCTTTAGTTACTTTATTATTATCACTATCACTAACTTCATACTTAACAATATAAGTTCCCTGTTCTTTAATATTAACTTCATTAGTAATTACTTTAATCTTCTTAGTAAGATTTCCATCTTCTTGATCACTAGCTTTAACTTCATCTAAAGGATTAAAACTTTCATATTGAAGATGTTCCTTATTTGAAGCTTCTATAATAGGGGGAGTATTACTTCTTACCGTAATAATAACTTTCTTTCTTAATTCTTGATCATTATCTTCAACATAATAGATTAAAACATACTCTCCTGGTTTAGAAGTATTTACCTCTCCACTTTCAACAATTAATTTATCAGTAATATCTTGGTTGTTTTCGTTATAAGCTTTAACTTCATCGAAAGGATTAAATTCTTTCCCCTCTAAAACAGTTTTATTACTAGCGGTTATCTTTAACTTACTATGAGTGATTAAATAAATATAAGAAGAATGTACATAACCATAATTTTTATCAAAATGATAGGTATGATTTTTGGGAACATCTTGAACATAATCCCGACTACTATTCAAATAAGCATCTGTTTGAATTTTATACCAAACATTATTACCATTAACTTTATCACCAGTTACTGTATCTAAAATTACTACTGGCATCTCTTCTATTCCAAATGAAGAATTTTTCATTTGATAAAGAACAGGACCATTTATGGTTGGTTCTTTTCGGACTGCTAAAGAAGCTCCTTTGGGATTGGTATCTTTTATTCCTATTTTATAATAATCATAATCGATCAACCCTGTCGCTTTTTCAAAAGAATAATAGTACTGAACTGCTTTTTCACTCCAATAAGGATCAGAAGCATATTTTACATTTATTCCACTTAATTTATTTCCTAAATGAGATCCAAAATAGCGCCAATCTAAAGGATTACTGTAACCTGCTGAAATAAAACGGTCAGCATGATAATTAATACTAGAAGTTGGATTAGCATAACTATTCGCATTAGGAGCAGGATCATAATCATAAGCCCCATGACCAAATAAATTATTTTTATTCTGAGCAATAGGAGAACTTCCCCAACCACTTTCATTTATAGAAACTCCTAAAGATAAAATAGCATTAACCCCAAATTTATTTTGAGCATCAATAAAACTTTGACCCATATTAGAAAGTTTCCCTTTGTTTTTAATAAAGGCATTTATATCCGCGGCATCATGATTGGTTTTAGTACGATGTGGCAAATACAAATAATAATTATAATAAGGTTCATTATTAACAGCTTGATTATATTTTTTAGCCTTATAATCATCAATCATAGTCAATAAACTAGTATAAAAATAATGACCATCATAACTATAATATTTCTTGTTTTTTTCTAAAAACTTTGGAGCAGGACCAATTACAAGAGAACTATAACCTTTATTTTTAATAATTGATTTAGAAATGTTATGAACTAAATCATTATTGGTATTAACATGATAATAAGTAGGATTTATTACTAAAGATAATGGAACAACATTATAACAATTACCCCCATCACTCTTTCTTACCCATCCTCGGTAACCACTAATCATTAATTCAGCTGTTGTATAAGGAGCATATGTCCCTCCCTTATACTCATAATAATCGAGCATAGGAGCATCAACTCCATAATACCCATTTGTATATCCATTTATATAAGAAGGTCCTTTCTCTTCTCTTAAATTAGTGTTTAAATTAGAGGCCTTTGTATCTAAATTCAATAAAGCATAACTAGAATCAATTATTGTTTTATTATAAACAACACTCGCTACATTACTTAGAGTAGAAACTTGAGCATTCATTTTTACTTTAGCATCATTATAATTATTATAACAAGCAATATGAGTTATATTTTTAGATGAATTAATCATAACAACTTCATATTGTTTATTAGAACACTTATTAGTGTTAGATATTCCTAAATTATTCAACCCCAAAACAACCATCAACGGCATCATTAAATTAAGGATAAAAACCATCAACATAAATTTAGCTGTTTTCTTTAACATAAACTTTCTCCCCTTTGTTCAATCTAATTATAACAAAAACAAACATTTTAAGAACTGTCAATTATATCCATTGACACTTAATTTTACACTTAAAAGAAAAAAGAAATGAATTTATCTCCTTTTTTCAATTTACTTAAAAAAGTTTTTAAGATATAATTAAGAATAGTTTGGAGGATCTAATAATGCAAAAAATTTTCTATTTCTTAAATAAATTTAATATTAGTAAATTAAAGTTTTTTTCTATCGTTTTTTTATTAATTCTTTATATAATTAGTTTTCTTTTATTTACAGGATCAATCTTGCAATTTTCTGGAATAGAAACCTTACTTCGTTTAATTATTATTATTATCCTCTTTTTAATAACTTGTTTATTTGTCTTTAGCAGTTTAAAACTATTAATTAACAAAAACTTTTTCCTTAATTTTCTTTATTTATTCTTTCTTTTTATTTTTGGTAGTAGCCAATTATTTGGGGCTTATTATATTAATAAAATTTATACTTCAATTAGTAATATTAGTCAAGAAAGGATTACCTATGAAACTAGTTTAATTTCTTTAGTTGAATCAGATATTAATAAAATTGAAGAGGTCAAAAAGAAGAAAATAGGTATTATAAATGATAAAGAAAGTATTGATGGTTATGTTATTAGTCAAGAAATAATTAAAGAATATAATTTAACTAAAACTAATACTTTAGTAAAGTTTAATAACTTTATTGCTCTTTTAAATGCTTTATATGATGAAGAAGTAGATTTAATTTTTATTCCAGGAGATTATAAAATTATCTTTTCTAATGAACGTTTTGAAAAGATTGCTGAAGAAACCAAGGTAATATTTTCTAAAAAGAAAACTGTTAATATTAAAAAAACAATTAATAAAAAATTAGGAAAGAATTTAAAAGAACCTTTTACTTTATTAATTATGGGAGTTGATTCAACTCATGATGATATTAATACTCAAACAGCCTTTAATGGAGATGCTTTAATGGTTCTTACTTTTAATCCTAATACTTTAAATACAACTATTTTAAGTATTCCTCGTGATACTTTTGTTCCTATTATGTGTTTTAAAAATCAAAGAAAAAATAAAATCACTCATGCTGCTTGGTATGGTGAATCTTGTATGATTAAAACGATTGAAAACTTTACGGGTATTGATATTGATTATTACCTTAAAGTTAATTTTAAAGCTGTTGTAAAACTTGTTGATGCTTTAGGTGGGGTTGAAGTTAATGTTCCTTATAGCCTTTGTGAACAAAATAGTAATAGACAATGGGGAGAAAATACTGTTTTTGTAGAAAAAGGAAAACATCTCTTAAATGGAGAACAAGCCTTAGCTTTATCTAGAAATAGACGTCGACCAAATGATGGTTCTAGTGCTGGTTATTTTATGAGTAAAAACTGCCCAACCTATAATGAAGGAAATAGAAATGATTATACCCGTGGAGAAAATCAACAATTAGTTTTAGAAGCTATTTTTAATAAACTTCAAAATGTTAAAAACATTCAAAAAATAACCGATATTTTAGAGATCTTAGGGAAGAACATCAACTCGAATTTAAGTACTGAACAAATATTATCTTTCTATAATATTGGTAAAGAGATCTTATCAATGAATAAACAAGTTAAAGAAAACAAAGATATAACCTTTGAAAAATTGTATCTTTCTGGTTATGGGCGATTAATCTATGATGAAGAAATGAAAAGAGAATTATCCAATTTCTTATATTATGATAGTAGTTTAAAAGACGTTGTTACAGCCATGAAAATTAATTTGGAATTAATTAGTCCTGTTTTAATAAAAAGTTTTAAATTCTCTATTAATGAACCTTTTACCATTAAAATAATTGGAAAAGGACCTTATTATGGGGAAAAAACTATTAGTCAATTACCTAATTTTATTGGTAAAAGTAAAGAATATGCCCTAAACTGGGGTCAAAAAAATAACATTAAAATAAATTTTGAAGTAGTTGATTCTCATGAAACTAAAGATAAACAAGATCAAATCATTAAACAAAGTATTCCCGCTGCAACTTTAATGGAATTAATCAATAAAAATAAAGGCCTTACTTTAACAATTATTAATAAAGTAGAACCAAAAATAGAAAAACCAGCAAAAATAAACTGTAATTTAGAAGAATATGAAGATACCCCCTTATGTTTAATGCCTAATTTTCTTAAAGAAGATATAAACAAAATAACAGAATGGGAAAACTCAATAGTTAAAAACTTTATAGTAACATTAAAGAAAACAATTACTCAAAAGGAAGAAGAACACAATATAATCTTTGAACAATCAGTAGAACCAGGAACAAAAGTAAAAGATATCCCTTTAGAAATAGTTATCAATCATTATTATTATGAAAAAGAAATAGAAGAAGATGTTGAAGAGGAAATCAATGACCCAGAAAATACTGAAGAACAAGAAGAAGAATAAAAAAAGGAAGTTAAATTATTAACTTCTTTTTTTATTCAAATTCAGCAATACTAATTTTTTTCCCTTCTGGAACTAAGATTACCCTAGCTGTTGTTTGATAACCTAATTCTTTAGTATATTCCCAATTAAGATTAACTTGATAAGCGTTCTCTTCTAGATAATCATTATAAGTATATTCAATAACTTCTACCTTAGAAACCTCTATCTTCTTTACTTCAGGTAATTCTTGTTTGCGATCACCATAAAAGTTATTTTGAACATATTTATAAAAAGTCTCACCAGCCTGTAATAAAAAATTATCTTTTAGAGAAGAATGAACAAACTGTCCGCCCCCAATATCATCTTTACTAAATTTACTCTTTAAGTCAAAGAAATCAGCTACAAATAATTTAGATACTAAAACTGCATATTCCTCATTATCTTTTTCTTCCTTTTTTAAAACACTAATCAGTTCTTTAAATAAATCAGCAAATAAAGGGGTCTTATTATCAGTTAATTGATAATTATAATCTTTAATTTCTTTAATAACCTTTATTTCATCTTGAGGTTTTAAATCTTTTTTAAAAATCCCTTTTCCAAACCAAAAACCTAAAAAGACAATTAAAACTATTAATAAAACTAACACAATTCTTTTTCTTTTCATTATAAACCTCTTTCTAAAGATATTCTTATCGTAGACCTTCCATTAATAATTTTGTTTCTGTTTCCCTTTTAATATAATCATACATTATTAAATCATTAGAAATAGTTAACATTTCATTAGCGTAATCACTATAATAATCAATATATTCTTGATTAATAATCTCTTCTTCTAAAAGTTTATATTCTTGTCGTTGATTATTATAATACATCTTATCAGTTAACCAATTACCATTAGGAAAAACAACAACATTTTCTTCAATAGAAAAGATATCATGTCCTAATTGATATTCACTATAAAAGCCAAACATATTTCCCAAGGTTGGTAAAACATCATACATTCCCATTACCTTATCAACATTTTGATTAATCTTTTGATCTTTAGTCCAAATAAGAAAAGGAACCTTTCTATTTAATTCATAATCATAATAATCGATTGAATAATAATTTTCATCCTCTTTATCAATAAGAGCGTCTGTATAAGGATCATAATTATAAAGCCTTAGATAATCTTTTCTTGGTAATCTAGCATCATGATCACCATATAAAACAATTACAGTATCTTCTAGTAATCCACTTTCATCTAAATCATTAATAAACTGTCCTAAAGCTTCATCAGCATAATGAACAGCCTTTAAATAATTACCTAATCTCGTCCCTTCCATATAGGGAACTCTTTTCACTTCCTCTTCATCATCATCTTCATTAAAAATAGTAATCTCCATATCAACAGGGAAATCACCATAAGCTTCAATCTGATCAAATGGAGTATGATTAGTTAACATAATCATTGTTCCATAAAATCGCTCATGATTTTTCGTAATTTCCTTAATCATTGGTATTGCTTGACGAAAAAATGATTTATCAGACAAACCAAAACCAATCACATCATCAATTTCAAAGAACTTCTTATGATAAAATTCATCATATCCTAGTTGTTTATGCATAACTAATCTATTCCAAAAGGTCCCATTATTACCATGCATACTAAAAGAATAATAATTTAAATCCTTTAATAATTTAGGAATACTTATAAATTCTCGATCCCAATAACTAATAAAGACCGTTCCACTACTTGCCGGAAGAAGAGAAGTATTAAAGGTAAACTCACTATCACTACTAGTTCCAACTCCGACTTGAGTATAAAAATTATTAAAAAATAAACCTTCTTTCGCTAACTTATTTAAATTAGGAGTTAACTCTTCTCCATGAAAACTTAAATCCATAACAAACGTTTGCATACTTTCAGCATGAATAGATATTATATTTTTATTTTTAAAAATATCTGTATATTTATTTTTAGTTGGTTGAACATTTTGTTTTTCATAAAAAGCAGAAACTTCTCTAACAACTTCATCATAACCAAAATAGCCATGAAAACGTGGCTCAATACTTCTTATAATATCATTAATTTGATAAGTATAAAGACCATATTTCATAACCAAAAATTCCCGATTCCACTGACTATTTAAACGACTTAATTCAATGTTTGTTAAAGAAGAAAAAAAACAAAAATATAAAAATAAAGAAACACCAATTGTTCTTAATAAAGAATTCTTCCCTCTTTCCACACTAGAAGGAGAAGAATAATAATGCCTCTTTGATAAATTATAATAAACAAAAAAAACTGCTAAAGGTTGTAATAAAAAAATAAAATCTTTTAATTGTAAAATGTTTTTCATAATAGCATTCCCCACATCCTTCGCCTGAAGGGATGTTAAAAGCAAAGAAGCAGAAGCAAAAGAAGTATAAAAAGTATAATAAATGCTATTGATTATACAAATCGTTGTAAATATAACTGATAAAATTAAAAAATAAGTTATTTGTTTTCGGGGGTTAACCAGATAACTAAAAGAACACAACAATAAAATCATCGCTAAATCAGCCATTAAAGGTTGAATATCTAAATAATTTTGAACAGTAAAATATCTTAATAAAGTAGCATTTATTAATAATGTAATAACAGTTGTATAAAATAAAATGTTTTTCTTATAATGCTTTTTTAAATCTATTTTTTTTAATCTTTTCAAAATTGTTTTTTTCCAATCGTCGATCTTTTTCATAACGCCTCCGTTGTTTAATAACAATTAAAGTATAGCACTTTTATAAAAAAAGTTCAAACAAAAAAAGTGGTTTTCACAACCACTTTGTCTATAAAAGACCACTACAAATAAGAAGTTTTTCTTTATTGTAGTCTATGTTAATAAATACCTTAAAAAAGATATCTATTATTCTTATTATTTACAATAATTCATTTTTTAAACGTCTTTTTCTTTGATCAGTACTAGCATTAAAAGCAAGACCAATAACAAAAATTAAAGATAATAAATAAATCCAAATTAATAAGGTAATTAAATTAGCAATACTACCATAAAAAATATCATAATTAGTAAAAACTAAAACATAGTAAGAATAAACCTTAGTAGCAATCATCCAGCCTAAAGAAGTAAATAAAGAACCATAAGTAGCATCTTCACTATTAATTCTTTTTGCTGGGGCTAAAGTATAAATTAATTTAATATTAATATAGATAAAGAAAAACGATAAAGGTATTTCTAATAAACGATAAAGAAAAATAATCTCTTTAGATAGCGATTTAAAAAGTTTAGTGCTATTAATTAACTCTAATATTGTTCTTCCAAAAGCAGGAACAATTAAAACAAAAGCTAATAAAATTACTATAATACATGTTAAACCAATCGCCTTAATCCTAGTTTTTATAAGACCACTATCTTTTAATCCATAGAGCATATTAGAAATAACAATAATGGTATAAGTTCCATTAGAAGCTAAAAGAAAAGCAGAAATAACAAATATAAAGACATTAAAATCAAAACCTTTACCATCAATAAGAGGAATTAATAAATTACTAGTCGCTGCTGGAAAAGAAGCCTCAATTAATTCTATAAAACTATTAACTGATAAAGAAAAAAAGGTAGCAATTAAACCTACTAGTGAAATAATTGGAATTATTGATAATACTAAATAAAAAGCTAGTTGACCTGGTAACACTCTCATAATAGGAATCTTAATCACATCTTTAAGTTTGTTATAAAATTCATCAATCGATGTTCTTACCATCTAACATCACATCCATTTTTCTTAATCTTCATTTTTTGAATAATTTTCCTTGTTAGTTAGCATATCTAAAATCGCTTCATTTATAGCATCATCTATTAATTTAATATCATCTAAAATCATACTATAACCAATCGCTGCCCCTTGTTCATAAGGTAAATCTTTAAATAAACGACTTAACTTTCTAATATAAGAAACCACTTGTTGATCATTATAACCAACCATATAAATTAAAAACTCATCCCCATCAGTCCGAATAATGTCTGTTTTTTCTAATTGATTATTAATTAAAATACTCGCTGCTGCTTTAATTAAACGATCTCCTTCATCATGACCATGACTATCATTAACATCTTTTAAATTATTTAAATCTATAATAACAATCGCTTGAGGATATAAAAGGTTTTCCTCCCATTTATTAATATGATTATTTAAATAATATCTATTCTTTAAAGAAGTAAGAGGATCAATATACTTATTTTTTGATATTTCTTTACCTTTTTTTATTTTATTAAATTTATTAATTATTATCATTAAACCTGTAAAAAAGATCGGAATTAAAATTATATATAACCATAGCGATGATAAATCCTTATTCTTTTCTTTTAAAGTTAAATTAAGTATTCCTTTATTTTTTTGTTTAACTAAATCAATGTTCGATAAATAATATTGAAAAAGATCATATAATAACTCATTATCTTCTTTTTTAGTAACAAGAAAATTATAAGTTAGAGGTTCTGTTCCGTAATTTATAATATTATAATCATTTAATACTGTATTTTTATAATAATGATAAATATTCTCATCAACAACAACAATTCCTCTTCTTTCTTTAGCCAATGTATTAATATCAGTTAATGGAATCAATTTACCAGTAGTGTTTTTTTCAAAATAATTTATTAAATTCTTATTAAAAATAATATAAACATTTTCTTTATTTAATCCTGATAATAAATCTATAGCTTTAGCCTCTTTATAATAACTTAAAACTAAATAATTACTAATAATTGCTGTTTTAGTTTCTTCATAATTAACAATCTTTTCTAAATCATAATAATTAAAAGCAAGATCAACTTCCCCATTATTAAGGGCTTTATTTAAAGAATCTAAAGAAGAATATTCTTTATAAGTTATTTCGATATTAGAAAGGTTAGCTAAACCATCAATAAAAACCTTATTAATACCTATAAATTCCCCATTCTTCATCATTTCATAAGGACTATTATTTATATAACCATAGATATACCTTTTACTTTGAAAAGAAGCCCGATTAACATCACTTAAATTATTTAATTTACTATATAATGAAAAAGATTCTTCATTATATTTAGTTGTTAAATCATGTTCTTTCCACATATTATAATATTTTCTAATTATATTATTTAAAGATTCCTCTTCATTTTTAAAAGTTAAAACATATTTTCTAGTTAAATCATTAAACGTATAAACTATGTTTAATTTGTTTTCAATAATTTTTTCTAAATAAATATTTCTTGGTAGAATTATAAAATCAAGATCTCCCTCTTGAAATAATTCTAATAAAATATCCAAATTTTCTGCTGGAAGAAAGGCTATTTCTAAAGCATCTAAATAAAGACTAATTTCTACTAAATCAGAACTTAAAACTCCTATTGTTTTTCCTTGTAAATGATTAACACTATTAACTTCTTTATCCTTTTTACTTAAAAGAACATAATTATCTTCATAAAAAAGAAGATCTTTCTCTGTTAATTTTTCATTCATTGCTTTTATTTGAAAAAAGTAATCACTATCAGGAGCTGAAGATAAAATACCATAAGAATTCTTATTTATTTCTAATTCTGTTTCCCTCATAAAATCATCTAAAAACGAGAAAAAAACACCATGGCCTGATTCCCCAAAAATAGGAACATCGTTTAAAATAGCAACATTAATTATTTGATTCTTATTCTTTTCTATCCATTTTTTTTCAAATAAATTAAATTTTATTTCCCTATTTATTTCTTGATCATTATACATTTTATAACTAATAAAACTACCAACAATCATAAATATAAATAAAAATATATAAATAAACGTTTTATTATCTTTTTTTGATTTCATAATCTCACTCTCTAAACCTTACTCCAAACAATTTCTGAACTAAATTTACTTTTAACCCCTATTAAAGGAAGATTTTCCTCTTCTTTTAAAGAATCCTTAGTTATATAAAAATGTAAATCATAATATTCTTTTATCTTTTCTGTAAATTTAGGTAATAAGTTAATCATAAATGTTTGACTTTCTTCTATAGAAACAGTTTCTTCAACTTCTATTAAAATGTTTAAAATGCGTCCTTGTAGTTCTACTTTAGCAGTTTTTACTCCTAAATTATGTTTAAGAGTATCAACAAGATCATTTTTTAAATCTTGACTAATTTTAACTTCTTTTATTCCTTTTAAACGGTTACCATAAATTGTTCCTTGATTGTAATAAACAAAAGTTTTTAAAAAGTAAATAAAAGAAAACACTATAATTATACAAATAGATAGAATTAACCATTTATATTTTTTTAACACCTTTTCACCTCTTTGCAAAGCAATTATACTATAAATTTATATTTTAGACAAATGCTTTTCCTTTATTTATATTTTATGATTAAACAAGCCTAATAATTCTCTTTAGAAAAAAGAAAAAGGACTTAAGTCCTAAATATTCTTCCTTTTCCTTAATACAGATTCTAGCCTTGTTGCTCTTAAGATTTGATTATCCAAAGAGCCATAAGAAATGGCTAGTTCTAATAAAAAACCTGTATTAAATGTTACCAAGGATGATTTCCCCATTTTTTTATAATCTTCGATATCTTTTAAAGAAACCCAACAACACTCATATAATCTTGGAGAATTTGTTGGAAAAAAAATTATTTCCTTACTTTCTTCAATAATAATTGGTGCCTTATGAGAAACACCAATCAAGTTCTGTGTACCTAAATGACGACCATGATAAGAACTTCCGAAAAAACGACAACTTCCATCAATTATTTCCATTGGTGTTTTTTCTATAATAATAGTATTCCCTTTTTCCACTACTTTAGAACGATAATTATCAAGTGGTAAAATCGCTAACGTCTCTTTAGATATCTCATATGATGACATTTCCTCACCTCCTGTTCTGTTTTCCTAATATAATTTTCTTTTTTCCAAGAAAACACTCCCCTATTTTAGCTAACAAAAGCAAGAAAAATGTCGTTTTTTGACAAAACTAAGAACTTTCCATTTTAGTCATGAAAGTTTCCTCATCCCAAATTGTTATTTTTAATCCTAAAGCTTTTTCATATTTGCTTCCTGGCTGATCTCCTTTAATTAAAATATCAGTTTTAGAGGTAACAGTAGTCATTACTTCCCCTCCTTTTTGAAGAATTAAAGCTGCTATTTTATCTCGAGATAAAGATAAAGTTCCTGTTATAACAAATGTTTTATTTTTAAATTCTTGATTAAAATCTTCTTGATTTATATTATTTAAATAATGCATATTAACTTTCACTTCTTTTAACCTTTCAATCTCTTTTAAATTAGATTTATCTTGAAAATAATTAATAATATTATTAGATGTTATTTCTCCAACATCAGGTAAACTAATTAATTCCTCTTTAGTAGTTTTAATTAAATTATCAATATCTTTATAATGTTCAGCTAAAGTTCTAGCCATTTTACTTCCTACTTGTTTAATTCCTAAACCAACTAAGAGTTTTTCTAAGGATCTATTCTTACTATCTTCTATATTATTTAATAATTTAGATACACTTTTTTCTCCTAAACCTTCTAAATTCATTAATTCTAAACGATGATCTTTTAACTTATAAATATCACTAAACTTCTTAATATATCCTAAGTTATAAAAATGTTCAATTAAACGGTCTCCTAAGCCTTCTATATCTAAAGCCTCTTTACTGGCAAAATAAATTAAACCTTCTATTTTTCTAGCATCACAATAAATATTTTCACAAAAGTATTCTCCGTTATCTCCCTTTTGAATTAAAGAAGAATTACAAATAGGACATTTCTTAATCATTTTAAATTCCTTTTCTTTTCCTTCTCTTTGTTCTTTTAAAACTTTAACAATTTCTGGAATAATATCCCCTGCTTTTCTTATAATAACTGTATCTCCAATCTTTAATTCATGCTTTTTAACTAGTTTTTCATTATGTAAACTAGCGCGGCTAATTAAAGAACCTTGAACCATAACTGGTTTTAAAACAGCATTTGGAGTTATTTGACCAGTTCGACCAACAGTAAAAATAATATCTTCTAACTTCGTTGGAACCTCTTCCGCTGGAAATTTGTAAGCAATTGCCCATTTAGGATATTTAACTGTTTCTCCTAGCCTTTTTTGTTCTAAAATATTATCAACTTTTATAACAATACCATCTATATCGTAAGGAACTTCATAACGATGTTGATTATAATATTTTATATATTCTAAAACCTCATTAGCGTCTTTACTTAATTTAATTCGTTCATTTATTTTAAAACCTAATTTACTTAAATATTTTAAAGCCTGATAATGACTTTTTATATTATATTTAAGAGCATCAGTAAGATGAAAAATAAAGGCATCAAGATTTCTTTTTAAAGCAACATTAGAATCAAGTTGCCTTACACTACCTGCTGCAGCATTACGAGGATTCTTAAATAAATCTAAACCTTCTTCTTGCCGTTTTTCATTTAATCTTTGAAATACTTTAGTCCTCATAAATATTTCTCCCCTCACCTCTAAATCAACTTCTTCTGTTAACTTTAAAGGGATACTTTTAATTGTTTTAACATTATGAGTTATATCTTCTCCAATTAAACCATCTCCTCTAGTAATGCCACGAACTAATATTCCTTTTTCATAAACTAAAGAAACAGCTAAACCATCAATTTTTAATTCACAAACATAAGAAGAATTAACATTTTCTTTTAAAATCTTTTCTAAAAAACCCCTAACTTCACTTTCATTAAAAACATTATCTAAA
This sequence comes from Bacilli bacterium, assembly GCA_050948865.1. GTDB lineage: Bacteria > Bacillota_I > Bacilli_A > RF39 > UBA660 > SKGN01. Next base: position 98,966 of record JBMNEQ010000001.1, read on the forward strand.
CTAAGCATTGGCGTTTGGTGAGATGCCTTTATAAAAGAATCTAATATTTCTCCACCAACCTTTTGGGTAGGAGAATCTTCTTTAATTAAATGAGGATAATCTTTTTCTAATTTTTTTAATTCCTTAAAATAACGATCATACTCTTGATCAGTAACACTAGGATTATCCAGGGTATAATATTCATAATTAAATTTTTTAATTAGTTCAATTAATTGATCCATTCTATTTTTGATGTCCATCTTCTACCTCCTTGTTTAATATTATTATAACCCTTTCCTCATCTTTTTTCATGAAAAAAGAGTAAATTTTAATCTTTACTCTTTTATTTCTTTAATTACTTTTAATAAATCCTTTTTGAGATCTTCTCTATCTAAAGCATAGTGGATATTCGCGGATAAATAACCTACTTGTCCACCTGTATCAAAATACTTTCCTTTAAATTTACAAGCATAAAAGGCTTGATCCTTCATTAATTCTTTCATTGCATCCGTAAATTGATATTCATTACCCGCTCCTCTTCCTAAGTGTTCTAGTTTATCAAAGATTTCTGGTTTCACAATATATCTTCCTAAACCAGCACTATTAGAAGGGGCCTCTTCAATCTTAGGTTTTTCTATAATCGTATCAATTTTTCCTGATCCTTCATCCTCATATTTTATAATTCCGTATTTATAAACTATACTTTTATCAACTTCTTGAACTGCAATAACATTACAATCATGTTTTTCATAAACATCAATCAATTGTTTTAAAACAGGCTTTTCCCCTTTGCTATACATTAAATCATCCCCATACATAACAGCAAAAGGTTCATCTGAAACAAATGATTTAGCTAAATTAATAGCATGTCCACTCCCAAGGGGTTCTCCTTGTCTAACATAATAAATTTTCGCTAGTTTAGAAATGTCTTCCACCATCTTTACTTGTTCCATCTTTTTACTTTTTTCTAAACGACTAGTTAATTCATAAGAAATATCAAAATGATCCTCAATAGCTTTTTTATAAGGGCTAGTAATTAATAATATTTCTTCTATTCCAGAAGCAACTGCTTCTTCTATAATATATTGAAGCGTTGGTTTGTCAACAATTGGTAACATCTCCTTAGGAATAGCTTTTGTAACAGGTAAAAACCTTGTTCCCATTCCCGCTACTGGAATAACTGCTTTTCTAACTTTTTTCATTAATACATCTCTCCTTCTCTATTTTTTCTTAACAATCATAATGTTAGATAAATTTATTATAACATTTCAGCACCTTTTTGTAAAATTCCCAATTAACTTAGTTTATCTTTTTTATACTTTTATGTTTTTTCATAAACTGTTTCATTTGATAAGGATAAGAAAATAAAATGGTTAATAAGTCATTATTTATTTCTTTAATTATCCCCTGACCAAACTTTTCATGAAATATTAAATCACCAACTTGATAATCAACTTCTTGATAAAAAACATCACCCTCTTCTCCTTCTATATAATCTTCTCCAATTTCTTTAATAAAAGGACTAATATTATTATTCCATATTTCTCCAAACCGCATTCTTTGACTAGCACTTACTAAATAAAGATGCTTTTTAGCTCTTGTAACCGCCACATAAAATAAACGACGTTCTTCTTCTAATTCTCCAATTTCCTCAGCTGAATAGTGAGGCATAATTCCTTCTTCCAAACCAACAATAAAAATTACTTCAAACTCTAAGCCTTTTGCTGCATGAACTGTCATCAATGACACTTTGTCATCCTCTTCTTTAAGCTCTTCACTATTAGAAATTAAACTAACTTCTTTCAAAAACGATTCTAAACTAATTTCTTCTTCTCTTTTTTCAAATTCTAAAGTAACAGATTTAAATTCATATAAATTTTCTAAACGATTATTCGCTTCCAAAGTTCCTTCATTTTTTAAATTAAATTCTAAACCTGATTTTTTTAAAACTTCTTCTACCAATTCTGTTAAACTATATGTCTTACTTATTTCTTTTAACTGATTAATCATCTTTTTAAACTCTAAAGGCTTACCATAATCTATCGCTTCAAAAACACTAACATTCTCCTTTTCTGCTTTATTAATTAAATCTTCTATTGTTTTTTCTCCTATCCCCCTTCTTGGAGTATTAATACATCTTAACAGATTAACATTATCCTTTTCATTATAAATTAACTTTAAATAAGCAACTAAATCCTTGATTTCTTTTCTTTTATAAAAAGATAAAGCTCCAACAATTTTATAAGGAATATTAAAAACTGTAAAACTACTTTCAAAAACCTGTGATTGAGCATTAGTTCGATATAAAACAGCTATTTCATCTAAAGAAATACCCGTTTCTAATAACCTTTTTATAACTTCCGCCACATACAAAGTTTCATCCTTTTCATCAAGAGCTAAATAATGCTTTATTTTAGAACCCGCTTCATTATCAGTAATTAAAGTTTTTTCTTTTCTTAATTTATTATTTTTAATAACATTATTCGCCGCTTTTAAAATATTTTTTGTAGAACGATAATTTTTTTCTAATAAAATTACCTTCGCCTTAGGATAATCTTTTTCGAAATTAAGAATATTTTTATAATTTGCCCCTCGCCAACCATAAATACTTTGATCACCATCACCAACTACACATATATTTTGATATTTAAAACTTATTTTTTTAGTTAAAACATACTGAGCTTCATTGGTATCTTGATATTCATCAATTAAAATATATTTATAATGTTCTTGATATTTATCTAAGATTTGAGGATTTTCTTTAAATAATTTAACTGGAAGCATCAATAAATCATCAAAATCAACAGCATTATTCGCTTGTAATTTTTGTTGATAATCTTTATATATTTTTAAAACTTCCTTTTCCCAATAGCTTTTAGCATAACGTGAATAAGCTAAAGGATTTAATAATTCATTTTTAGCCCCACTTATTTGTTGCTTAATTCCTTTTGGATTATAATGCTTAGGATCTAAATTATTCTTTTTTAATACTTTTCTTATTAAAGAGATACTATCATTTTCATCAAGAATACTAAAGTTTTTTTCTAATCCTAATAAATGATAATTTTCTCTAACTATCTTATAACCAAAAGAATGAAAAGTTGATATTTGAATATCTTTTGTTTTTTCTCCAATTAAAAGATTCACTCTTTCTTTCATTTCTTTAGAGGCTTTATTGGTAAAAGTAATCGCTAAAATAGAAGAAGGTGAAATCCCTTTTTCTATGATTAAATAAGCTATTTTAGTTGTCAAGACTCTTGTTTTACCACTACCAGCACCCGCTAATATTAATAAAGGCCCTTTAGTTAAAAGAACAGCCTCTTTTTGTCTTTCATTTAATTCATCAAGATTCATAATATCACTCACTTCTTCTAAAGATTATAACAAATACCAAAGAAAATAAAAACCATTTAAAATCTTAAATTGAACTTCTTTCTAGTCATCTATCACTATTTTAGAGAACAAGAATATAATAAAGTGTGAAAAAAGAAGGAGGTTTTATGAAAAAAGTTTTAATTTCACTAATCTTATTACTTGGTATCATTAGTTTTTATTTAATATTTATTTTAGATCACAAAAAGGAAGAAAAACTTATTAAAGTTAAAGTTGCAGAAGTTACAAGAAGTATTTTTTATGCCCCACAATATGTTGCTTTAGGTCAGGGTTTCTTTGAAGAAGAAGGATTAAAAATTGATTTAATACTAACTCCAGGAGCGGATCGAGTTATGGCGGCAGTTTTATCAGGAGATGTTGACGTTGGATTTTGTGGACCAGAAGCTACTATTTATGTTTATCAAAGTGGTGATAAAGATTATGTAAAAAATTTTGCCCAATTAACTAAAAGAGATGGTTCCTTTTTACTATCAAGAAAGAAAATAAAAAACTTTTCTCTTGATGATTTAAAAGGCAAATACGTTATCGCTGGTCGTAAGGGAGGCGTTCCTCAAATGACTTTTGAATGGGTAGTAAAAGAACACGGACTTGATCCTTATAAAGATTTAACAATGGATACTAGTGTTGATTTTGCTGCAATGCAAGGAGCATTTATTGGGGGATTAGGAGATTTTGTAACCCTTTTTGAACCAGTTGCCTTACAAGTAGAAAATCAAGGATTTGGTTATGTTGTCGCTTCAATTGGTGCTCTAGGAGGAGAAGTCCCTTATACCACTTATAGTGCTAAAAAAAGTTATATAAAAAAGAATCAAGAAATAATACAAAGTTTTTCTAATGCTATTAATAAAGGATTAAAATTTGTTAATAAAGAAAGTTCAAAAAAAATAGCCAAAAGCATTTATAAGTTTTTCCCTGACATTTCCATGAATGAATTAATCGCTGTAATTGATCGTTATAAAAAACAAGACACTTGGAATAAAGATACCTTTTTAACTAAGGATGCTTTTAACCGTTTACAAGATATAATGATTAATGCTGGAGAATTAAAAAACAAAGTTCCTCATAAAGATTTAGTCGATAACTCTTTTGTTAAATAAAATGAAAAAACTTTTAACCATTGAAAATTTAAACAAAACTTATTACCAAAAAAAGGATATTATCCATGCTTTAAAAAATATATCTTTAAAAGTAAATGCAGGAGATTTTATCGCTTTAGTAGGACCATCAGGTTGCGGTAAATCAACTATCTTATCAATTTTATGTGGAATAGTCGAAAAAACAAGTGGTAATATTACTTATAATAAGAAGAATATTACTATTGGTTATATGCTCCAAAATGATTCCCTTTTTCCTTGGTTAACTATTTTAAACAATTGCCTTTTAGGTTTAAAAATTAAAAAAAAAGTTAATAAAAATAATAAAGAAAAAGTTATCAACTTATTAAAAATGTATGGATTAAAGGATTTTATTCATCATTATCCTAATTCTTTATCAGGAGGAATGAGACAAAGAGTTGCTTTAATCAGGACTTTAGCCTTAAATCCTGATATCCTCTTATTAGATGAGCCTTTTTCAGCTTTAGATTATCAAACTAGATTAGCTGTTTCTGATGATGTTTATAAAATAATCAAAAAGGAAAAGAAAACTACTATCATGGTTACTCATGATATTAGTGAAGCTATAAGTATGGCTGATAAAATAGTAGTTTTATCTAATCGGCCAGCCATTATTAAAAATATCTATAATATTAATTTAACCAATAAATCTGCACCTATTGAAAATAGGAAAGCTAAAGAATTCGCTAATTATTATAGTAAAATATGGAAGGATTTAGATATCCATGTCTGATCAAAAACATCAAGCTTATTTAAGTAAATTAAAGAGGGAAAATTATTTAGTAATTAGTGTTCAAGTTTTAATCATAATTCTTTTTATTAGCAGTTGGGAAATATTTACTAAAAAAGACATTTTAAATACTTTCCTTTTTTCTAGCCCTTCTAATGTTTTTAAAACAATTAAAGCCTTATATTTAGAGAATAATTTATTTTATCATATTTTAGTTACTTGTTATGAAACCCTTATTAGTTTTTTCTTAGGCACTTTAATTGGGCTTCTTATTGCCACTATTATGTGGTGGAATAAATTTATAGCAAAAGTAATCGATCCCTACTTAACAGTCTTAAATAGCCTTCCTAAAATCGCTTTAGGACCAATCTTAATAATTTGGAGTGGAGCGAATATAAATTCAATTATTATAATGGCTTTATTAGTTTCAGTTATTATTACTATTATTAATATTTATAATGGTTTTATAAATGTTGAAGAAAATAAAATAAAGTTATTAAAAAGTTTTAAAGCTAGTAATAGTCAAATATTTACTAAACTAATTTTACCCGCTAATACAAATATTATTATCAATGTTTTAAAAATAAATATAAGTTTATCTTTAATTGGAGTTATAATGGGAGAGTTCTTAGTTTCTAAAGCTGGAATTGGTTATCTTATTATGTATGGTTCTCAAGTATTTAATTTAAATTTAGTAATTACAGGAATTATTCTGTTAGGTCTTATATCTTATTTAATGTATTTTGGAATTAATCAATTAGAAAAATTAAAAAAGGATGCATAAAATGGCATCCCTTTTTTTATGAAGAAATATAATCATCAACTGCTTTAGCATCTAAAGTAAAATCAGCAATAATTCCTTTTTGATAAGCATAATAAGCCGCTACTCCTATCATAGCAGCATTATCAGTGCAATACCTTAAAGATGGAACTATTAACCTAATATTTTCTTTTTCACAAGCTAAAGTTAATTGTTTCCTTAGTTCTTTATTAGCTGCTACTCCTCCTGCTAATAATAAAGTTTGGACCCCTTTTTTCTTTACTGCTAACATCGCCTTTTTAACTAAAACAGTTACAACCCTTTCTTGAAAAGTTCTTGCTAAATCATTAACTCTAATTTCATTGCCCTGTTTTATTTCCTTATTAACTAAATTAAGAACAGCACTTTTAATTCCACTAAAACTAAAATCCAAAGTCTCATTATCATAAGGATAAGGTAAATCATAAGTAAGATTACCTAATAATGATAATTTATCAATAATAGGGCCTCCCGGATAACCAAGTTTTAAAATTCTTGCTACTTTATCATAAGCTTCTCCAACTGCATCATCTAAAGTCCCACCTAGTTTTTCAAATTTATAATCTTCTTTCATATAAATAAGATCAGAATGTCCCCCGCTTACTACTAAAGCAACTAACGGAAAAGTAAAATCATTAGTTAATTTATTCGCATAAATATGACCAATAATATGATGAACAGGAACTAAAGGTTTATCATAAAGAAAAGATAAAACTTTAGCAGCTTGAACTCCTATTAAAAGGGATCCAATTAAACCAGGTCCATAAGTAACACCAATAACATCGATATCCTTTATATCCATTTTTGCTTGATTTAAGGCTTCTTCAATAACAATGGTTATATTTTCAATATGTAATCTACTTGCTATTTCAGGAACAACTCCCCCGTATTTTTGATGAATATCCATTTGTGATAAAACCACTAGACTGATCTCCTCTTGCCCATTTTTAACTATACTAACACTTGTTTCATCACAACTTGTTTCAATTGCTAAAACGTAAAAATCTTTCATTCCTATCACCTTGATAAATTACCTTCCACTTCTGTTTTTTTTAAATATTGAGGATTCAATAAATGAGGATTTACTGGATTCTCGTGCTTATAATAATTGATTATTTTCATCACATCTAAACTTACTTCATTAGTTTTATTTATAGAACAGATATTTATATTTCCATTTATAGTAATAGATCCCTTTAATCTATTAATTCTTTTCTTTAAAAGATCTATTTTAATGTAACATGGCTTAAATATTTCTTGATAATCTTTTTTATAAAGACCAGCATAAACATATCCCCTTCTAGCATCAATTACAGAAACATAGTTATTCGCTTCTTCCAAGGAAGACAAAGCATACGCTTTTAAAGTGGAAATAGGGATTACTTCTTTTTTTAAAGCCCAAGCATAAACTTTAGCTAAAGCAACTCCAATTCTAATTCCTGTAAAAGAACCAGGGCCATTAATAACAAAAATCTTATCTATTTTTTCCTTTTTTATTCCAGTTTCTTCAAAAAGTTCTTTTAAACCTTGCATAATATATTTAGAATGTTTATTAGTAGCATTATAATTTATATTCCCTAAAATATCATCATCATTAGTTAAAGCAATTGTTAAAATATCCGTCGAACTATCTATAAATAAATACTTCATAAAAGAGCCTCACATAAATTTTCATATTTCTCTCCATAAGGCTTTAAAATTAAAACTCGAACATTCTCACTGACAATTTTTATTTTTATCTCTAACCTTTCTTCAGGCAAATATCCTTTAATTGTATCCGCCCATTCAATTACAATAATCCCTTCTTTATTAAAATAATCTTCTAAGCCAAGATTATCAATCTTCCCATCTAAACGATAAACATCGATATGATAAAAAGGAGTTTTCCCTGAAAAATATTCTTTTATAATATTAAAGGTAGGCGAAGTTATAACCTCATTAATATTTAAAGCTGCTGCCATTCCCTTAGCAAATACCGTTTTCCCACTTCCTAAATCCCCTTCTAAACAAATTACCATATTAGGAAGTTTTTCTAATTCAATGTTTTGAGCAAAGTCAATTGTTTCTTCTTCACTTCTGGTTGTTATTTTATATTTTTGATTATCTAGAATAGACATTTGCTATCACCTCGTTCTTTTTATATTTCTAATATATTATAGCATTATAAAATATAATTATACAACCATTTTAAAAGAGAATTAAATAAAAAAAGATGATTAATCATCCTTTTAATATAGATTTTTTTTTCTAGTTTTACCTGTTTTAGTCCAACCAGGTAATGATCTATTCGTTGACCATTTGTATTCAGTTTTTTGTTCTGTTATTTTATAACCTGCTGGTAAAGACGTTACCCAACCCGTATATACCTTTTCACTTGATGTCGTTCTTTCTCTTTTTTGACCAGTTGTTTCCCAGCCTGTTAATTTCTTTTCAATGGACCATTTTCGATCAACCTCTACCCTTTTATAAATCGGTATTTTCTTGGCCTCTTTAAAGGTAGTTTTAATTTCGCTAATCCGACATTTTTTACCTTCCAATTGACCTTTATCACAAATGTAAATCGTTGAATATTCATCAATTCGACATTTTGACCCAACTAAAGTTCCTTGTGGACAATAATAACTGGTAATTATATCTGTAATACGACAACGATTACCTTCAACGGTTCCTTGTGAACAAGTATAATAATCTATTGTTTCATAAATACGACATTTACTTCCTTCTCTTGTTCCTTGTGGACAATAATAGTCTGTAGTTGTTTCATAAATACGACAACGATCTCCTTCTCTTGTCCCTTTTGAACAGGTATAAACATTAGTTGTTTCATAAATACGACATTTATCGCCCTCTTTTACGCCTGCTGAACAAGTATAAGTTGTAGTTATATTAGCTTTAGCAGGAACATAAGTTGTTTTATATTTTGGAGTAGCACTTCTTTGATAAATACTATATTTATATATAGTAACCATATTAAAGCATCCATCACAAGCATATTGTTGTTCTGTTCCAACATAAACCCTTTTTTCTGTAGCATTTTCATAAACACTTAATGGACTTTTAGATGTCTCTGTTCTTTTATAAACCCAAGAACCATACGTATATCCATCAGCTGTTTGAATTTTACATTGATTACCTTCTTTTACCCCTTCTGAACATGTATAAGTTGTGGTTGTATTAGCCTTAGCAGCTATTGTATAACTACTAGTTAAAACTTCTTTTTGAGCTGCCACGGTATAACTTGTCGTTCTCGTATCTGTTTTAGCGGCCACTGTATAACTAGTTGTAGTGACTTCCCTTTTAGCCGGAATAGTATAACTATCAATTTCATTTCTTTTCTCAGCATTTACAGTATAAGTAGATGTCGCTGTTTCAACTCGGGCTGGAATTGTAGAACTAACCTTTTCTTCAATTTTACATTCAGTTCCTACCTTTTTTCCCTTTTCACACTCATACTTATAATCACTAATCTTATCCGCATATTTAACATGTTCATATTCTGTTACTGTTCCATTAATAATTTTATAACCTTGATAAAGTTCCCTAGAAAATTGATATTCAACAACATCATTCTTTTTAACTTGTGGTTGAGGTTTGATAGGTGCTGGAGTAGGTTTCTTTGGTGTTGGTGCTATTTGAGGCTCTATAACTTCCTCTTCCTTTTCTTCGGTTTGACAAACATCTTGGCAAAGATCATAACAACCCAAATGTTCTATTACATAATCTGTTTTTGTAGAACATGATAAATGAGCTTTAATAATATATTCTGTTTCCATCTTCATAACTTCTACATAAGAAGTATGAGGATCACAAAATTCTCCTTTAGAATCAACAATCGGTAAAACTAGTTTTCTAGTTTGCATTTCTTCTAATGAAAGAACTTCCGTTGCTCCCACTTCTTTAGGTAATCTTTCTAAAGTAAAATAACTCTTTCCAGCATTTTTCATTGTTTCAATATTATCCACAAATAAACGATCATAAAGTGGATTTAAATTAGGTAGTGGATATAACCACATCAACAAAAAAACAAACAAAACAACCATAATTATCTTAATTATTAAGTCTTTAACAAAAGTATTTTCTTGTTCCATAACGCTCCCCCTCTCTAAATATTTATTTATCATTTATATAATACACTTTTAAAGAATTAAAGTCAATTTATGATCTTTCTTTTTCTTTAATATCTTTAAGTGAATTATTCTCTAATTTCTTTAATAAATTTGTTCCTTCAGCTTGATTCATTTCTTGTAATGTTTTAGTAACATTTTTCAATTGATATCTTTCTGGTTCTTTATATTTTAAATCAGCAACAGCATCATAAATAACACTATATTGAGGATTTATTCCTCCAATTATAGCATTAGTTGTTAAAGATGTATTTAATACTACAAAACGAGCCATACCACCAACAGAACGATAATTAATATCCCCTTCTTTAGTTTTAATTGGTTCTTCATCAATTAAACCTTGACATTGTAATAAATAAAAATCAGCAATAACTTGATTCGCTTTTTCCTTATTACCAGCAAAAATAGCATCTAATAACTCTTCTCGTTTATTAGTAAAGGTTTCCACGTAAGCGCGATCTGTTCTTTTAGCAAAAATAGAAGCTAAATCATAAGGAATCCTTTTTTCATTCAAATTAGTAACACCAGCATAATGATTAGTCGCTGCTACTGTATTAATATTCAAAATAGCATTTAAAGGTTTCACCATTGATTCAAAAATATCCATTTCCCCTGGATTAACATTATTCGCTAATAAAGTCATTTTTAATAAATCAGAATTATCAACCTTTACTCCTTCAGCCTTACTTATTTGATTTTGCAAATCATTTATTATTTTAGAAACAACATCAACATCAGAAATATCAAAATGATTTTCTTTTTCAGTTAATGCTTCTTGCACCTCATCAAGGGATTCTAAAACCAAAGCATTTCCATTCTTAGAAGAATCATATTCTTCAGTTATAGCTGGTGGAGGTGTAATATCTTGACCATTATATTTATTATTTTTATCAAGAACACAAGACTTAACTCCCATAACTGATAAAACAACAACAGTTCCTAAAGCAACAACCTTAATCACTTTAGGAAGATTAGCACTTCTTTTTTTATCTCTTTCTAATTTTTTTTGCCTTTGATCTAATTCCTTACCATATTCTGTTTCCATTTTTAAATCAAGTTGATCAATAAATCTTATTTTTTCTAAAGGAAATAAATCCCTTTTCTCTAAAGCGCTTAGCAAAGCCTTTTGATAAGGATAAACCTTTTCTTCATTATTAGCAAAAGTTATTACTATTCCTTTATTTTCACCATATTGTTGAACTACATCAATATTTTTTATAAGCTTTTTAGCCATTCTTTCACCTCTTTTAAAAAGTTATTCTAACATCAAAGGTTTTTATTGTCAACTACACTTATTTAAATGTTAAATAAAAAGGTAAGTTCCCGCCCAACTACCATATGGGAACTTAGTTGTTGAAATAATTTTTTGGATTCCTTTTAAGGAATTTTTTTGTATTTATGCCGAGAAAACTTTATGATTTTAGGCAATTCGTGTTAGTCGTAAAAGCGAAAGCGTCTATACGCTTTCCACGACAAAATTAACACGAATTGGGTTCCTAAAATCATAAAGGAAATTGGAATAAATTTAAATATAAATTAAAACGTTTATAAAAAAGCGTCTAAATACTTGACTTAAATCCAATCTTTATCAGTAATATCATCTGTAATAGAACTGTTTTTATTAAGAACCTATTTTTTAAATTCCTAATTCATTATATATAACAAACAAGAAACGAGCAAATTCATATCACTTAATAATTTAGGGATTTTAACCATCAAACTTAGTTCATCAATTATTAGAAATGAATTTTACTTTGCTATATTTATTAATTAGTTATATTATACTCTATGTTGGTTTATTTGCCATTAATGAAAGGAAGTGTCAAAATGGCAAAATCAAGTTACAATCATCTTACTAAAGAACAAAGAGATGTTATAGAAATTTTAATAAGAAAAAACGTTACATTTACTGATATTGGAAAAACAATTGAAAAGGATCGCACCACTATTGCTAAAGAAGTAAAAAGAAATAGATACTCTAAATATTCAAACAACAATGAAAACACATCAAATTGTCCTAAACTCAATAAAGTTCCATATGTTTGTAATAATTGTTCAGCCAAAGGAGGATGCTCTAAAAAAAAGCTTTACTATAACGCTAAGATAGCATCACGATTTATATAAACTTAAACTTCGTACAACAAGAGAAGGCATTGATATCACTCCTCAAGAGATTGAAGAAATAGAAGAAATAATAGTTCCACTTATAAAAGATAAGAAACAAAGTGTTAACCAAGTATTTGCAAACCACAAAGACATTCTTTGCATGAGCAAAACAACTTTTTATAAGTACATTGATATTAACGCTTTGTCTTTAACAAATTTAGATTTACCTAAAAAAGTAAAATACAAAAAAAGGAAATTAAATCAACGTAGAAATAGACGTGAATTAGCTATTCTAAAAAATAGAACTTATAACGATTATCTGCTTTTCACAACTATACATCCTAGAATGAACGTTGCCCAAATGGATACTGTTATTGGAAAACAAGGTAATTCAAAAGTATTATTAACGCTTTTAATTATTAAAACTAAGTTTATGTTGATTTTTTTATTAGATAAAAATAATATAGCATCAGTAGATGATAAATTTGTATTTTTAAAAGACACACTTGGTATTAAGTTATACGCTCAAGTTTTACGGATTATTTTGACCGACAATGGAGGAGAATTTTTCAATCCTGATATGATGGAAAGAGATTATAAAAACAATAAAAAAATATGTAATGTGTTTTATTGTGATCCTTATCAATCAAATCAAAAAGCAGAAATAGAAAAAAATCACTATTACATCAGAAAGGTTTTTACTAAAGGAACATCTTTTGAAAATTTGACTGATGAAACAGTGAAGTTTCTTGAGAATAACATAAACAATACTCCAAGAGTAAGTTTAGATAATAAGACACCATATGAATTAACTAAAAAACTTTATCCAAATTTTATAAAAAAATTAAATTGCTCTTACATAAAACCTGACAATGTAACATTTAATCTAAGTGATTATAAAATTAAATAAAGTTTTCATTGATGATCATTTTGCTTACAAATGATTGTCAACCAATCACTTAAAAATCTACTATAACTTTAAATGATTGGTTGGCAAATAATAGCCAACAACAATTTTTTTTTATTATTCCGATACGGGAACTAAGTCTTAAAATGACCAAGTACGTATCCTTTTTTAGCTGCTATAAATTTATAACATCGAATATATAGTATCATAATATTGAAAAAAAGACCATCTTTTTAGATTTTAAACACTAAAAAACTCCCACAAACGAGAACTTTGTAACGAAATTATATTTTAGCATTCAAACGGGAACTTACTTTTTAATTCAACGACACTTATTTAAATAAACAATATCATAAACTTCTTTATATTCATTAACTAAAATAAATTCTAATTCTTTTTTTATTTCTTCAGGAATATCGTCTAAATCTCTTTCATTTTCTTTAGGAATAATAATCTTTTTAATTCCACTTCTTTTAGCTCCAATCGTCTTTTCTTTTAAACCACCAATTGGCAAAACTTGACCTCTTAAGGTGATTTCCCCGGTCATACAAATTTCATGAGAAACAGGTTGATTAATAAAAGCACTAATTAAAGCTGTAGTTAAAGTTATTCCAGCACTAGGGCCATCTTTAGGGATTGCTCCTTCTGGTAAATGGATATGAATGTCATTATTTATTAATTTTTGATAATCAATCTTAAATTCATTATAATGAGCTTTTATATAACTCAAAGCAATATTAGCACTTTCTTTAATAACATCCCCTAAAGAACCCGTTAAAATTAAATTGCCTTTTCCTTGATAAAAAGTTACTTCAATAGGTAAAATATCTCCTCCCAATTTGGTATAAGCTAAACCTTTAGCGACACCAATTTTGTCCACAAAATCATTTTCATTATAAAAAAATCTCTTTTTACCTAAATATTTTATTAAAGATTCTTTTTCAATTTCATATTTTCCATTTTTTTTCTTATTAGAAACTATCTCGGCAACTATCTTCCGACAAATTGTAGCAATTGTTCTTTCTAATTCTCTAACCCCTGATTCTTTTGTATAATAATTAATCATTTTTAAAAGAACATCATCACTAATTTTAAAGTTAATCTTTTTTAAACCATGTTCTTCTAAGATTTTAGGGATTAAATGTTTTTTAGCAATATCCATTTTTTCATATTCTGTATAACCACTTAACTCAATTATTTCTAATCGATCTTTTAAAGGTTCAGGAATAGTATGTAAATAATTAGCTGTTAAAACAAACATTACTTTTGATAAATCATATTCTTCTTCAATATAATTATCATAAAAATTCTTATTTTGTTCTTGATCTAAAACCTCTAATAATGCACTAGCGGGATCTCCTTTATAATCTTTTGTCATTTTATCTATTTCATCGATTAAAAAAACAGGATTAGAACTTTCACTTTTCTTAATACCAGTAATTATTCGTCCAGGGCTAGAACCAACATAAGCTCTTCTATGTCCTATTATCTCAGCCTCATCATTAACTCCCCCAACAGAAATTTTAACAAACTTCCTTCCAATACTATCAGCTATACTTTTAGCTAAAGAAGTTTTTCCAACACCAGGAGGACCAACTAAACAAATAATAGGAGTACGATTATTTTTAGTCATTTGATTAACAGCTAAAAATTCAATGATTCTTTCTTTTACATCTTCCAAACCATAATGAGATTTATCCAAAACCTTTTTTGCTTTTTCTAAATCCTTTTTATCTTTAGTATATACTTTCCAAGGTAATTGTAAAAGCCAATCAATATAAATTCTAACCATACTAGTTTCAGGAGAATTTGGAGATAATAATTCATACTTTTTCAATTCCCGATTTAATCTTTCTTTAACATTATTTGGAGCTTTAAGTTTTTCTATTTCTTCTTTAATTTTTTCAATATCATCTTCTTTTAGATTATATTCTCCTAATTCTTCCTTTATAACCCGCATCTTTTCCCTTAAAATATATTCCTTTTGTGATTTATCTAATTGACGCTTCACTTCAATATCAATTTTATTTTCTAATTCTACTATCTCTTGTTCCTTTTTAATATCTTCTAAAATCATTAAAGTTCTTGTATAAGGATTAACAACTCTTAAATAAGTTTGTTTACGAGCAAAAGAAATAGGCAAATAAGAAGCAATTAAATCACTTAATTTAGAAATGTTTTTAATATTATTTACTTGTGATAAAATACTGTTACTCATATAAGAAACATTAGAAATATAGGATTCTAATTCCTCTAAAACTTTTCTAATTAAAGCTTCCTCATCTTTGGGAATTATTGCAAATTGAGTTGTTTCTCCAGTAGAAGCCTTAATTAAACCTTGAATATTTTCATCAAAAGCATAATTATAAACGTTTAAACGTTTTATTCCTTCTATAATAACTCTTGTTACTCCATTTTCTAATTCCATACGAAGGTTTACCTTACCCATTATTCCTATTTTAGGTAGTTTATTTAAGTCTATTTCCTTTTCTAAAGGATTAAGAAGACTTACTAATAAAACATAATTATCATGATTACTTTCAGCTAAATTTATAATCTCTCGTTCTAATTCATTATTAACTTCTAACCTTATTTCAGAATGGGGAAGCAAAACAACTTGTCTAAGTAAAATAATCGGTAAAGTAGTTTTAGTCATTAGACACCTCCTCTAAAATTCTTCATTTAAGTATCCTTTATTATATCCAATTATCAATCTTTGTCAAGAAAAAAAAGAAGAAACTCTAATCTAGAGTGATTAACTTATGATAATGTCTTAAGTGTTATCTTTTGATTATGTCTCAAAAGTAATTTATAATATATCACTGAGGTGATATGAATGAGAAAGGAACAATTAAGAATGAATGAACAAAAGAAATATGAAATTATTAAAAAGTTAGTAGAACAAGGAGGAAGCAAAAATCGGGTTGCATTACAACTATCTTTATCTAGAAGACAAATTGATCGTCTTTTAATTATTTATAAAAAAAGAGGTAAATCTGGTTTTATACATGGCAATCGAAATAAGAAACCCAGTATAGCACACGATAAATCTCTTTCTGATGATATTGTACTACTTTATACTATTAAATATCAAGGTTTTAATTTTAATCATTTTAAAGAATATCTTGAAGAAGTTGAAAACATAAAGGTCTCTTATAATTTTATTTATAATACTTTAAATAAGGCAGGTATTTTATCGCCTAGGGCTCGTAAAAGAACTAGAAAGGAATATAGAAAACAACAATTGTTAAAAGAAAAATTACTGACTGGTAAAACTGAAGAAGAAGTAGAAGTTATTGTTAATAATGAGATAGCAATTGAGGATTCTCACCCAAGGCAAGAAAAACCAAAATACTTCGGAGAAATTATTGAACAAGACGGTTCAATACACCAATGGTTTGGGGATTTTAAAACATGTCTTCATCTAGCTGTAGATAAAGCAACAAACACAGTTGTCGGCGGTTATTTTGACTATCAGGAAACTTTAAAGGGTTATTATCAAACCAAATATCAAATCCTAAAAGGTTATGGCATTCCTTATAGTTTTAAAACAGATAATAGAACTGTATTCAATTATAACAAATTAAACCCTGATAAAAAAACATCTGAAAATGATATCCTTACCCAGTATGGTTATTCATGTAAACAACTAGGTATTGATTTAAAAACAAGTAGTGTTCCTGAAGCAAAACCAATTATTGAACGTACTAACGGTACATTTCAAGGAAGACTAATTAATGAGTTAAAATTAAACGGAATACACACACTTGAAAAAGCTAATGAATATTTAATAAATGTTTTTATTCCTAAATATAATAAACGCTTTGCTATGGATTATAAGAAGTTTCCAAGTGCATTTGAAAAATCATCTAGTGAAGAAAAAATAAATTATACTTTAGCAGTTTTATCAACAAGAATAATAGATAGAGGTAATTCCATTAAATATAAAAACAAGTATTATTTACCTTATTTTAATAATGAGTTAAAATGCTTCAGGCCTAAAACTAAAGCATTAGTTATTGAAGCATTTAATGGTGATTTAGTGGTGAGTATAGACGAAAAAATTTATGAGTTAAGAGAACTGTCCAGAAATAAAAGGTTTTCAAAAGAACTTGATCTACCTCAGGAAGAAATAAAAAAGGAAAAATATGTGCCCCCTATGAGTCATCCTTGGAAAAGAGCTTCTTTTGAGAAACAAATGAAAAAATCTCATAAAGAAAAGGTTTATGCATAAACGAGTTTTATGCCGAGATAATCCATCAATTTAGGAGATAATATCCGTAATGTTTCAGGCAATCAAATTAAAAATTTGATTGCCATCTAACTAAAGGATATTATCTAGATTCCTGAATTGATGGAGGAATTGGAATAAATTTTCCAAACTATTTTTTTTATCTAATGTGAGACATTTTCAAAAGTTATTGACAGAAAAAAAAGAAGAAACTCTAATCTAGTTTAATCTTCTTTTTTACTTTTTATTAATTGTTTTCTTTAAGAAAATTTATAGTTTTTCGCATTTTAAAATCATACTTTATCATTTCCCGACCACCAAAAATATCGATCAATTCTTTTTCATCTGTTTGATATTTTTCTGTCATCTTTTTTATTTCTTCTTCTAATTCTTCTTCACTAACTTCAATTTTTTCTAAATTAGATATTTCTTCCATCATTAAACGATATTTAATCATCATTTCAGCTTCATTACGAAACTTTTCATGATTATCATCTTCATTAGTTTTTGTTAATTCATAATATTGTTCTAAAGATATTCCCTTCATTTTTAATTGTTCTTCAAAACGATTAGCCATTCTTTTAATTTCATCTTCAATCATTTCTTTTGGAATATCCACTTCTACTTCCTTAGAGATAGCTTCTAAAATACTATCTAGATGTTTGTTTTCAATTTCTACTTCTTTTTTATTTTTTAAATCTTCTTGAACATATTTAATTAATTCTTCTTGATTAGTAACATTTTCTATATCTAAATCTTGAAAAAAGTCATCATTCAATTCAGGTATTTTTCTTGTTTTGACTTCTATAATCTTAGTTTCAAAGTATACGCCTTGCCCTTTTAAATTAGGACTAGGATAATCATCAGGAAAAGTTACTTCTACCTTTTTTTCATCTCCCTTTTTTAAGCCGATTAATTGCTCTTCAAAACCAGGAATAAATGTTTTACTGCCAATTTCTAAAGGAAAGTTTTCACCTGTTCCCCCTTCAAAAACTTCTTCATCTTTATATCCTTTAAAATCTATTACTGCCGTATCCCCTTTTTCAATAGGACCTTCTTTTATTATTATTTCAGCATATTTTTGTTTTAAATTTTTTATTTCCTCATCAACATCTTTTTTTGTAACTACAGCCTTTGGTTTTTCAATATTCATATTAGTATACTTTTTTATTTTAACTTCAGGCATAGTTATAATTGTAAATAGTAGTTCTAATCCCGATTCATCAATTTTTTTAATATTAACATCAGGTTGAACAACTGGAACTAACTCATTTTCAACAATTGCCTTTGTATAAGCATTTGGTATGACAATATCAACAGCGTCCATATATAATGATTCTTTTCCAATTTTTTTCTCATAAACATCACGAGGGACCTTCCCTTTTCTAAAACCATCAACTTTTACTTCTTTAACTTTTTTTTCAAAAGATTTATCTAAAGCTTCCTCCCACTCTTTTTGTTCAATTTTTATTGTTATCTCATGCTTGTTTTTCATTTCTCCTCCTTGACTTCTTCATTATATCTTTAATCCCTTAAAAAAACAACCTAAACTCCTTTATTTAATGTCTATTATTTTTACCTTATAAGATCCATTTGGACTTTCCACAATCACAATATCTCCTTTTTTTCTTTTTAAAATAGATTTCGCTATTGGAGATTCATTAGATATTTTGTTTTTAGAAGGATCAGCTTCTTTACTACCAACAATTTTATATTCTTCAACGTCATTTACATCATTATCATATTGAAGAATAACAGTTGCCCCTAAACCTACCTCATTAGTATTTCCATTTTTTATAATAACAACATTTTCAACAATTTTTTCTAATTCTTGAATTTTAGATTCTAAAAAGGCCTGCTCTTCGCGGGCCGAATGATAGTCTGTATTTTCTGCCAAATCCCCTAATTCCCTAGCTTCTTTAATAGCATCAATTATTTCAGGTCTTTTTTCTAACTTTAACACTTTTAACTCTTCTTTGATAGCTTCTAGACCTTCTTCAGTCATATAAACTTTTTTGTTCTTTCTTCCTGTCATTTTATCACCTCTCAAATTGATTTCTAAAAGAATACTATATATTAAACATCTTGTCAACTACATTTTTATTCTCATTAAATCATCAGGAAAAACCTCTTCTTTCAAAGGAATGCGAACTATTTGGCAAGGATGTCTGGCAGCCTCTAAGTCTTGGCCATCATCATCCTTTATCCTTTTTATAAAGAAACTTATTATTTTTTGATGGGGGCCAAATATTTCCACTTCATCCTCTAATTGAAAAAAATTACGTTGTTCAATACTAACTTCTTTTAAAACCTTATCATAACCAAGAACTATTCCTAAAAAGTCTTGATTTGATACTTCTTCATTTAAAGAAAAATACTGTGAACCAATATCAGCCTTTTTTTCAAAATATTGTTCAATAGTTTCCCTATTAGCACATCGTTTTAATATTTTTTCATATGCCTTATTATATTCAAACTGCTCTTTATTATTATAATATTCATCTATTACTTGACGATAAATATTTATTATCGTTGCAATATAATAAATAGAACGCATTCGTCCTTCTATTTTAAAGGAAGTAACACCCATCTCCATTAAATCAGGAATATATTTTAAGAAAATTAAATCTTTAGAAGATAACCTAAATTTTTTTTGGAAGTTTAAATCCTTATTATTTTGATCAATTAATTGAAAAGACCAACGACAAATTTGACTACAACCTCCACGGTTAGAATCACGATTAGTTATATAATTAGATAATAAACATTTACCACTATAATTTATACACATCGCTCCATGAATAAAAACCTCTAAATCCATTTTTGTTTTATCAATTATTTCCTTAATATCTTCTTTGGATGCTTCCCTAGCTAAAATTATTCTTTTTATACCAGCTTTTTTCCAAAATAAAACCGCTTCATAATTTAAAGTAGATTGCTGAGTACTAAGAAACAAATCAACCCTTGGTGTATATTTTTTAGCTATATCTAAAACTAAAGGATCAGATATTATAAAAGCATCAACACGACATTTATCTAAAGCTATTAAATATTCTTTCAATCCTTTTAAATCTTTATTATGAAAAATAATATTAACAGTTACATAAACTTTAACTTGATTTTGATGTGCATAAAGGCAGGCTGCTTTGATTTCTTCAATAGCAAAATTATCATTATTAGCCCGTAATCCATAATTTTTACCACCAATATAAACAGCATCAGCACCATATTTTATCGCCCATTTTAATTTTTCTAAATTACCAGCGGGCGCTAATAACTCTGGTTTTTTCCTTGTTTCAAACATTATCCTTCACCCTATAAATTGTTTCTTTATATAAAAAACCTTTACTAGTATTATAATTATTCTCAATGTCCACCTTTATAGATCTTTCTTTTATTTCCTTTTTAGTTAAATTATTAAACAAAACCTCCCTAAATAAATTAATTGTTTTTAAAAACACTTCAATAGGAATATCAAAACCGTTTAAAACAACATATTCAATACATGCTTTTCTTATGAGAGGTATTTCCTCTAAAGCATTAAAAATAAAAGAACTATAAATATAACTACTTCCCTCTTCTTCATAACAAAAATAAGATTGTTTAGTAATTTCATCATACAATTGATAAACATCATTTTCTTTTTCCTGATTAAAATAAGAAAAATAATTTGATAATAAGGATCTACTTGATTGAGAGACAAGAAAGTAACCATAAACAGTAACCATAATATTAAGGGTAGTCTTCTTTTTTATTTCTAATTTATCTTTTAAAGTAATTTCGTTTCCTAACAAGGCGTATTTAACTCCCTGTTGCCCCCAATAGTTACAAGTCTGATAATTAGTTACAAAAGAACTATTCATCCAACCTAAAGGTGTTTTTAAATTTAAATTCTGACTAATATTAACAACACTAACATCATCATATAAAATAAGATCAATATTTAAGCCCTCTAAAATTAAGAGATATTCCTTTAATTTAGGAATATCCTTATTATAAATTATTTTATTAATAGCAATATTAATCATTTTATTTTGTTTTTTTAAAAAAGAAATAACTTCTTTTAATTCTTCTATTTGATACTTAGCCCCAATAAAAACACTAAACCCTTTAATTCCTAAAATAAATCCCACTCCATCTAATTTACTTAACTTATAAAGATCAGCTTTATTATTAGGAATAATTAACATTTTAGTCATCTAATCACTCCTTTTAGAAACTGAAATTCCATCCCCTACTTCATAAAAAGAAGATTCAAATTCTTTATTATTTTTTAAAAATAACATATATTCTTTAATTTTTTCTACTAATTTTCTTGTCTGTTTTTGCTCAATTGATTCTTTTTGGTAAACTAAACCATGAAAATAAATATTATCAGTAACAATAGAACCTTTTCTTTTTAAATTGTCTTGATATTTCATAAAAAAATCAACATATTTACTTTTAGCAGCATCAATAAAAATTAAATCATATTTTTCTTCTAATACCAAATCTAAAGCATCCCCTAAAACAAGATTTATTCTTTTTTCTAACTGAAAATCTTTAATATTTTTTAAAGCTTCTAAATACCTTGTTTCATTTTTTTCAATAGTAGTAACCATTATCTTTTCATCAACTAAAGCCATATTAATAGCAGAATATCCTATCGCTGAACCTATTTCTAGTATCGATTTTATTTTATTCTTTTTAATATAATCTAATAAAAACTTTAATCCTTCTTTATTAATAATTGGAATATTATTATCATCAGCATATCTTTCCATTTCCCTTAATCTTTTAGTAATAACAATCATGCTCCTTCTATTTTTTGTTCTTAACAAAATAACACTAATTTCCATAACTAACAATTTAAATAATTATGAAAATTAGCGACTATTTTAATTAAAGTTTTTTTAAATAAAATTATTATTATTATTCTTGATTATCTTCCTTTTCTTGTAATGATTCTAGTATGTTTTCAATTATCTTCCATTCCTTTTCAGTTTCTATTGGTTCTAAATTACTTATTTCTTCTTCAGGATTAAAAATTGAAGCAAAAACCTTGGTATTACCTTCCTCATCTAAAGTATTATCTGTATATATCATATAGTTTTTACCTGTTTCATCTGATTCAAAAGTAAATAAAACCTCACATTCTACTTCTTTTCCTTCCTCATCAACAACTGTAAATAAATTTTCCTTTTCTTTTTCCATTTTAATCTCCCTTTCTATTTTTTTTATTTAGATAACCTTGCAAGATAATTGTTGCCGCTAATTTATCGATTCTTTTTTTCCTTTTTTTTCTAGATAAATCCCCTTCTAGTAAAATCTTCTCTGCTTGCTTAGTAGTCCACCTTTCATCTTCTAAAATTACTTCTTTTTTTAAATATGATTCTAACTCCTCTTTAAAGTTTAATGTTTCTTTGGCTCTTTTTCCTAAAGTATTATCCATATTTTTAGGTAAACCTAAAACTATTTTTTCAATCTTTTCTTTTTCTATAAGAACCTTTATTTCTTCTAACAAAAACTGATTATCATTATCTTTAAAATAAAGTGTTTTATACGAATTAGCAATAATTCCATTAGCATCGCTAATCGCTATTCCTAAAGTTTTAGTTCCTAAATCTAAACCTAAATATTTCATTTAATACGATCAATATAATTACGCACTAAAACATCAATAATTTTAACACGTTCTATTTTAGAAATTTTAGTTCGAGCCTCTAAATGACTTGATATATAACCAGGATCTCCGCTCATAATATAACCTACTAATTGATTTATTGGATTATGATGTCTTTCTTCAAGAGCTTCATAAACTTCTTTGATTGTTCTTTCAATTAAAGCCTCATCAAGTTCAACGGGACTAAATAAATTAGTTGTATTAGAATTCATATAATCACCTCATTAATCTGATTATATTTATATTTTAACATTAATAATTTTTTTATGCAATAAAATGAGAAAATCTTCAAACAATTAACTTAATTTGTTAATTTTTTCTTTGACCTTCAACAAAATTTCTTCTAAAACAGTTATATCTGTTCCTCCCCCTTGACCAAAAGTTTTAGATCCTCCACCATTACCCTTAGCCTTTAAAGAAGCCGCTTTAATGTAATCACCACAATTAACTTTCTCAGCAATACTTTTATTACATTTAGCAATAAAATTTACATTATTATTGCTTACATTAGCTAAAAAAACAAACCCTTTATCTAATCTTTCTATTAATTGATCAACTATTTGTTTTAAAATTTTTAAATCATAATCTTCAACCTTTAAAACTATATATTCCCCTATTTTATTTTTTTCTATATATTGATCAAAAAAAGATAAATCACTTAGAACTTTACTTTCCTTAGCTCTAATATATTCTTTCTCTAATTCTTTTACTTTTCTTCTTACTTCTTCAACTTCGTTACGATTATAAACAATATCTTGATAAGAAGTTGGTTTTTCATGATCAATAAAAACATTAAAAGTTAATTCAATATCATTAAGATAAGCTTCTTCAACAATTCTTTTAGATTTATTTAATAATTTTTTCATTTCTTCATTATAAGGTTTAATTACTTCATATAATTTTTCCTCAATATTTTCATCAGTAACTGCTTCAATACGATAAACATTTAAACCTTTAGATTCAATAGATTTAATTGCAAACTTATTGATATCTCCTATATTTTGAACATGAGTTCCACCACATAATTCAAAAGAATCATAGAGAGTAACTGTTCTTACAATATCATCATATTTCTCACTAAATAAAGCTAAAGCTCCTCTTCCTGTCGCTTCATCTAAAGTCATTTCTTCAATTATTGTATCAACTTTTGTTTTAAGTTTTTCATTAACCAAATGCTCAGCTATAATTATATCTTCATCCTTAATTTCATAAGGATAAGAAAAATCAAAACGAAGAGTATTTTCATCAACCCTTGATCCTGCTTGAACAATATTTTTATCTAAAGCTTCTCTTAAAGCTTCTTGCAATAAGTGAGTAGCACTATGATTTTTAGTTATCTTTTCTCTTCTTTTAATATCAATGTTAGCCGTTACTTTATCTTTTAATTTAATTGTTCCTTTTTTTATCCTTACAAAATGAGCATGCTGTTTATTAAAAATCCTTATTACATTTAAGACTTCTGCTTGAAAACCTTCTCCTTCTATAAATCCAGTATCTGCTACTTGTCCTCCCATTTCAGCAAAAAATGGTGTCTTTTCTAAAATAACATATCCTTGATCAGATAACTCTAAAACATTTTCTTCATCACGAATTAAACCAATTACCTTGGTTTTTAAACTATAAGTATCATAACCAACAAAAAGGCTTTTTTCTTTAAATTCTATTAAAGCTTTATTTTGGCTTTCCATACTACCCTCCTTTTTTCTTGCTTGACGAGCCCTATCTTGTTGTTTTTTCATATAAATATCAAAATCCTCCTTCCTTACTACAAAACCTTTTTCTTCTAAAACTTCTTTTGTTAATTCCAAAGGAAAACCATAAGTATCATATAATTTAAAAGCATCTTCTCCAGCAATAAACTTAGTTTTACTTTTTTTAATTATTTCTTCTAATCGCTTTTCCCCACTTAATAAAGTTTTATAAAATAATTCTTCTTCCTTCTTAATTAATTTTTTAACTCTTTCTTTTTCCTTCAATAAATTAGGATAAACATCACTCATTATTTCAACAACAACATCAACTATTTTATAAAGAAAAGATGTTTCCATTCCTAATTTTCGTCCTTGAAGAACAGCTCTTCTTAATAATCTTCTTAAAACATAGCCACGTCCTTCATTCGCGAACAAAGCTCCATCACTAAGGGCAAAAGTCAGAGTTCGAAGATGATCAGCAATAATCTTAAAAGAACTTTCACCACTATATAAATAATTCGTGATTTTAGAAACTTCTTTAATAATAGGCATAAATAAATCTGTTTCATAATTAGTAGGAACATCTTGCAATATAGAGGCCATTCTTTCAAGACCCATACCTGTATCTATGTTCTTGTTTGGCAATTCTGGATAATCTTCCCTGTTCTTGTTAGATTTAGCGTTAAATTGACTAAAAACATTATTCCATATTTCAAGATACCGATCATTAGGAATTTCTTCTTCTAACAATTTTAATCCTTTTTTATCAGGATCAAATTCTTCCCCTCGATCATAAAAAATTTCTGAATCAGGTCCACAAGGGCCTTCTCCAATTTCCCAATAATTACTCTTAAGCTTAATTATATGAGTTGGATCAATTCCCAAACTTAACCAAATATTATAAGCTTCTTGATCGTTAGGATAAACTGTTATATAAAGTTTATCTTTATCAAAACCAAAATATTTTTGATCTGTTAATAATTCATAAGCAAAAGATAAAGCTTCTTTTTTAAAATAATCACCCAAAGAAAAATTTCCTAGCATTTCAAAAAATGTATGATGGCGAGCTGTTTTTCCAACATTTTCGATATCATTAGTCCGCATACATTTTTGAACTGTAACAATTCTTTTTTTAGGTGGAACTTCCCTTCCATCAAAAAACTTTTTAAGTGGGGTAACACCAGCATTTACCCATAATAAACTAGAATCATCTTGAGGAATTAAAGATGAACTTTCCATAAACAAATGATCTTTTTCTTTAAAAAAATTAATAAACATTGTTCTAATTTCGTTACTAGTCATTTTCTTCATCCCTAATCCCCCCATTAAAATTCTTCTTTAACAATTTGTTTTATTTTTTCCTTTAATTCTTCTAAAGTTCCATCATTTATAATTTTATATTCAACCTTTTCATAATCATCTAAATCTATCTCTGAAATATGTTGTTGTTGTTCTTCTGTTAAATTACTTTGATAATTTCTCCTAATTATTTTTAAAGCTTTTAAAAAAGGAAAAACTTCTCTAATTTTATCTATTTCTAATTTAAATCTTACATCATCAATAATAAAAACATCAAAAAATGAAGATAATATCTCTATATCTTCGATCAAACGATTAACATAAAAATACTTTTTACCTAATTTTTCTCGAATAACTTCTGTTCCTAGTTTTTGTAACAATTCCCTTGGTTTTGTTTCTTCTTGCCCATCCCAATTAAAATATGTTTTGATATATCCCTTTAAAGGGGTCATTAATTGCATTATAACAACTTTATAACCTTGCTTTTCATATTCTTCTTTTAACATTTTTCCTATTGTTGTTTTTCCATTACGAGCCTTACCACCAATAAGAAATATTTTTTTATCTTCTAACTTCATAATTCCTCCTTAAACTTTTATAATATTATATTTTTTATTTAAAAACAGTAACAACATTTTAGATATGGCAATAATAGGTGTCGCGACAATCATTCCTATTATGCCAAAGAAATAACCAAAAAATAAAATACTAACAATAACACTAACCGGATGTAATTTCATCGTTCTACTCATAACTAATGGTTGAATAAAATTACTTTTTATTAATTGAATTACTAACAAGACAATCATCGTCAAAATACCCGCTGAAACTCCTTCTGTAAAAGCAATAAGAATAATAGGAATTGCCCCTATATAAGAACCAATATAAGGAATTATATCAGTTATTGCTAAAATAAAAGCTAATAGAATAGAAACTCGAATATTTAAAATATGTAAAGTTATAGCTGTTAAAAAAAATAAAATAACACTTATAAAAATAGTTCCTTTTATATAAGATAATAAAGAAATATTAATTTCAGCATATAAGTATTTAAGATCGTTTCTAATCCTTTTAGGCATTATTGTTAAAATTCTTTTTCCAATATTATTAAAATCAAATAATAAATAAAATCCTATTATTAAACCAAATAAAACAACTCCCACTGTAGACAAAACAGCTTTTAAAGAATTAAAAATTATTTCAGGAATATCTGTTGTTAAAGATTTTATAATTAAAGAAAAATATTCTAAAGTATCTGTTCTAATTAACTCTAAATCTAAAAAAGATATTTTTTCAAAACCCCTAAAAAAGTTGTTTAACCATAAATTAAGTTTTTCTATTAAAATTGGAAAAATTGTTAAAACTTCATTTGATTGCTTTAATAATAAAGGAAAAGCAGTAACCATTATTATATAAAGAAAAGTTATTAAAATTAAATAAACTAATATTACCCCTAAAAATCGATAAACTCCTCTATCAGATAAAAAGGTAACAAAAGGTTCTAAAAACCAAGCAATAATAAGTCCAATAAAAAGAGGTGATAAAACTTTCAAAAGAAGAAACAAAAAAGTAAAGATATGCCATTCTTTAAGTAAAGCAGTTAAAGCGTAAATAACAATAATAAACAAAAAGAAATAAGTAATTTTTAAAATACGATTGCTTAAATCAATTATTTCATTTAATCCAACAATATCAACCTTTTTCTTTCCATTATCGCTCTTCATAAAGGAACCTCCATTTAAGACTTTAATCTCTTTTTGAAATTATTAAAAATAAGCGGAACATTTCTAAAAAGTTAGAAATTAAGGCAGCCACATAAGTCATGGCAGCAGCATTTAACATATTACCAATTTTTGATTTTTCATCTTCATAAATTAAGTTTTCTTCAATTAAAATCTTTTTAGCTCGGCTAGAAGCATTAAATTCAACAGGTAAAGTAATTAATTGAAATAAAAGTGTTGCTCCTAATAAAATTAAACCAATCATCGCTATCTTTAAAGCAGAAGAAAGAAAACCTATAACTAAAATTAAATATCCCATCTTAGATGCTAGATTAACAATCGGAACAATCAAATTACGAATAATTAAAAACCAATATCTTTTCTTGTGTTGAATAGCGTGTCCACATTCATGGGCGGCAATTGCTACTGAAGCAATGCTTTTTTTATGATAAACATCAGGAGAAAGGCGCACAACTTTATTTTTCGGATCATAATGATCAGACATTTTTCCTTTAGTTTCAACAACATAAATTTCATTTAAACCATTAATATCAAGAATCCTTCTGGCCACTTCCAAACCAGTTAATCCCTTTTTAGCTTCAACAGTTTTGTATTTTCCATAAGCACCCATAACTAATAATTGGGCACCAAAAACAATTACAAACGATAAAATAAACAATCCATAATACATAATAAACCTCCTTTATTTTTTTAATTCCCAAGTCGTTTGATTACGACCATCTTTTAAAATTATATTTTTCTTTAATAATTCTTCTCTAATTTGGTCAGCTTCAGCATAATTACCTTTATTTTTTGCTTCTTTTCTTTTTTTAATTAAATCCTCTATTTCCTTTTTAAACTTGGCATCTAAGTTTTTATTAATAGGCTTTAATAAATCTAGTGATAAAACTTGATCAATTTCTTTTATTAAATATAATTTTGTTTTATTATTAACTTTTTTATCTTTTAATAATTCAAATAAAGATGTTAAAGTATTAGCAGTATTTAAATCTTCTTTTAATTCCTTTTTAAATTTTTCTTGATAAGTATTAATCATTTCCTTGTCAAGTGATGAGCTGTCATCTTCAATCATTTGAATTCGAGAAAGAAGTTTATTATAAGCTAAAGAAGCCATATCTAAAGATTCAAAAGTAAATTCTAATTGTTTACGATAATGAGATTGTAAACAAAAAAAGCGATAAACAATTGGATTATAACCTTTAGCTTCCAATAATGAAAGCGTTAAAAATTGACCTTTAGATTTGCTCATTTTCCCAGTTTTATCATTTAAATATTCACCATGAAGCCAATAATTACACCATTTATGTCCTAAATAAGCCTCAGATTGAGCTATTTCATTCGTATGATGAGGGAAAATATTATCAACCCCTCCACAATGAATATCTAAATATTCACCTAAAAATTTAATACTAAGGCCAGAACATTCTATATGCCAACCAGGATACCCTAAACCCCAAGGAGAATCCCATTTCATTTCTTGTTCTGTAAATTTAGATTTAGTAAACCAAAGAACAAAATCTAAAGGATTCCTTTTATTTTTATCTTCAAAAACATCCTCTCTAGCCCCTATTAATAAATCTTCTTCTTTTTTCCCAGATAATTTATAATAATCCTTTGCTTGACTTATGTCAAAATAAACATTACCCTCTGATTCATAAGCATAACCATCTTTTATTAACTTTTCTATCATTTTAATATACATTTTAATATGATCTGTTGCCTTTTCCACAATTTTTGGTTTTTTAATATTTAACTTTTCTAAATCCTGAAAAAAAGCTTTTGTATAAAATTCAGCAATGTCATAAATGGTTTTCCCTTCTTTTTTCGCACTTAAAACCATCTTATCTTCACCACTATCAGCATCAGAAGTAAGATGCCCAACATCAGTAATATTCATTACCCGTTTAACATTATAACCTACATAATTTAAAGTTTTTTCTAAAACATCTTCAAAAATATATGTTCTTAAATTACCAATATGAGCATAATTATAAACAGTTGGTCCGCATGTATACATTGTAATCTCTTCTTTATTATAAGGAATAAAACTTTCAATTCTCTTTGTTAAAGTATTATATAAATTCATTTTAACCTCCTGTTTTATACTATTCTTCTAATCTTTTTATAACCTGTTCTTGGCCTAAAAGAAAAATGGTTCTAGGTAGTTCTGGACCTTTTGTCTTTCCAGAAACCAATACCCTAATCGGCATAAACAAATTTTTACCCTTCACTTTTGTTTCTTCTTTTACTTTATTTAAAGCTTTTTTAATATTTTCTTCAGTCCAATTTTTTATCCCTTTTATTTCTTTCTTTAATACTAATTTTATATTATTTGTTTCTGTTAATTCTAAAAATTCTTTTCCATCTTCATCTGTAACTATTTCCTTAAAAAACAATTCACTTAATTGAACTATTTCCTTTCCATAAGATAGTTGTTCTTGATAAGTTTCTATTAATGTTTTTAACCATAATTCTGTTTTAGAAGAAAGATCATAAACTTCTTCTAAATAAGGAAGAACAAAACTATACAATTTATCAATAGTTAATCTTTTAATATAATAATTATTTAACCAATTTAATTTCCCTATATCAAAAATAGCATTACTTTTACTAATTCCCTCTATAGTAAACCTTTTCGTTAACTCTTCTAAACTAAAAATTTCTTCTTCACTGCCAGAACTCCATCCTGTAAGGGCTAACATATTTATAATTGCTTCATTTAAATAACCTTTCTCTTTTAAAGCTTCTACAGTAGCATCACCATCTCGTTTACTTAATTTCTTATCAGAATCACGTTCCTTTTTTATAATAGGTAAATGAACAAAATTAGGTGTTTCCCATCCAAAGGCTTGATATATTAAAACATATTTTGGGGTCGAGGATATATACTCATTCCCCCTGACGATATGAGTTATCTTCATTTCATAATCATCAACTATATTAGCAAAATTATAAGTAGGCATTCCATCAGATTTAATTAAAATCAAATCTTCTAATTCTTTATTTTGAACTTCTATTTTACCATAAACAAGATCTTCAAAAACAGTTAAACCTTTTTCAGGTATTTTAAATCTAATAACATATTTTTCTCCATTATTAATTCTTTTTAAAGCTTCTTCTAATGTTAAACTTTGACATTTCTTATCATATTTATATAATTCGTTCTTCTTCTTAGCTTCTTCTTTTAACTTTTTTAATCTTTCATTACTACAAAAACAATAATAAGCCTTACCTTCATCTATTAATCTTTTAGCATAATTAAGATAATTACTCTTTCGTTCACTTTGAATATAAGGAGCATAAGGACCCCCTTTATTTGGTCCTTCATCCCAATTTAAACCTAAATCTTCTAAAGTATCATAAATTACTTCAAGAGATCCCTCAACATATCTTTCTAAATCAGTATCCTCTATTCGTAAAATAAAACTACCATTATTCTTTTTAGCAATTAAATAAGAATATAAAGCTGTCCGAACCCCACCAATGTGCATAAATCCAGTAGGGCTAGGAGCAAATCTTGTCCTAATTTGTTTCATTTTAATTCAGGTATAAAACCTGGTTTCACCTCTTTTTCTTTATAACAATTCTTTTACTACACTCTTTAAATCAATGTATTACTAACGTTATTTTAACATATAAGTTTAAATATAGAAAGAAAAAAGAAGAAAACAACACCTAGACACATTCTTTAATACTCTTTATTCCTATTTCATTTTTCCCATCCATTATTTTATCAATAATATTACTTTCAACCTTATCTTGAATAACCTTTTCTATTTTCCTTGCTCCAAAATCATGATAATCAATTAAAGACATAATTTCTGTTACCACTAATTTATTTATTTTTACTTTTTGCTTCTCAAATCTTTCTTTTACTTTAATTAATTGATTATTTATTATCTTTTCAATCTCTTCTTGACCTAATCGATTAAAAATAATAACATTATAAATCCTATTAATAAATTCTACTCCTAATTCTTGTTTAAGTTTAGAATTTACCTTCTTATCAATAACATTATTAAATCCTACAACACCTTTATTAAAACCTATATTAGTTGTCATTATTATTAAAACATTATCAAAATGAACAACTCTTCCATTAGAATCTTTTAATTCTGCTTGATCTAATACTTGTAAAAATAAATTCCGAACCGAACTATGAGCCCTATCTATCTCATCTAAAATAAGAACAGAGTTTGGTTTATTTCTAATTTCTTCTAAAATGTTTTGTTGATCTTCATAACCAACATATCCTGGTGGAGCCCCAATAATTTTACTTAGGGTATGACTTTCAGAATACTCACTCATATCTAATTTAATTACATTATTCTCCCCAACTAAATTTTTAGCATAAATAAGGGCTAATTCAGTTTTACCTACTCCTGTTGGGCCACAAAATAAATAAGAATAACATTTGTTTTCTCCTTTAAATCCTAATTTTATGCGTTTAGTTATATTAATTAAATTATTAATCGCTTCCTCTTGACCAATAATTCTTTCTTTTAAATCCTTCATTAATTTATTAAAAAAACTTTTATTATCATTAAGAATTTCATAAACAGGAATTTTAGTGCGATTATTAATTACTTCCGCCACATTTTCTTTAGTTACCTTCTTAATTTTCTCTTTATTTATAATTTTTAATTCTAAATTATTTAACTCATCTAATAACTTTTCTTCTTCTTCTTTATATTTATAAGCTTCACTAAATTCATGATTTATTATACATTCATTCTTTTTTCTTTTTATATTATCTAATTGTTGGTATAAATCATTTATTTTATTATTGCTTTTACTTTCTTTTAAGGAAGCTTTAGCACAGACCTCATCTAAAATATCAATAGATTTATCAGGTTGATTACGATCATAAATATATTTTTCTGATAAAGTTATAATTAAATCTATTATATTATTATTAATAGAAACTTGATGATAACTTTCATATATTCCTTTTAATTTTAATAAAATATCCTTAACAACTGTTTTATTAGGTGCTTCAATAAAAACCTTTTGAAAACGTCGATCTAAAGCCCGATCCTTTTCTATATTCCTTTTATATTCATCAGTAGTTGTCGCTCCAATACATTTTATTTTATTTCGAGCTAAAGCTGGTTTTAAAATATTCGCAGCATCAATTGCACCTTCAGCACCTCCAACACCAACTAAAGTATGAACTTCATCTAAAAACATAATAATATCATTATTATCTTCTAATTCCTTAATCATCCTTTTCATTCGTTCTTCAAACTCACCACGATACTTAGTTCCCGCCACAAGGGTTGCCATATCTAAACCTAAAATACGTTTATTCTTTAAATTAAGGGGAACCTCCCCTTTAACAATTAAATAACTAAGATATTCCACAATTGCTGTTTTCCCAACACCCGCCTCACCTACTAATAATGGATTATTCTTTGTCCTTCGACTAATAATTTCTATTACTCTTTGCACTTCTTTTTCCCTTCCTATAACAGGATCTAATTCTCCTTTTACAGCCTTTTCAGTTAAATCTATCCCCATCTCTTCAATTAATAACTTTTTAGATTTTATTTTCCTATTAGAAATATCATGGGCAAATAATTCATAAATCTTATCCATATCAATACCCATATTTAATAAAATTCTAATCGCTACTCCTTCTCCCTCTTCTAAAAGAGCACAAAATAAATGATGAACAGATACTTCTTCATCATTATCATCTTTACTATCTAAAATAGCACTTTCTATAACTCTTTTTAATAAAGGAGTATATAAAAACCATTGCTTTTTAATAGAACCAATCCCCATTATTTTTACCAAGTCTTCTTTAAATGATTTATAATTAATATTGAACCTTTTCAATTTTTTAGAAACTTCATTTTCTTCTTTTAAAATCGCTAATAAAAGATGTTCGCTTCCTACATAAGGATGCTTTAAATTATACATTTCCTTTTTAGCATTTATTAATATTTGTTGAGCTTCTTCAGTAAATTTACTAAACATAATAAATTCCCCCTTATTTTAATATTCTATGCTTATAATAAGCAAAATATAAAATTATTAACCTTTAAAATGATTATTTTACCTTGAATTTAATATTATTTATATATATAATAAAATTCTTAGAGGACTGATTCTATGAAAAATAAAATAAAAAAACAAATTCCTAATATTATTACTACCACCCGAATTGGACTTTCAATCTTATTTCCTTTTATATTTTTAAATGGAAATCTTTATTTAGCAACAAATCTTTTTATAATTAATGCTCTTAGTGATGCTCTTGATGGATTTTTAGCAAGAAAATGGCACGCTGAATCTAAATATGGAAAAATAGTTGATCCAATTGCTGATAAATTATTTAGTGGCATTTCTTTAATAATTGCTTCTTTTTTCATTACTCCTCTTTTATTACCAACTTTAATTTTAGAAAGTGTTATCACCACTATTAATATTTCAGATTATTTTAAAAGTAAAACAATAAAAGATGTTTTAAAAATAGGAAAATTAAAAAGTGTTTTTCTTTTTTCTACCATTGGAGCTAGTTTTATTTCGCATTTAAATCCTTCCTTTCAGGTTTTATTATATCCTTTATTAGGGACAACTACTTTATTACAAGGTATAACCATTAAAGAATATTATCAACGTTCAAAAAAAAACACTAAAACAAATTTAAACAATATCGTTAAAACTAATAACCCTATTAACTTAAAAAAAAACAAACAAAAAGAAATAAATAAATTAAAATCATTTAAAAAAACATTAGAAACTTTTCAAAACACTAATAAAAATAATTATTCTCAAGATCCAAAAATTAAGGTTTTAAAGAAAAAATAAAACCTTAATTTTTAAATTATAAGACATATAATGTATTGGGTGATAATATGTTTCTTCAAAATCGAGAAAACAAAAATACTAAATTTATATTTGATTATAAAAAAGCTGATGTCAATGGTGATGGATTAGAAGATGAAGTTTTTTTAACAGGTGAAAAACCCTTAGGACCACAAAGTTTTTTAATTAATAATATTACTATTAATATAAGGGACGGTAAAGATCAAACCTTATATAAAATCATTCCTAAACAAAATAGTGGTTATACTCCTAAACTTTTTCTAGGAGATTTAACTAATAATGGAATTAAGGATATTCTTTTATCTATATTTTCTGGAAGCACTAATGAAGAAAGTTTTTATTTTATTTATTCTTTTAAAAATAACAAAGAAAAGTTACTCTTTAATTCCAAAGAATTTAACAAATTAGAACCTTATAAAATAAACTTTGAAGATAACTATAAAGTAAATATTACTAATACTAAAACTTTTACTCTTAGTCTTATTAATAAAAATAAAGAATATAAAGACTATATTTATGATAAAGAGGGAAAATTAAAAAGACCCACTACTGGATCTATTTCGCCTTTAATTTCCTTAACACCTATTTCTATAAATCAGACTAATTCTTTTAAACTACAAACTAAACAAAAATTAATTGGTTATTATAGTGCTGATATTTTAGGAGAATTAACTACTGATCTAATCTTTAATGGAAAAGAATTTATAATTAGTAATGATAATATCACATTACATCAATAATCTTTTTATCTATAATTATTATAATCTTACAATAATATTATTTTTTTGTTTTTCATAAATTTGATTAGATAAATCCTTAATTCCGTCTCCTAATATCATATTTAACACACTAAAAAGCCCATCATAAATTATTTTATCTTTAAAAGGCAATAATGTCATTTCAACAAACATTGGTAATTTACTAAAAGGCATTTTTTCAGAAATAGAATTATAAATTCCTAATACTTCATAAACTTGATTTTCATCTATTAAGATTGATTTACCATCTATATATTTATAAAGTAAAAACCTTTTACTAATTCTTCGTTGCCATGATTCGGCTATTAATAATTCCTCTTGAGATAATATTTCTTTACTATTTTCAATAAATTCTTGAATAATCTTATCATCCGACCACATTTTTTCTCTAATTAAGGCAACCTTTTCTGTTTTTAAAGTGCCATTCGAATTAAATAAATCTTCCACCTCTTTTATATCTTCTAAAATTTTATATTTTTTATTAGCAAAAAAACATAACAAAGAAAATATTTTATAAAACTTAATTGCTTCCTCTTCAGGTAAAATTGCTTCCTTTTTTCTTAAACCTTTTAAATTTAAACAACATTTTTTATATTTTTTACCACTTCCACAAGGACAAGGATCATTTCGCCCAATTTTATTAGAAGGAATAACATTTATTATAGAATCATTATCATTTTTAGTTTCTTCTAAAGCATAAAAAGGAGCAACTCCATTATTTATCCAATTAGGAAACTTATTATATGCTTTAATAATTATTTGAAGCATAGCATTTGATATTTCCTTCTCATCAGTAATAAAACTTAAAATAAATTCAAGATATTTAGTAACATTTTTAATATCAAATGCAATCGCTATTTCAATAAAATAATCAATTGAATGTTCTAAAATAATATTTCCCTTTATTTTTTTTAATAAAAAATTGTAAAACTTATTAATATCTTCGTCTTCTAAATTTATTCTATTTTTACCAACAGAAATTAACTCTTCCTTTTTATAAAGATGAAAAAAAGAAGAATTTTTCTTTTTTCTTTCATTAGTTATAACTTCCAAATAAATCTCATATTCTTTGCTAAGATAATAATCATCAGGAAGTTTTGTTATAAATCTTTTAAAATATAGATTATTATCGATATAATTATTTAAATCTACATAAGATAAAGAATAATATTCAGAAAAATATTGAAAAAATTCATCTCTTGTTAAAAGAAAATAAGTTCTAATTAAACCGACAATCAAATATCTTAGTTCATCCCTTTCTTTTAATTCTTCTTTATTAAAATTTTTCAAAGCAATTTTTATTGACTTTTCAATTTCTTCAGGCACTTTAATTTTAGGATCAAAAAAATCCAATGACAATAAAAACTTTTGTTCCAAAGAATTTAAAAGATTATATCTTTCATAAGTTTCTTCTTTTTTTGTAATAACAATATTCTCTACTTCCCCTTTTAAAATCTTTTTTAACAATAACAATTCTTCTGTTGAACAAATATCTTTTATAAAATCTGGATTTGAATTATACATTTCATAAATATCTAAAATTATTTGATATTTAGTAATCTTTTGATATTCCTTTGGTTCCTTTTTTAAAAAACAATAATTAAAATAAATTTGCTTTTTTTGATAATTTCTTAATAATTCTTTTAATTTCATATAACACTTTCCTTTACTTATAAGTATCATACTATAACTTTAATATAAATAATATAAAATTTTAAATAAAAGCATCATTCTTTCTTTATATCATAAACATTTTCAATATATATTTGATAATTTGTTATCCCATAACAACAAAATATAACTTTAATCTTTTTATTATTTATTTTTTTAATCTTATTAAAGGCTATTGCTGCTTCAGTTTTTAGATATCCAAACACTCTTGTCTAATACAAGGAAACACCATGATAACCTCATCTAATTTTCTTTCTTTTCTATATTCCTCAACTAAATTAAATCTGTAAATGTCAATATAAAAGCGCATAAATATTTCAATATTTGTACACCCCATTTTCATGTGTGTGCCATTATACCAATTAATATTAGGGTTTTTGGTAGTTATGTACTTTTTAACTTGGCTATTGGAACAATTTCTTTAATAATTTTTTTTGTTAAAAAAACTCCCAAAGTCTTTATTCTAGTGAGATTTAAGAGTTTATATCTATCAATGGAGCTTAAATAAGCGATAAGCTCAATTTATCACCTCGCTAGTTATTTAACACACAGATCAAAATATAAAAATTACACTCTAAAATTATTATTTAAATTTTTCAATAATTAAATCCAAAATTGTAATTACATCAGATTTATGTCTGACTGAACATATTCCAAAATATTTAAAAAGATTTAAAACTAACTGTTTATTTTCATAATTGATAGAAAAGATTGCTTTATCAATTTCATTAGAAGTTAATCCTAACATTTCGTTACCGTTTTTAAAATTGTTAATTGGAATAACCAAATATACCATTGGTTGGGTTCCACTCGCATATTGCTGTTGCTTAATAGAAATTTCTATAGAAATACTCCTGTCATCTGCAAAATCAGAAAAAGTAGGTAAAATTATATTGTGTTGATAAAAGTTAAATCCAGAAATATCAATATTTTCTTTTATAGAGGTTTTAATTGTAAAACTATCTTCAAATGAAAAATTGGTCTCTTCTATTTCCTTTTTTAAATTTTTGATATTTTGTATTGAAATTAGTTTTAATTCCATTAATAAAAACAGAATCTCCGCTAATTCATAAGGGTTTTTTTCCTTCCCGTTTGCTCCAATAAAAACCATATTAGACAAAATTGTAGTTTTCGTCTTGTGTTCTATTGTTGAATCATAACCAATTTGCCATTCAAGATAAGACTGTTCTTTAAAAGGTATTTCTCTAGTAGCAAAAACAGAGCCAAATTTAGAATTATCATGACGATTTTTCCACCTAAATTTTCCTTTATTTTTCGTTGGTAAAAATAATAATAAGCAGTCATTTCCTTTTTTATAATCTATATCTTCCACTTTTCTCTCTCCTTTACTATTAATTTAATTATAACACCTTATAATTAAATTACAAAACACGATGGTTATAAACATATTAGAGTTTTATTTTACAAAATATTATGCTAATATTATACAAGGTGATACAATGAAACTATCAGAAAATACCCACTTACCTAAAGAAAAAATCATAAAAAATGGTAGCTATTTTACTCCTGAAAAAATTACCAAAATAGCAAAATCTTGGATAGAACCTTTAATAACCGAAAATTCTGCAATTATAGATTTTGGTGTAGGTTATGGAGCCTTCATTTCTAACTTTCTTAATTCGAAAGCAAAATTAATTGCTACTGATATAGATACATCATCTATTAAGTTTATTAATAATAATTTTCCCCAAATTAAAACTTATCAAGAAAATTCTTTATTAAATATAAATAAAAGCAAATACGGATTAAAAAACGAAAATATTATAATCATTGGAAATCCACCATACAATGACATTACTAGTTACTATAAAAAAGGCGAAAAGGGATTTATGTTAACTGACAAATCAGTGAAATCTCGTGATCTAGGAATTTCCTTTTTAAAAATGTATTCATTAATAAATCCTAATTTTATTTGTGTTTTACATCCATTATCTTATCTTATAAAAAAAACTAATTTTAATTCGTTAGGGGACTTCAAAAAAAACTACACTTTAGTTAAAGGTTTAATTTTTTCTAGTAATCTTTTTAGCAATATTAACAAATCGAATATAGAATTTCCTGTAACTTTAGGACTATATAAAAAAAATGATGGAGTGGCAATGGATTTTAATTATATTTCTTCTTTTAAGTTTGATATTTTGGAACATAAAGATAAGTTTATTTTATCAAATTATAAAACGATCGATGGAATTGTCCCAAAATACCCTAATAAAAATAAATTACCGGGTGATTTACAATTTTACACAATGCGTGACATGAACGCTTTAAAACGAAACAAAACATTCGTTAATAATTTGAAAAACGGAGTCAGTGTTTACTATTTTAATTTACATCTTTATGCTTGGATTGATTTTTTAAAAAATAATTTTAAAACCAACCAATTATTTTTATATGGAAATTTATCTCCCCTGTACTCTCCAAAAATTGAAGAAGAAGAAACCAAAAAAGCTTTAATTTATTATATTTATAATAATAATCAAATAGTTAAAAATTATATAGAAAATAATAAAACATATAATAACAAAATCTTAGCTTATTATAAAATTAATTCATACAATGGTAACTACGATGTTTTATTTCAAATTCTAAAAGACTTTTAATAGACCTTTTTTATACATTAAGCCTCCCTTAATAGTAATTTTTTGATTTTTACCAACTTATCCTCTATTAATTATATATCCTACCATTTTTCTTTAATTTTTTGTGTTAAAAAACTCCTAAAACCTTTATTCTAGTAAGGTTCTAGGAGTTTATATCCTATCAATGGGGCGATAGATGGGATTCGAACCCACGTCTGCCGGGACCACAACCCGGTGCGTTAAACCACTTCGCCACTACCGCCATAAAACAAATATATTTTATCATTAATTTTATTATTTTTCAACAAATATTATAAAAAAAATCCTATTCGGATTTTTTAGTTTTCGTAAAAGTTATTATTTCTACGTTGATCTCTATTTCTCTTACGAGCTGTTCTGCAATCTTTACATCTTACTGGATCTTGTTCAAACCCTTTTTCCTTATAAAA
This sequence comes from Bacilli bacterium, assembly GCA_050948865.1. Taxonomy (GTDB): domain Bacteria; phylum Bacillota_I; class Bacilli_A; order RF39; family UBA660; genus SKGN01. Next base: position 139,056 of record JBMNEQ010000001.1, read on the forward strand.
CTCTTGCTCACCAACAGTAAATTGAAATTCTTTTCCACAGTCTTTGCAAACTATTGTTTTATCTTCCACTTGCTAAACCTCCTTTTTCTTCGTAATATTGGATTTAAATTATTTTTACACTTCCAAAAAAGAATAGGAGGTAAATAAAAAACTAACTAAATCTAAACCTAATATTAACACATTTATATATATTATGCAATAACTTAAGGTTTTTATTTAATTACAAAATTAAATAAAGTTAAGCTAATCTCTTAATTATATTTCAATTAATTCCGTTCTTTCATCTTGTTTAGCTATAATAACCTTTTTAATATCATTTTTATTAATATTTTTCCATAAAGTTATTAAAGCTTTTTCTTCACTATTATTTTCTTCACTTAAATGAGCTAAAAATATATATTTTGTTTTTTCCCCTATAAATTTAGATAAATAAACAGAAGCCTTTTCATTGGATAGGTGTCCTTCATCACTTAAAATTCTTTGTTTTAAATTAAAGTAATATTTTCCATTCATTAACATTTCAACATCATGATTACTTTCTATAATATAAACTTCTTTGTTTTTTAATTTTAAAAAGTATTTATGATGAATATATCCAGTATCCGTTATATAAACTAACTTTTCTTCAATTAAAAATCCATAAGATTCTTTTACATCATGAGATGTTCTAATTAGTTCTATCTTTAGTTTAGTAAAAGCATCTTTCTCATTATAAAAACCATATTTAGTAGTTTGATCAATCCATTCTAAACCCTCTAACATCGATGGAGTTATATAAATAGTTGGTTGATACTTTTTATAAAAGGTTTTTAATCCTGAAATATGATCATTATGAATATGAGTAATAAGAATTTTTTCTATTGATGAAGGATCAACATTAATTTCCTTTAACTTTTCAACAACATAAGAACAAGATATTCCTAAATCAATAAGTAATCTAACACCATTAACCTCTACATAAGTACAATTTCCTCTACTACCGCTTGCTAAAACTGTTATTTTCATTCAGGCTTTATTTCTTCCTTGCGGTAATTTAAAAAAGTACCTGTAGTTTTTTTAAATAATAAATCAATGGTTGCGGTCGGTCCATTACGATTTTTACCAATAATATACTCTGTCTCACTTGTCCAATCATCTTTTCTTAATTCTTTATTATAATAATCCTCTCTATATAAAAAAGTTACAACATCAGCATCTTGTTCAATAGAACCAGATTCCCTTAAATCACTCATTAATGGCCTTTTATCTTCTCTTCCTTCTACTGCTCTTGATAATTGAGCTAAAGCAATGACTGGAATATTTAATTCTAAAGCCATCGTTTTTAAAGCTCTAGATATTTCAGATACTTCTTGTTGTCTATTTCCTACATAACGATTAGTGCTAGTAACTAGTTGCAAGTAATCAATTATAACAACATCTAATCCTGAAGAAAAACTTGCTAAACGTCGACATTTTGCTTTGATTTCACCAATAGTAATACCAGGCGTATCATCTATATAAATCTCTGTATCAGCTAATTGACTAATAGCTTCATTAACCCTTCGCCAATCGTTATGTTCTAAACGTCCCGTTCTTAATTTGTTTAAAGGTATTTGCCCTAAAGAACTAATCATTCTTACTGCTAATTGTTCTGAACTCATTTCTAAATTAAAAATTGCCACAACCTTTTTACTATCAATAGCCATCGAACAAGCCATATTCAAAGCTAAAGCTGTTTTTCCCATACTCGGTCTAGCTGCTAAAACTATAAATTCATTTCCTTGTAAACCAGAAGTAATTCTGTCAATATCCCCAAAACCAGTTGGAATTCCCGTTACCTCACCAGCATTTTCCGCTAAATACTCTAAATCTGCTTGAGTTTTTGATAAAATATCTTGAATTTTTCTAAATTCACTTGTTCTTCTATTCTTAACAACTGCTAAAATCTTTCTTTCTGATTCATCTAATAATTCCTTAATATCAAGATCAGGCTCATAAGCATTAGTTGCAATCTTTGTTGCTACTTCGATTAATTTTCTTTTTATTGCTTTATCTTTTACTATATTTATATAGTAATCGACATTCGCTACACTAGGAACAGAATTAGCAATTTCCAATAAATAATCTACATCCCCTACTTGAGATAAAAGTTTTTTGTTTTTTAATTTTTCTGTTATTGTCGTTATATCAATTGGAATCCCTTCTTTAATGAGTTCTATTATAGAATCAAAAATCTTTATATGAGCATCCAAATAAAAATCATTAGAATCTAATTCATCACTTATTTTTTGAATTGCATATTTTGATATAAATGCCGCTCCTAATACTGATTGTTCAGCATCAATATTATGCGGTAAAGTCCTTTCTGCCATTTTATCACCACTTATTCTTTAATTAATTCCACCTTTAATATTGCTTCCACTTCTTTATGTAATTCTACCTTAATTTTATAACTTCCTAAATAACTTAAGGGTTTATCTATCTTTATCATTTTTTTATCAATGTTATACCCTTTATTAATTAATTCCTCACATATTTGTTTAGAAGAAATACTACCAAAAATTTTTTCTTCTTCATTAGCGGTTTTAACTTCAAAACTTATTATTTCCTTTTCCAATTTTTGTTTTAATTCCCTAGCTTCTACTAATTCTTTCTCTTTTAAACTTGATTCTTCTTCCTTTTCTCTTTTTAAGATTTCTAAACTTTTTTCTGTTAATAGAACAGCATAACCCTTTTTAATTAAAAAGTTTTTCCCATACCCATCTTTTACCTCTTTTATTTCTCCAGCTTGACCTTGGCCTGGTAAATCCTTTTTAAAAATAACCTTCATAATTAATACCTCCTTATAATTGATTAAAAACCTCTAATAATCTTTGCTTAATTAAATCAATTGATTCTTCTTTAATTTGAGCAGCAGCATCAGTAACATGACCTCCACCACCAAACTTTTCCATAATCTTTTGAACATTAATATTACCCAATGAACGTCCACTAATGCCAACCGTCTCATCATTTATTCTAGCTATAGTAAAAGAAGCCTCCACTTCATTAAATGATAACATTGTATCAGCAATTTTAGCAATTTCTTCATTACGATAATAATCATTTTCTTCACCACAACCAATAGCTTTATTCCCACTAACTATTTCCAACTTATTAATAATCTTTTGCCTCATAATATATTTATCCAAATCCTCTTTTAATAAATATTGTAACTCATTTATTTCAGCCCCATTTTCATATAAATAAGAAGCTGCTTCATGAGTAAAAGAAGTTGTTTTTAAAGAAAAATGATTAGTATCAACTACAATTCCCGCTAACATAATAGTAGCAATCGAAGAAGGAATATAAATATCTAATTCTTTTAGTAACTCAATTACTATTTCAGAAGTACTAGACTGATTAGAATCAATATATTCATAAAGAGTTTTATCAATATATTCACTATCTTTAATATGATGATCTAAAACTATAATATTGTTAATCATCTTAAAAATATCCTTATTCTGCGTAAGAGAAGCCCGATGAACATCAAGAATCACCAATAAGGATTTTTCATTAAGAAGAGATTGTAATTCCAAAAATGTCTTTATATTTATTTTAGTTTGCTGTTCTTTTAATAATTTTAAAGCTCGAGCAACTCCTTTTTCTGATGTTGTTTCTTCGATTAATAAAAAAGCATTTTTATTAACTTTTTTACATAAAAAATACATCCCTAATGATGAACCAAGGGCATCAAGATCTAAATTTTTATGAGCCATAATAATTACATTAAAAGAATCACCAATAATTCTTTGAATTTTTTTAGCATCTAACTCCACCTTATACCACCTCGTATACTTATTATACTATAGAATAAAATGAAAGTCCTAAAAAACAAAAAACATTATTTAAAAATTCCCTCTTTTAATAATTATAAAGTTAAATAAAATAAATTTTTATGTTTTACTTATTGCTTATTATTCTAGATAGTGATGTAATATATAAAGGCGGTGAAAATAAATAATGAGATTAAAAATATCAAAATCTAAAAATTCAACTAACTTTTATATTATTAAAGACTGTACCAAAAATGGTAAACGTTCAACAAAAGTTGTTCACAAGATTGGAAATTTAAAAACAGTAAAAAATCTAGCAGGAGAAAAAGATTATAATGACTGGCTAAAAGATTATGTAAAAAAATACAATGATGAACATAATGAAAAAAAAGATAAGATTATTATAAAAAAATATACAAATAAACGAATTTTAAAAAACGTTAAAACTAAATTTGATATTGGACACCTTTTTTTAAAAAAGATTTATTATGAATTAAAACTAAATGATATTTGTTACGATTTAAACAAAAAATATCAATTTAAATTTGATTTAAACGATATTCTTTCTTACTTAATTTATAAACATGTTTTTTATCCTTCTTTAAATTTGGATACCCCAAAACTTTTCAAAAACTTTCTTTTAGCCCCAGATATAAAACTAGATGATATTTATCTAGGATTAGCTACTTTAAATAAAGAAATAGATTACATCCAAGAAAAGCTTTTAGAAAATAATCTAGATTTAATTAAGAAAAAAGAATTCTCTAAAATAGAACCAATGACATCCCTTTTCTTAATTGATTACCTTGCCTCATTAATATATAAAGTTTTAGAAAAGAAACTAAATTATAAATATTCTCTTTCAAAAATACTTAAAACATTAACAAGAATGAAAGTTCATGTATCAATTAAAGATTGCTATATCCCTCTTTATATAAGAACAAATATCACTGATGATTTACACGATGCTTTTGGTTTTAGAACGGATTACGAAATATTAAATTATAAATACATTAACAAAATTCATACTAAAATTTCTAATTAAGAAATCCCTAGCATTTTATAATTCAAAATAAACAATTAAAGCTTCAATTAAAGATCTTACAATTCTTTCTTGATAATACTTTTTTCTTAAAATATATCTTTCATGGGGATTAGAAATAAAACCTATTTCTAATAAAACTCCTGGTTTTTCAACTCTTTTATACATATATAAGTTTTGAATTTTTTTAGTTTTTCTTTTGGATCCAAGATGACGTTTAAAACTATCTTGGATAATTGTTGCTATCTTTTTATTTTCTTCATTAACTTCTTCATAAAAAACCTGAGCCCCTTGCCAATTTGTAAACTGAGAAGCATTTAAATGAATAGATAAATACAAATCACAATCAGATTTATTAATCATTTTTGCTCTTTGAAACAAATCACTTCTTTTCCTTAAATAGGCATTAGGAACTGCTAAATCATAATCCCCTTCTCTTGTTAAATAAACTATCGCTCCTAATTCTTCTAATCTAATTTTTAATAATTTAGATATTTCTAAATTAATAGTCTTTTCATAAAGGTTTTTATATTGAGCTCCTGGATCTAATCCTCCATGCCCTGGATCTATAAATATTATTTTATCAAAAAAAGGTGTTACTTTTAAATACCCTTCTACTTTATAAATTAAACAACATAATAACAAAAATAAGATTAGCGCTCCTTTTTGATAATCTTTCACGAACATCACCTGCTTAATTATATGATAGTGCTTTTTTTCAATTCTTTTTTCTTCCATAAAAAAAACCCAATATTGGGTTTTAACGTTTTGAATATTGTGGGGCACGTCGTGCTTTTTTTAAACCATATTTTTTACGCTCTTTTTTTCTAGAATCTCTAGTAATAAAACCAGCTTTTTTTAAAATTTTGCGAAATGATTCTTCAGTTTTAACATCATTAGAAATGTCATATTGCAATAATGCTTTTGTAATTCCATGACGAATAGCTCCCGCTTGCCCTGAAAAACCACCACCAAAAACCCGAACATCAATATCAAATTTATCTACAGTCTTTGTAATTTCTAGTGGTTGTTTTAAATCTGTTATTAATGCCGGAAAAGGAATATATTCAAAAATATCTTTCTCATTAATAACAATTTTACCACTTCCTAAAACCATTCTTACCCTAGCTGTAGAAGTTTTACGACGTCCTGTTCCTATATATTCTTTTTTATTTACCATTATATCTCTCCTTGTTTCATTTCTAATTTTTGTGGTTTTTGAGCTTGATGTGGATGTTCTTTACCAGCATAAACAAATAACTTCTTTCCTAATTTGCGACCAAGTCGTCCTTTAGGTAACATTCCCCTTACAGCCCTTTCTAACATTTCAACAGGATACTTTTCCTTCATTTCTTTAGCTTTTCTTTCCCTTAAACCTCCTGGATAACCACTATGATCATAATAAATCTTCTTTTCTAATTTATTACCAGTCAAATTTACTTCTGAAGCATTAATTATAATTACATAATCACCACAATCAACATGGGGAGTATAAATTGGTTTATGTTTTCCAGATAAATAAGTAGCCACTTTAGAAGCAATTCTTCCTAAATTTACATTACTTGCATCTAAAATATACCATTCTCTTTTAACATCTTCTTTTTTTTGCATATATGTTTTCATATAAATTATCTCCTTCTTTATTATAAATAGATACTCTAAACATCTATTTATGTGGGATAAATAAAATGTACCAATTAAAATTCTACTAAAAATAAATATCAATGTCAATCATAATCTTATTTTAAAGTTTATTTGATATCGTTTATTTACTAATTACCAATTTTATTTTACTTACTTTAGGAATATAAACTAATCTTAAATCTGTTTTTTCAACTTTTACTTCTACTTCATGACCACCAACACCATATCCTTGTAAATCAACATAAGCTCTTATAGCTTTAGGATCAAGTTTATCAATAACTGATTCTACACCTTTAACAATAACTGTAACATTTCTATCTTTTGCAGTAAGGGCATTAACTTTAAAATTATCCCCTAAATTTTCATATTCAATATTAATATCTTCAAATTCTTTAGATATTTCATCTTCTATTGTAACATCAATATTAGTAATTCCAGCACTCATATAACGAATACCACTTGGTTTATTAATAGAAACATTATACCTTTTATCTTTAGCTAAATCACCTACATCTATTTCCACAGGAATATGACTAATATTCATTAAAATGTTTTCCTCACCATAAATAGTTACCTCATTAACATCAAGTTTTATATTACTAATTGCTTTTCCAAAGGTAACTGCCCCCACAGGAATTACCTTTATAGGAACAATTTTATTAGGAGAAGAAATAGTTAAAGTAGCATTAATTTTAGCAGGAACAATCTCAACATCAACTAAATTTCCATTTTCATCATAAGCGCGAAGAGGAATATCTTCAATTTTCATTTGTCCGATTTCTGGTTCAACTAAATTTTTAATATCTATTAGAGCTCTAACAGTTGCAACCTTTTCTAAAGTAAACTCTGCCCCTTTAATAATTACATCATCTCTTTCTGTTTCTGTTTTTTCAATAATTAACTTTTGATCTAACTCTTCTTTATTTAATAAATCAATATTAATTGTTTTAAGTTCTGAAACTTTAGGATGAATAGTAACTGTTACAATAGAGGGATCTAATTTATAATTTAAAGAGGCTAAAACTCTATTGTAACGTAAATCTACTTTATGGGTTCCTGGTTTTAATCCTGATAAATCAAGAGTTATTTCATGATCAGAAATTTGTTTAGCTAAATATAATTCTAATTGTCGACCAATTAAAGTTATATCAACACTCTCTGGAACTCCTTCTAAAACATAAGCCTCTTCATTATATTGAATATTAATTTTTTGATTATAAAGAACTTCAGCTGATGTTTCACTCATAGTTATTGATTTAGTATCAATTATTATAAAAACAATTAAGGCCATTAGTAAAGAAACAAAAAGTAAGTTGTTTTTTTTATTTAATATTTTTTCTAAACTCTTGCCATCTTTAATAATATTTTTTTGTAATTTAACAAAAAATCTGGTAATCGGAAGAATGATTTTTTTATCAATAAACCTTAAAAATAAAGTTATTAAAAATCCTATTTTTGAAAATATCTTTTTCATTTTATTCCTCCTGTTCAATTTCTTCTTCGATCATTGTTCCACTCTTTGGTTGTAATTCTTCGATAAGGATTTGCTTAAAATCATCTATAGTTAAATTATAATTTAATTCTCCACTTATAGCTACAGAAATACGCCCTGTTTCCTCTGAAACAATAATAGCAATACAATCAGTTTCTTCACTGATTCCCAAAGCAGCCCGATGCCTTGTTCCTAACCTTTTAACTACTTTCATATCAACACTAGTCGGAAAAACAGCCCCCGCTGAAGTAATTTTATTTCCTTGAATTATAACCCCTCCATCATGAAGAGGACTATTAGGAAAGAAAATAGAAACTAATAATTCACCTGAAATATCAGCATATATCTTTTTTGATCTTTCAATATAATCCATTAAACTTACATCGCGCTCAATCACAATTAAAGCCCCAATACGTGTTTTTTTTAAATATTCTACTGCTTGAGAAATTTCCCTTACTAGTTGTTCTCTTTCTCCAACAGTTAAAATTTTATGACGTCCTAATAATTGGCCTTTACCTATTTGTTCCAAAGCTGTTCTTATTTCTGGTTGAAAAATTATAATTAAAGCTAAAGGTCCCCACATAATAACATACTCTAATAATAATCCAATTGTAACGAGATTTAACCAATCACCTATTAATTTAATTAAAAAAACAAAAAAAGCTCCTTTAAAAAGAAGAGTTAATTTAACATTATTACGAATATTTTTAAAAACAAAATAAAATACTAACCAAACCAATGAAACATCAATTAATTTTCTTATAGTGGATAGGACTAAATCTATTGTCATAAATACCTCCCAAACTAAAAAGCAATAAAATAAATACCTAATTTTATTAAATTATAGCACAAATTTAAAAAGATTATAGCAAGTTGTTTTAATCTTTACATGGTTTCTGATTTTAAATCACGATTAATTATTTCTTCCATAATCTTTTCTATCTTTTGATCTTCAAAAAATATTTTATAAAGAGCTTTTATAATTGGCATTTCTATAGAATTATCTTTAGCATCAAAATAAACCGCTTCTATAGCTCTTACTCCTTCCACAATAGTTTTGGAATCTTTTAAAGCGTCTTTAGGATCCATTCCTTCTCCTATTTTATGACCAATTTGAAAGTTTCGACTATGATAACTAGTTGCTGTAACGATTAAATCACCTATTCCAGCCAAACCAAAAAAGGTTTCCATCCTTGCTCCTTTAAATCTTCCATAACGGACCATTTCTGCTAAACCTCTAGTTATTAATAAAGCTCTAGTATTATCACCAAAACCCATTCCAGAAATAATTCCACTAGCAATTGCTATAATATTTTTTACTGTTGCCCCTATTTGAACACCTATATAATCAGTAGAAGTATATACTCTAATATACTTATTACTAAATAATAGTTGCACCTTTTTAGCTAATTCATTATTAAGGGAAACTGCTACTAAGGCAGTAAGATCCCTTTTAATTATTTCTTCAGCATGAGAGGGACCTGATAATATTACAATTCCTTCAATCTTACTACTAGCTATTTCTTCTTCCATTATTTCAGAAATCATTTTATTAGTCCCAGGTTCTAACCCTTTAGAAACATTAATAAAGATTTTTGGTGTCTCTATTGTTTTATTGATTTTACTAGATATTTCTCTAACTGCTGAACTAGGTAAAGCAATAATTATATAATTAGAAAAAGATAAAGCTTCAGAAAGTGATGTCGTTGCTCGAACATAATTAGAGAATACTAAATCCTCAAAATAATATTTATTAGTCTTATTGACATTTATTTCTTCAGCTTGAGCCTCTTCAATCGTATATAATAATACTTCCTTTTTTTTATCAGAAAAAATTTGAGCAATCGCTGAACCAAAACTTCCAGCTCCAATAATAGTTATTTTCTTTTCCATTTTCTAATTCCTTTTCTTAATTTAAGATTAACATACATATATTAAGAAGTCAAAAACAATCTTTTAATCAACCCTTTTTGTTTTGACATCCCTTCTTGATAAATTAAGCCGACCCTTTTTATCAAAACCCAAAGATTTAACTAAAATTTCATCTCCTAATCTAACAATATCTTCAGTTTTATTAACTCTTTTATCATCCAACTGAGAGATATGAACCAAGCCTTCACATCCAGGCCATAATTCTACAAAACAACCAAAGGATTCAATCTTAACTACTTTTCCAGAATAAACCTTACCTGTTTCTACTTCCTTTACTAATTCCTCTATTAAAGAAATAGCTTTATTAATCATTTCATAATTAGTATGATAAATAATTACCCTTCCATCATCTTCTATATCAATTTTAACATCATCGCATTCTTCAATAAGTTTAGTAATTGTTTCTCCCCCACGCCCAATTACATCTTTAATTTTAGAAGGTTTAATTTGAATTTGTTTAATTTTAGGAGCATATGGACTTAATTCTTTTCTTGGTTCTTTTATTGCCAAAGACATATTTTCTAATATTTTTAAACGAGCTTCTTTCGCTTTAAATAAAGCCTCTTTTAAAATTTTAAAATCTATCCCTTTTATTTTAATATCCATTTGTAAAGCGCATACTCCATTTTTTGTTCCTGCTACTTTTAAATCCATATCCCCAAGATGATCTTCTGTTCCTTGAATATCAGTTAAAATAACCTTTTTTGTTTCATCACTTATAAGACCCATCGCAATTCCAGCAATAGGTTCTTTAATAGGAACTCCCGCGGCCATTAAGGACATACAAGCAGCACAAATACTTGCTTGACTACTAGAACCATTACTTTCTAAAACTTCAGAAACAACTCTAATTGTATATGGAAATTCTTCTTCAGAAGGAATTATTTGTAATAAAGCTTTTTCACCTAAAGCCCCATGACCAATTTCACGGCGATTTGGATATCCGTAACGTCCTGTTTCTCCAACACTAAAAGCAGGAAAATTATAATGGTGCATAAATCTTTTACTATCTTCGACTCCTAAACCATCTAAAATTTGATATTCACCTAAAGCCCCTAAAGTAGTAGTGCTTAATACTTGTGTTTGACCCCTACTAAACAAAGCTGAACCATGAGTTCGAGGTAAAATATCAACTTCCGAAAACAATTCTCTAATCTCATCAAAACCTCTTCCATCAACCCTTATTTTTTCTTTTAAGATTAAATCTCTTGTTACTTCCCATTCAATATTATCTACTAATGCTTTTATTTGTTTTAAGTTATAAACCTCATCCTCTTTCTCTTGATAAATGGATATTATTTCTTCTTTTAAATTATCAATCTTTTCATATCTTTCTATTTTATCTTTAATTTTAATTACTTGAAGAAATTGAGATTTAAAATTATTATTTAATTCTTCCTTTAAACCCTCAGCGATATTTTCCTTTTCGACGATTATTTTTTCTTGACCAATTTCCTTAATAATTTCTTCTTGAAAAGAAACTAGTTGTTTTATATATTTATGACCAAGTTCTAGTGATTTTAATATAATCTCTTCATCAATTTCTTCTCCCTCTGCTTCAACCATATTAATAGCTTGTTTAGTTCCAGCAACAAAAACTAAAAGTGTTCCTTCTTCTACTTGTTTAGCATTAGGATTAATAATATATTCCTTATTTTTATACCCAACTAAAACTCCAGCTACAGGTTCACTAAAAGGAACCCTACTTATAGATAAAGCCAATGAAGAGCCAAGAAAGGCTACTGATTCAGGCATAATGTTTTGATCCACAGATAAAACATCATTAATAACCTGTATTTCTTGTTTAAAGTTTTCATCAAACAAAGGACGAATTGAACGATCAATTAGACGGGCCGCTAAAGTGGCATTTTCTGTAGGTCGCCCTTCCCTTTTAATAAAACCTCCTGGAATTTTACCTACTGCATATAACTTTTCATTATAAATAACGGTTAGAGGAAAAAAATCACTATCTGTTTCCTTCTTATCCTGGACAATTGCTGTTAAAACAACAGTATCTCCATATCTTATTAAAACTGAACTATCCGCTTGTTTAGCTAAATAATTACATTCAACAATAATCTTTTCCCCATTAAATTCTAATTCAAATACTTTTTTATCCATAATCCTTCCTTTCACGAAAAAAGCACTAACAAAATAGTGCCTACTTTCTTATTTTTAATTCTTTAATTAATTTACGATATCTTTGAATATCTTTTTTAAGCAAATAATTTAGTAAATTACGTCTTCTTCCAACCTTTTTTAATAAACCCCTTTTAGAATGAAAATCATGTTTATGTTCTTTTAAGTGTTCTGTTAAACGATTTATTTCTTCAGTTAAAATAGCAATTTGAATTTCTGGAGAACCAGTATCATTTTCTGATTGAGCATACTTTTTAATAATTATTTCCTTATCACTTTTATTTAAAGACATAATCATTCCTCCTTTTTTTCTAATAATCTTTAATCATAGTAAAAGTCGGAGTTCTCAATTACCAAGATTAAGTTTATTTCTAATATACATTATATTTTTGTTTTTAGCAATAGAAAATTTTTATATTAAAACATTATATAAGGTTTAACTTTATTATTATCCTTTTCATAAGTTTGATAAATTGCTATTGGTTCTTTATTTTTATTTATAATTATTGCCTTTTCTTCTTCAAAAAAACGTTTGATAATTCCTCCATTTTTTACTTGTTTTAAAAGCCTATCTTCTACTTTAATTTTAGGATAATCTAAAACATCTATAATTTTTATTAATTTATAATTCCCCTGTTTTATATTTTCTAAAGAATAACTATCATTTATATTAAAAGAACCTTGCTTAATTCTAATTAAAAAAGTCATTGTTGCTCTTGAACCAGTTTTAAGACCAATATCTTTTATTAAACTCCTTATATATGTTCCTTTAGAAACCCCCGAGTTTGACACTTCCCAATATTTAAAACTGACCCTAACGCTGATAACATCAGTGTTTTTTATTGTCAAATTTTTATCATTTTATTGTTGCGAATTGTTGTGAAATGTGATATAATTATATAAGAAAGTAGTGATAAAATGTATCTAAAACAAACTAAAAATAATAAAGGAAGAATTTATTTATCTTTTGTTCACGGTTATAGAGACCACGAAGGCAAGTCAAGATCTAAAACTGTTGAAAGGATTGGTTATTTAGATGAATTTTTGCATATTTATGATGATCCTATAGCCCATTTTAAAAAAATTGCTAAAGAAAAAACAAATGAAGAAGTAACTGAATTAACTATTAAAAATATACATTCTAAAACTATTAATTATGATGTTTCTTCTCAAAAAAATTTAGGATATGTTATTTTAAAAAAAATGTTTCAAGAATTACAATTAGATTTGCTTTTAAAAGAAAAGCAAAAAAAAATTAAAGCTTCTTTTAATATCAATTCTATTATGCAACTCCTTGTTTATTCTAGGATTCTTTTCCCAGGAAGTAAAAAGGAAACATTTGAAAATAAAGAAACCTTTTTTGAAAATTTTAATTTCTCTTTAAAAGATTTATATCGTTCTTTAGATGTTTTTTCTAACATAAAAAATGATATAGAAAAAGAATTATGGTTTAATACAAAAGATAAATATAATAGAGATGTTTCTACAACCTATTATGATTGTACAAATTATTATTTTGAAATTTCTAATAATGATGAAGATCTTATTGATGAAAACGGAAATATTTTAGAAAAAGGATATAGAAAAAAAGGTTATTCTAAAGAAAATAGAAAAAGTCCAATTATTCAAATGGGACTTTTAATGGATAATACTGGTTGTCCTTTATCTTATGATATTTTTCCAGGAAACGAATCAGAAAAAACATCTTTAAGACCAGCAATTAAGGAGGGTAAAGCAAAATTTAATTTAGATAGGGTTGTAGTTGTCTCTGATAGAGCATTAAATACTTCTGATAATACTGTATTTATTGCTGGTAAAAATAATAACTATACAGAAACAGATGGTTATATTTTTGGACAAACTGTTAGAGGAGCGGATAAAGAATTTAAAAGATGGGTTCTTAATAAAAATGGTTATATTAAAGATGATATTACCGATAAAGAAGGTAATTCAATAAAATTTATACACAAATCAAGAGTCTTTGCTAAAACTACTAAAATAGATAGAAATGGAAAACGAAACAACAAATTTGATATTTATCAAAAACAAATGGTCTATTATTCAAAAAAATATGCTGATAAACAAAAACGCGAAAGAAATATATTAATTAATAAGGCTAAAGATTTAATATCCAATCCTGGAAAATATACTAAAGCGACGGCTTATGGAGCAGCAGCTTATATAAATGATATAAATTTTGATAAAAATACTGGAGAAATCATTAATAATTCCATGCTATCATTAAACAACGCCAAAATAAAAGAAGAAGAAAAATATGATGGATATTATGCAATAGTAACTAGCGAATTAGAAATGTCTGATAAAGAAATTAGAGATAAATATAAAAATTTATGGGAAATAGAAGAAACTTTTAAAATAACTAAAAGCTCTTTAAAAACAAGACCAGTTTATGTATGGACAAAAGAACACATAGAAGCCCATTTTCTAGTTTGTTTTATAGCATTAGTATTATTAAGATTATTAGAAAAGGATTTAAAAGAACAATATTCAAGCGAAAAAATTATAAACTCACTTAAAAAATATACTAGTACTAAAGTAGAACATGATGTTTATTTACAAAGCTTTAGAGATAAAATAATTTCAAAATTAGAAAATATATATAATGTTGATTTATCAAAAAAATATTTAACTTTGTCAAAAATACGTCAAATTTTAAAATGACTTAAAAACATATTATTTCACAACAAACTGAAAACGCACAAACCTTTAAACAATATAGGTTTGTGCGTTTTAACTGTCAAACTCAAGTTTATTTCTAATATACATTATATTTTTGTTTTTAGCAATAGAAAATTTTTATATTAAAACATTATATAAGGTTTAACTTTATTATTATCCTTTTCATAAGTTTGATAAATTGCTATTGGTTCTTTATTTTTATTTATAATTATTGCCTTTTCTTCTTCAAAAAAACGTTTGATAATTCCTCCATTTTTTACTTGTTTTAAAAGCCTATCTTCTACTTTAATTTTAGGATAATCTAAAACATCTATAATTTTTATTAATTTATAATTCCCCTGTTTTATATTTTCTAAAGAATAACTATCATTTATATTAAAAGAACCTTGCTTAATTCTAATTAAAAAAGTCATTGTTGCTCTTGAACCAGTTTTAAGACCAATATCTTTTATTAAACTCCTTATATATGTTCCTTTAGAAACCTGACAAAAAGTAACAAATTCTTTTATTTGGTTTTGATTTTTACTTAAAGAAATTAACTCCAATCTTTTAATATTAACATCACGAATTGGTAATTTAACTTCTTTATTTAAACGAGCATATTCATATAATCTTTTTCCTTTTATTTTTAAAGCACTATATTTAGGAACCTCTTGCTTTATTTCTCCAATAAAAGTTTTTAAAATCTTTTTAAATTGTTCATTCGTCAAATTAGGAAGTTCTTCTTTAAATAAAACTTTTCCTTCTAAATCTAAAGTATCTGTTTCTATTCCCATAATACCTTTGGCAATATATTCTTTATCATAGTTAGAGATTAAAGAAGCTATTTTAGTAGCTTTTCCTATACATAAAATTAATAATCCCTGTGCTAAAGGATCAAGTGTCCCAGTATGACCAACCTTTTTTACTTTTAAATATTTACTTACCCTATTTACTACTTCACGACTAGATATCCCTTGTGGTTTATTAACTAACAAAATTCCATCCACTTAATCACCTAACTGTTTAATTATTTTTTCTATTTTATTTCCTTGTTCAATTGATTTATCATAAATAAATTCCATTTCTGGTATTTTCCTAATTTTTAATTTTCTTTTACATAATTCACTTTTTAAAAAACCCCTTGCTTTATTTAAAGTTAATAATACTTCCTCTCGTTTATCATCTAAAAGAGTTGTAAAATAGATTTTGGCATTATTTAAATCCTCTGTTAATTTTACATAAGTTATAGTAACAAACTTTACATCTTCATCTTTCATATCATTAGCAATTATATGACTTATTTCTGTTTGTAAATTACTAGCTAGCCTTTCTGTTCTTATCTTCATTTTATCACCTCTGTTTTTCTATCTTTTCATAAGCTTCTATTATATCCTTTTCTTTTATATCATTAAAGTCCTCTATTGTAATACCACATTCATATCCTTGTTTTACTTCTTTAACAATTTCTTTTTCTCTTTGAAGTGATTTTATTTTACCATCATAAATTAAAATACCATCACGAATAATCCTTCCGGGAGTAGTGTTTTTTATTAATCCATCTACTACATAACAGCCAGCAATAATACCAACTTTAGAAAATTTAAATAGTTTTCTAACTTCAGCTCGACCTAAGATCTTCTCTTCATAAATTGGTTCTAATAAACCTTTCATAGCTGCTTCTAATTCTTCTAAAACTTTATAAATAACATTATAAATTCGAATATCAACACGGTATTCTTTAGCTAACTCAAGTATTTTTGAATCAGGGCGAATATTAAACCCAATTATTAAAGCAGCAGAGGCATTAGCTAAGACAATATCACTTTCTGTGATCGCTCCTGTTCCCCTCCTAATAATATTTATTTTAACGTCTTCTATTTTCAGTTCTTCTAAAGCCTTCTTTAAAGCTTCTTCACTTCCTTTAACATCTGTTTTAAGAACTACGTTTATTTCTTTAGATCCTTTTTTAATTTTATCAAATAAATCATCTAAAGAAACTGCTAAAGAATCCTTTTCTAACGTTTGTTTAATTTTTGTTTTTCTTGATATAGCGATGGAACGAGCTTTTTTTTCAGTTTCAAAAGACATAAACTTATCTCCTGCTGTAGGAGTTTCATTTAAACCTGTAACCTCAACCGGCATCGCTGGTAAAGCTTTTGTTATCTCTTTATGATGATCATTTTTTAAAGTTCTTACTTTTCCAAAAGTTGTTCCTATTACAATTGGATCTCCCAATCTTAAAGTTCCATTTTCAATAATTAAGGTAACGACCGGACCTTGGTTTTTGTCTAATTTTGCTTCAATTACTGTTCCAAGGGCATATCTATTATTATTAGCTTTTAAATCTTCCATTTCAGCAACTAATAAAATTGTTTCTAGTAACTTATCTATCCCTTCACCAGTTAGGGCTGATATCTTAACATAAATAGTGTCACCTCCCCATTCTTCAGGAGTTAATCCATATTCAGTTAATTCAGACATAATTTTATCAGGATCTATATTCTCCTTATCCATTTTATTAAGGGCTACAATAATTGGTGCCTTCGCTGCTTTCGCATGATCAATAGCTTCTTTTGTTTGAGGCATAACACCATCATCAACCGCTACAACAATAATAACAATATCCGTTACCTTTGCTCCTCGAACACGCATTTCTGTAAAAGCAGCATGCCCCGGAGTATCAATAAAAGTTATTTTTTTATTATTCCATTCAACTTGATAAGCACCAATATGTTGAGTAATTCCCCCCGCTTCACCTTTTACCACCTTTGTTTCTCTAATTTTATCTAATAATGTTGTTTTCCCATGATCTACATGTCCCATAATAGTAACAATTGGAGGTCTAGATATTAAATCTTCTTCTTGATCAATTATTTCTAATTTTTCAAAATTAACTTCATCTTGCGTTTCTTCCTTTTTTAAAGTTTTATCATAATCGACGACTAATAATTCAGCATTATCAAAAGAAAGAGAAGTATTTATATTCGCCATAACTCCTAAATCCATTAATTTTTTTATTAACTCCACAGCATTAACCTTTAAAACAGTCCCTAATTCATTAACTGTCATTCCCTCTTTATAAAGGACAATACTTTCATCATAAGAAGGAATATTAGTGGTTAACTTTTCTTTACTTTTATACATCTTTTTTCGCTTTTTCAGAAAATCTTCATTCCTTTTTTCCGATACTTTTTTAGAAATTCTTTTCTTGTTATTATTTTTAATTTCTGTTAATTCCGTTCCAAATTCTTCTTCTATCATTTTATCAAAAGCATTATCTAAATCAATCACATTCTCTTCAGTAAGCATTTCCTCATCAGTTATAACTTTAATATTAAGTTCCTTACATTTATCTAATACTTCCTCAATTGTCCTATTAATATCTAAAGCATATTCTTTTACGCTCATCATGGATATCACCTACTTTCTCTTCGTCGTTAATTTATTTTATTCTTCTTATCGGTATTTTAGCTTCCTTAAAAATTTCCAAAGACATTTCATCAGGATAATCTCCTTCAATACATACCTCTTTAATTCCAGCATTAACAATCATTTTAGCACATATAATACAAGGTGTAACTGTAGAATATATTATGGCACCATTTATTTCAGAACCAAAATAAGCCGCTTGAATAATAGCGTTTTGTTCTGCGTGGACCCCTCGACAAATTTCATGTCTTTCCCCGGAAGGAACATTTAGTTTTTCTCTTAAACATCCTATTTCCTCACAGTGAGTACAACCTTTTGGGGCTCCATTATATCCTGTTGCTAAAATTTGTTTATCCTTAACAATAACTGCTCCAACTTTTCTTCGAAGACAAGTAGAACGAGTGGAAACTAAATGAGCCATTTTCATAAAATATTGATCCCAATTAGGTCTTTTAATCATCTAATAATCCCTCCATTTCTTCATATAATGAAGGATAAATATCAACTTCTAAACATTTAGATAATTGGTTGTTTTCTTTTGCTTTTTTTATTATTTCTAAATCCCTTTTTAAATAAAAACCTCGACCATTAGCTTTACCAGTTTCATCTAAAAAGATTTCTCCTTGTTTATTTTTAACAACTCGTATCATCTCTTTTTTAGGATGTCTTTCTCCGGAAATAATACAAGTCCTTAAAGGAATTTTCCTTTTTTTCATAAAATCACTCCTCATTAAAATCTAATTCTTCTTTTGCTTCCTCCCTAGATCTTATATCAATTTTATATTTAGTTAATCTGGCTGCCAAACGAACATTTTGTCCCTTTTTTCCAATTGCCAATGATAAATTTTCCCCATCAGCAATCGCTTCTGCTAATTGCTCCCTTTCATCAACAATATGAACTTCTACATTTTTAGCGGGACTTAAAGCATTCTGAATAAAAATAATAGGATCACGATCATATTGAATAACATCAATCTTTTCCCCTTTTAATTCAGCCATAATTTTATTTATCCTTTCTCCCTTTTCCCCAATACAAGCTCCAATAGGATCAACTTTTTCATCTTCTGAATATAAAGCAATTTTACTTCTATTACCAGCTTCTCTAGCAATGCTATATAAAACAACAATTCCCTCTTGTAATTCTGGTATCTCTAATTCTAATAATCTTTTAACAAATCCATAATGAGTTCTTGATAATAATATTTTTGGACCTTTTGAAGTGTTTTCAACCTTCGTAATATATACCTTTAAAGAAGAACCCATTATAATATTCTCATTAGGTAATATTTCAGATTTAGGTAAAATACCATGTGCTCGACCAAGATCTATATAATAATTAAAAGCATCTTCTCGAAAAACAATACCAACCATTAGTTCATCTTCTTTTTCTTTAAATTCCTCCATAATACTTTCTCGTTCGGCCTCTCTTATTTTTTGAGTAATAACCTGTTTAGCTGTTGAAGCAGCAACTCGCCCAAAATCCTTTGGAGTTACTTTTTCTTCAAGTTCCTCATCTATTTTTATTTTTGGATTAATCTTTTGAGCTTCCAAAAGTTCTATCTCTATTTTAGGATCTTCAACTTTATTAACAACCTTTTTTAAAGAAATTACATCTATTTCACCAGTTTCTTTATCAATATTTATTTTTACATTAGTATTGGAATCAAAATTCTTCTTATAAGCTGTAATTAAAGCTAATTCCATTGCCTCCCAAACCACATCAGATGATATTTTCTTTTCTTCTACAATGCTTTTTAAAGCCTTGATAAAAGCTTTAGTATCCATTTTTATGACCTCCTTTTTCTTTAGAACAAACATCTAATATATATGATTCATTTATTAAATCTTCCTTATCTAATATCTTATTAATTATTTTAGTTACCTCTACACAATCATCTATATTTATGTAATTATCTTTATCAATTACTATCCGCAAGTAATTAGTATTATCTTCCTTAATATATGAAACACTATCAATATTTATATCAATAGATAGTAATGGAGTTTTTATTAGTCCTTTAATTTTATTCTCTATTTCCATAAAATTTCTCCTTTATAAAATTTAAAGAGTGAGAAATCTCACTCCTGATGTATAAAAATTATATCATATAAATAAATATTTGCCAATTTTTTTAGGAATTTAATTCACTTTTCTGATATACTATAATATATAGAAAAGAGGAACATAATTTATGAATAAATATCTTAAAACAACCCTTGTCTTTTTATCCTTTTTAATCTATCCTGCCTTCATAACCTTCCCTTTTTTTATTTTTGGTGGAGATTTTAACTTTTTACCTAATTCTTTAAAAATTACCTATCTAATTTCTTATAGTTCTATTTTTTTGTGTTTTATTATTTTAGTTTATAAAAAGGAATTAATAAAATATTATCAAGATTTTTTAATAAATGGAAAGAAATATATTACTGAATCATTAAGATATTGGTATTTAGGTTTAATAATTATGATCTTATCTAATTTAATTATTACTACTATCTCTCCCATAAATATTGCTGAAAATGAAGAAAAAGTTCGGACCCTCCTCGGAATAATCCCTTTATATATGATTTTCTCGACAGTTCTTTATGCTCCTATAGTAGAAGAAATCATTTGTCGCCAAGCAATAAAAGATATTGTTAAAGAGAAATGGCCTTTTATTATTATTAGTGGATTTATCTTTGGTTTTGCTCATGTTATCGGTTTAGCTAGTTCTCCTTGGAGTTTTCTTTATATAATCCCTTATGGAGCCCTAGGAAGTGTTTTTGCTTATGTTTTTTATCAAACAAAGAACCTTTTTTCTTCTATATTTTTACATGCCTTACATAATGGAATTTTAATCACTTTATATTTAATAGTTTTTTAAAAGAAAGGAGTTTCAAACAATATTTAAAATATTGAAAAAAGATATGAAAAAAGATAAAAATATAAATTTAAAACTCAAGAAAAGATATAAATTAGGATTAATATTTCTTTTTTGTTTGCTTCTTTTTTTATTTTACTCAAGATATATCAGTACTAGTGGATTAATTATAAATGAATACAAAATAAAAAATTCAAATTTACCAATTGGATTCCACGGTTTAAAATTAGTTCATTTTTCAGATATTCATTTTGGAAGAACAATTCAAAAAAAGGAATTAAAAAACATTGTTAATAAAATTAATTTAATTACCCCTGATCTAGTAGTTTTTACAGGTGATTTAATAGATAAAAATACCAACTTAACTAACAAAGATAAAAAACTTTTAATTCAAGAGTTAAAAAAGATAAAAAGTTTTTATGGTAAATATGCGGTCAGTGGAAATCATGATTTTACTTTTCAAGAATATAATGAAATTTTAAAAAGTAGCGATTTTATTAATATAGATAACGATTATGATATTATTTATAACGAAAATTTAGAAAAAATTTTTATAAGTGGCCTACAATCAGAACTAGAGGGTAAACCTAACTTAAATAAAATCCTTGACTATATAAAATTAACAAAAAAAGAAAAAGAAAATAATTCTTACTTATATAAAATAATGATTATGCATACACCTGATACCTATAATAAATTTAAAAATATTAACTTTGATTTAATTTTAGCTGGTCATTCTCATTGTGGCCAAATAAGGCTTCCTTTTATTGGAAGTTTATATACTCCTATTGGTGCTAAAAAATATTATGAACCTTATTATAAAATTAACAATACTGATTTTTTTATTTCTTGTGGTTTGGGAGTTTCCGAAATTAATTTTCGTCTTTTTAATAAACCCTCTTTAAATTTTTATCGATTAACAACAAAATGATTATTACTTTTTCACTTTTTCCATAACTTTTCATACAATATCTTGAAAGGAGTAATATAATGTATCAATCAAGATGGCGTTCTTTTTCCCCTGGACTTGGAAGAGGCTTTGGGGGCGGAGGATTCTTTTTACCTTTTACTTTAGGAGCTTTAACTGGTGCTTTTCTAACTCCCTCTTATCGCCCTTTTCCTTATTATTACCCTTACTATTATCCTTATTTCTTTTAACCTTTTAAACCCTACAAATAATAGGGTTTATTATATTTTTATTAATGGTAATATCACTATAACCTTTGTTCCATAACCTTTTTTGGATTTATAAATTACTTTTCCGTTGTGTTCTTTAATTATCTCTTTAGAAAAACGAACCCCCAATCCTGTTCCATTAGACTTTGTTGTGAAAAAAGGTTCTCCGATTCTACTTAGAATCTTCTTATCAATTCCTTCCCCATTATCAATTATGTAAATTTTTATTTTTTTATTTTTTAACTCTGTTTTTAAAATTATTTCTCCATTTTTATTTTCATCTATAGCCTCCATGGAATTTTTTATAAAATTTAAAAACACTTGTTTTAATCGATTAAAATCACCTAATATAAAAACTTCTTTTTCTATATTATTATACTTTAATATTATTTTTTTATCTTTTACTAACACTTTAATCATTACATATACTTCATCTAATAAATTAATTAGATTCATTTTTTTTAAATTTACTTCTAATTTAGTTAAATCTAAAAAATCATCCATTAATATAATTACTTGATTAATTTCTTGCTTGATAATTTCTAAAAACTTTTTTAGTTTTTTTTTATCTTCTAAATCTATCATATCTAAATATCCTTTACAAACTGCAATTGGATTTTTTATTTCATGAGTAATTTTAAATAACGAATCCCTTAATTGCTTTTCCTTCTCTAACTCAATAACAGTTATATAAAAATTAGAAACTTCTTCACATTTATTTAACATTTTTAAAATAAAACTTGTAACTACATAAAAAATAATTGACAAAAGAAATAAATCAATTATCAGTGGCTTATTTTTTATAATCAAATCGTTTAATTGATATATATTTACAAATAAGAAAAAGATTTTAATAATAGCAAACAAATTAAATTGTTTTAAATTAGACAAACCTCTATTTTTTATTATTAAAATTAATATAAAATAAGAAACAAATTCCAATGTTAATAAATATAAATCAGCCCCTAAACTAAAATAATAATAATAAATAATAATACTTATAATAATAGCAGTTTCTTTTCTTTTTTTTAAATAAGATATTAATAAAGGAATAAAAATTAAAACAGTTTTTAAAGTTAAAAAAGCATCGGTATAACGTATAATTAAATAAATTGAACTATATAAAGCTAAATCAAACAAAACATCACTTACACTTTTACCAAATGTTCTTTGATAAATAACAAATAAAAAATAACAAAACATCGGAAATAAAATAAATATAACATTTATTATTATCGTTTCAAAGATTACCATTTTTTCCTCCTTTTTTATATCATAAACTAATAAAAGAAGAATTATTGTCGAAAAAAAAGTATTAGACTAAAAAAAAAGAGTTATCTCTTTTTTTATGTAGAAATAACTCTTTTTTTATTTTTTTAATTCTTCAATATATTGCCGCAATCTCTCAGCTTCTGAACCTAATATAATTTTTAATTGATTATTAATCTCCACTATTCCTTTAGCTCCTAATTTTTGGATAGCTTCTTTATTAACAATGGAAACATCTTTTAAAGTTACTTTAAATCTAGATAAACTTACTTCAACCTTTAAAATATTATCTTTACCACCTAAAAACTCAACTAGTTTATTCGCTTCAATATAAAAATCCTTTTTACTAGCTTTTATTATTACAAAAGCTATTGTTATCAAAACTATTATAATAAAGGCATATTGCAAATATTGCATGTAAAATCCTCCTTATTTTAAACACTTAAAATATATATTGTTAACATTATACTATATAAGCAAAAAAAATAAAACTAAACCTTTTAGGTTTTAGTTATACACCTTTTCTTTTTTTTAGAATAATCTAATATTGAAATACATAGGGGGTGGAATGTATGTGTAAAAAAACAGAAGAATCTAATTGTATAGCAGATATATTAAAAGTGATTCTAATATTACAAAAAAAGGCTTGTTTAACAAGTGATGAATTAAATACATGTGATAAAAAAGTATTAGGATATGATAATCTAAATATCTGTAATTATAACACTAGACCAATTCAATTATTTTTAATTTCTAAAAATGGGAATGAACCTTTAATTATGCCAACTACAAGAGGGTTAATTGATGAAACTACTATCTATTCTAGTGTTTTTCGATTAGAAAAGTTGGATAATAATTGTGCTACTTTTAGAGTCCTTTCTCCAATCTCAACTTCAAACCAAAGCACCTGTTCTTCATATGAAAAAACTAACTCCTTTTTTACTCTCGATCTAAAATGCGTTTGTGCAATTAGATGTTTAAACGATACAATTATAGAAGGTGTTTGTTAAAAACCACAAAAGTGGTTTTTTTAATATTCAATATCTTTAATATCATCAAGAGAAATATATTCTTCATCGATAGTAACCAAATTATTATTAACTTGACCAATTATTTCTTTATGCTCTATTTGATTATTTTTAGTTATAATTTTTACTCCCATTTTATAAACATAGTAAGGGGAATTAAACATTTCCTCTATTTTTGTTTTTATATCATCTAAATCCGTTTCTTCAGCTAAAGTTAAATCCGTTTCCTTTTTTAATGGTAAATAACCTGAATAAAACACAGTTTTATTATTTTTTATATTTTTATTTATTTTATTAACAAAAACCTCCGGTAATTTCCTTTTCATTAAATCACGCCCTTTTCTATAAACATTTTATGCTAAAATTTTTTAAATGTTTCATCATAGTTTTTTGACAGAAATGGTATAATATTTAAAGATGGTGTCTCTAAACCTTATTCTTATAATCTTTATAGCATTACCGATCTTTGATGATAGAGTTAAAATATTAAACTAAAATAAGTTTAAAATAAATAACAACACGAAATATACAAAAACTTTTTTTCAAAATAATAGTTAATTTAAGTTTAAAAAAAGAGTTACATAAATTAATATCAAATTTAACAATCTAATAAAGAACTAAGTTTTTTACTCACCTTCATATACTTCTTAGTATATATCTTCCTCTTGGATTGATAATATAAATTAAAAAGAAAGGAAAATCAATAAGGAGAAACTTGGATCTTAATGTTATTATTAAGTTTCATTCCCTTTTGATACTGAGGCCTAACATCAGTCGTGGTAGTTAATATGAAAACCTTTTCTAAACCTAAAATCGAATACAATATTTTTATACCACTTTTATTGTTTTTAATAATCAGTGTTATTAGCATTTCTAGTGCTGAACAATTATTACCTGGTATAAATAATTATGCCTTAAAACAATTAATATGGTTTCTTATTGGTTTTGGTTTAGTTTTCCTTATTTTAAAATTTAATAATTCCTTTTTTATAACGTATAGTTGGTTTTTTTATACATTAGGTGTTTTAAGTTTATTGTTCTTATTATTATTTGGAAAACCTATTAATAATGCTAAATGTTGGATTATAATTTTCAACAAGTTATCAATTCAACCTAGTGAATTTATGAAAATTTTTTTAATATTGTTTTTAGCTAAAACAATTACTGAACACAATAAAAAAGTTATCATACCCAAAACCAAAGATGATCTTTTACTTTTTTTTAAAATTATTATTATTACTTTTATCCCTGCTTTTCTTACTTTTCTTCAACCAGATACCGGTATAGTTTTCACATATCTTATTATTATGATTATTATGCTTATTATTTCGGGGATTAAATTAAGAATTTTAGTGTTTTTTGGTATTATTACTTTAACTTTAAGCTCTATTTTCTTTTGGTTGTTTTTTTATTCTAAAACTTTATTTATTAATATATTTGGAACTAGTTTTTTATACCGAATTGATCGTTTAATCGATTGGCAAAGCGGTAGTGGAATGCAGCTAAATAATGCTTTGACTGCTATTGGAAGTTCAGGATTATTTGGGTTTGGTTTTAAAAACACTCCTATTTATTTTCCAGAACCCCATACCGATTTTATATTTTCCGTTTTTGCTTGTAATTTTGGATTAATTGGTTCTGTTAGTTTAATCATGTTAATTATTTATTTCAATTTAAAATTAATTAATTTAGCTTTAAAAAACAATAAAACTATTTATAAATATATAATAGCAGGCTTTTTGGGAATGCTTTTATATCAACAACTACAAAGTATAGGAATGAATATTGGTCTTTTTCCAATTACAGGCATTACCTTCCCTTTTATAAGTTATGGTGGATCAAGTTTACTTAGTTATATGATGATGATTGGTATTATCCTTTCTGGAAAAAATAAAACTAAAAAATATTATTTTTAAATAATAAAATCCTTATTTTATAAGGATTATTTTTTATTTGGTGGAGAATAAGGGACTCGAACCCTTGACCCTCTGTGTGCAAAACAGATACTCTAGCCAACTGAGCTAATTCCCCTTAAAAAATTAATGAAAAGGTTAGTAGGCATTAAACCTTCTCAAGTAAATGCAATTATAAAATTGCAATTTAATTTTAGCACACTATAATACTAAAAATCAATATTAATTTTTTAATAAAAACAATTAAGTTGTTTTAAGAACGTTTTATTTCCATAAAAACAGGTAAAATTATCGGTTTCCTTCCTGTTTCCCTCCAAACATAAGGGGATATTTCTTGTATAATTTGTGATTTTAAATTATTATAAGTTAATTTAATATCTTTTATATTATTATTAATTATTTTATTAGCTAAACCTTCTAATTTTGATAATAATTGTTCATTTTCGTTAACTAAAACAAATCCTCTAGTAGTAATATGACTCCCTCCTAGCAATTTTCTATTGTTAACATCAATATTAGCAATTATAACTAAAATTCCATCATTAGCCATAATAATCCGATCCTTTATAACTATATTTCCTACCCCGCCAATACGACTACCATCCACATAAACATCAGAAGCTGGAACTTCTCCAACTACCTTAATTTCTTGCCTACTCATGGATAACACTTGACCATTTTCTAAAACAAAAATATTTTTTTTAAGAAGTCCACATTCAATAGCAATATCTTTATGAGCTTTTAACATTCTATATTCACCATGATAAGGCATAAAATACTTTGGTTGGATCAATCTTAACATTAATTTTAATTCTTCTTTATTAGCATGACCAGAAGTATGGATTTCATTTAAAGAGGTATTAGTAAAGACTTCAACACCCTTTAAGTATAATTGATTAATCGTATTAGCAATACTAACTCCATTTCCAGGAATTGGTGAAGAGGAAAATATAACAACATCATCCTTCATTAATTTAATTTGCCTATGTGAGCCATTGGCAATCCTAGATAAAGCAGCTAAAGGTTCACCTTGAGAACCTGTACATAATAAAGCAAT
The DNA here is from genome assembly GCA_050948865.1 of Bacilli bacterium. Taxonomy (GTDB): domain Bacteria; phylum Bacillota_I; class Bacilli_A; order RF39; family UBA660; genus SKGN01. The sequence continues at coordinate 166,517 of JBMNEQ010000001.1, forward strand.
TTCCTCATTAGGTATTTTATTCGCTTCTTCTTGAGTAACAAAAATATCTGTCTCAGCAATATAACCACCTTCTATAGCTATTTCAATTGACATTTCCATGCTTCTACCAAAAAGTGCAACTTTTCGATTATTTTCACGACAAGTTTCAATAATGTGTTTTAAACGATAAATATTAGAAGCAAAAGTAGCAATAATTATTCTTCCCTTACACCTTCTAAAAATATCACTCAAAGCTTCATCTACTTTTGATTCACTTATTGATACTCCTTCTATTAATGCATTAGTGCTATCACTAAGAAGAAGTTTGACATCCTTTTTACCAATCTCAGCCATTTTATGAATATTCGCTAAAGGGCCAATCGGCGTCCAATCAAATTTAAAATCCCCAGTCATAACAATCATTCCGTTTGGTGTTTCAATTGCTAAACCATGGGAATCAGGAATCGAATGAGTTGTTCTAAAAAAAATAATAGTAAAATGTTTAAATTTTAATTTAGTGCTTTCTGTATAATTATATATTTTTTTATATTTCATTTTTCTTTCTTCTAATTTATGTTTTATCAAAGAAACTGCTTGTTTGGGAGCATAGATATTTGGTATATCAACAGCTTGTAATAAAAAGGGAATTCCTCCTATATGGTCTTCATGCCCATGTGTTATAACTAAAGTTTTGATCTTTTCTTTATTTTTTATTAAAAACGAATAATCAGGAATTACATAATCAATCCCCATTAATTCATCTTTTGGAAACATCACACCAGCATCAATAATAATAATCTCATCATCATGCATGACACAATACATATTTTTTCCTACTTCCCCTAGGCCGCCTAATGCAAAAATCTTTGTGTCGTTATTATTAAAAATTTTCATTCTTTCTCCTTTCTTATTAATTTTAACTAATTAACTTAAGTTATTATAAACTTTTTTTTTATTATTGTCCACTTTATATTAAAATATAAAAAGACGAAAAAGATTTCGCCTTTTATTAAATTTTTAAATTAACTCTAAATCTTATTATTTTTCTTCTTCAATATTAATTGTTTCTTCTCCAACTAAAATATTATCATCTAAAGTTTCAGATGACTTATCAGTTACATAATCAAAAGATTGAATATCATTTATTTGATTTTCAACTTCATTAGACATATTTAAAGCATCTGCTGTTTGATAAGTTTCAGAAGGAGATTTTAAAACTGGTTCTTCTGGTTTAAATTCAAATGAACCATCTAAATTTTCTATTTCCTCCATAGAAGATACTGGTTCTTCTAAAGGGGGAGCAACTTCACCAACATTAGAAACTTCTTCTTTATTAGGAATTTCACTTATTTCTATTGGTTCCATTTTAGAAAAGACTTCTTCCTCTGGTTGAAAATGTTCAGCATTTACTGCTATTGCAGGTTCTTCATTTACTTTAAAAGCATCTTCTTCCACTTCGCTTATTCTTTCAACATTCCCTTCATTTTGCTTGTTTAATTGTTCCGCAACTTGATCAATTTCCCCTGTATTTACTTCATTAATATTTGCCATAGTTTCTTGTTCTATATTTTGATTTTTATTTTTTGCTCCTTTTCGGCTAGATAAAAAGCCAATTAAAATAAAAATTAAAACTAAACCAATACCTATAACATAAAAATAATTTTCACTTAAAAAAATTAAAATTTCATCCATAGTCTTATTCCTCCTATCATAAGAATATCATGATATATATTTTTTTTCAATCTTTTTTTAGTTTTATTTAAAGTTATGTTTTTTCAAAAGGTTTATTCCTAAAAATTATTTTTCTTTAAGACTGCATTCTATAAAACTTAAAAATAAAGGATGAGGTTTTGTGGGACGACTTTTAAATTCAGGATGAAATTGGGTTGCTATAAAATATTTTAAAATAGGAATTTCTACTATTTCAATAGAATTACCATCTAAACTTCTACCACTAAAGATCATTCCCTCCTTTTCCATTACTGTTAAATAATCTTTATTAAATTCATAACAATGACGGTGCCTTTCAACAATTTCATTACTTTTATAAATTCTAGCAACTTGGCTATCTTCCTTTAAATAACAAGAATAATTCCCTAATCTTAAAACCTTAGCTTTCTCACCTACCATATTAATAATAGGACTTTTAGTTTCCAAAAAAAACTCTGTAGAGGTAGCGTCTGGTATTTTACAAACATTACGAGCAAATTCTATGCAAGCCAAATGCATTCCCAAACCAATACCTAAAAATGGAATATCCTTTTTACGAGCATATGTAATTGCTTTTATTTTGCCTTCTATTCCTTTTCTACCTGAGGCATTTGGAACAATAATTCCATGAACATCCTGAAAAAGAGATTTTAATTCCTTTTCTTCCTCTAAATCTAAACAATTAATCCATTTAATATTTATTTTAGTATTATGAAAATAACCAGCATGTTTTAAACTCTCAACAATCGATAAATATGCATCCGGCAATTCTATATATTTGCCTACTATCGCTATTTGGAGTTCCTCTTTTAAATTTTCTACTCTTTTAATTAAATCATTCCATATTTTTAAATCTATCTCTTTTAATTCCATTTGAAACTTTTTACAAACAATTTCATCTAATTTCTGTCTGTAAAAATTAATAGGGATTTTATAAATATTTTGTTCATCTATGGCCTCAATAACATAATTAATTGGAATACTACAATGTAAAGATAACTTTTTTATTATTTCCTCAGTTAAAACTCTCGGTGTTCGACAAACTAAAATATCCGGTTGAATTCCAAATGATCTTAATTTAGCAACGCTATGTTGAGTTGGTTTTGTTTTTAATTCTCCTGAACCAAAAATTAAGGGAATTAAAGTTGTATGAATAAAAATAGAATTTTCAACGCCTACCTCGTTACGAATTTGTCTAATACTTTCTAGAAATGGTAAGGATTCAATATCACCAATAGTTCCCCCAATTTCAGTTATTACTACATCCGCTTTAGAGATCTTAGCAGCTTCAAAAATCTTTTCCTTTATTTCATTTGTAATATGAGGAATAATTTGAACAGTTGCCCCTTTATATTCTCCATTTCTTTCCTTCTTTATAACAGAAGAATAAATGCTACCTGTCGTATAATTAGATGTATAATTTAATTCTTCATCAATAAATCTTTCATAATGCCCTAAATCTAAATCAGTTTCACTTCCATCTGCTGTTACAAAAACTTCTCCATGTTGATATGGAGACATTGTGCCAGGATCTACATTAATATAAGGATCAAGTTTTTGCATAAAAACTTTAAAACCCCTTGATTTTAATAATAAAGCCAAAGAGGAAGCTGTTATACCCTTACCAAGTCCTGAAACAACTCCACCCGTTACAAATACATGTTTTACCATCTTTTACCACCTTTCAACAAAAGAAAAGAGTCTCGTTGGAGAACTCTTTAGCTCTTCTTAAGAATATCATATTTTTATTTTTTAAACAATCAATTTTAAAAATTTCTTTTTTTATTTTTAATCCGTAGCAATAACCCCATAATTTCCATCCTTTCTTTTATATAGAACACAAATTTTATTTGTTTTAGCATCCTTATATATAAAGAAATCATGGCTTAACATATTTATTTGCAAAACCGCTTCTTCTTCACTCATTGGTTTCATTTCTATTTTTTTTCGCTTTACTATTTTTGATTTATCTTCTTTTAATTCCTCAATAGAATCAACTTTAAAATTTTTTATCAAATATTTTAAAGTTTTACTTTGAATCTTTGTTTTATTTTTTCTGATTTGTCTTTCTAATTTATCAACCACTAAATCAATTGCAGCGTATAAATCAGAATGACTTTCCTCACTTCTTAAAATTATGCCATTAATAGGAATTGTAACTTCTACTATTTGTTCTCTTCCTCTTACTTTTACAACAACCCTAGCATTAATAGATGAAAGATCAGTAAAATACTTTTCCAATTTACTAACTTTTTGTTCTATGAATTCCTTTATACTATTTGTTATAACAATCTTATCTCCACGAATAATAAAATTCATTTTATCCCTCCTCTAAAAGCATTATATCATTATCTATTTTCTTTTAAAAGATTAGATAAAATTTTTTACAAAACTATTTATAAAAAAAAACTACCTAAACAACGGTAGCTACATTAACGCCTTCAACATTGATTGCTTGAAGTCCTTTTTCAGTATGAATTAAATCAAACCGAACCATTTGTCCTTCAGTTAAAGTTTTAAAACCATCTTGTTTAATATTACTATAATGAACAAAAATGTCTTCACCATCTACATAGTCAATAAAACCATAACCTTTCTCGTTGTTAAACCACTTTACTTTTCCAATCACACTAACACTCCTCCTTCTAAAGAATATCCACATCTTAAATATAAACTAGTCTCTTTACTTTTACAAGAAAATTAAGAAGACAAATTATGACATATTTAAAAGTTAATAATCTTTTATATTTATTTCTAAAGAGGAAACAAAATATTCCCCCTCTATTTTTATTTCCTTCTTAAAATTTTTATACTTTTTAATTAATTTAATAACTATTGGTAACCCATAACCTCTTCCTTCTCCTTTTGTAGAATAACCCATTTTCTTTATCTTATCTAAATCTATCCTTCCCTTATACGTATTAGAGATTTGAACAATTAAAGTATTTTTTCTAAAATATAATTCTACAATTATAATTTTCTTTTTAGAAATTCTAGCGCCTTCAATAGCATTGTCTAAATAAACCCCAATGATTTTAGTTAAATTTCCATTAACCTCCATTGGTAACTTTTGAAAAAGATTCTTTTTAATTTCTTTTCCAACATTAATATAAACTTTTATTCCCTCTTCGTTTAAATTTCCTAATTTATAATATAATAAGCCTTTAAAACCTCCCTTTGGTATTTTATCCATATTTTCAAAAGTTTTATTTTCAATTTTTCTCATTTCCATCATTATATTACTTATATAATCTAGAGCCTCTTTGTTATTTTTATTTATAAAACCTTTTATTACAACTATCTGGTTTTTAAACTCATGAATAATCATGTTTTTAGAATTCAATTCTTCCTCATATTTTGTTAAATAATTAAATAATTGATCATGCCTTTTTACTAATTGATTATTATTTTCTTGTTCTTTTAAAAACAAAAATATAATATAACCAAAAAGAACAATTAAAAATAAATTTATAAAATAATCATAACTAAAACCAAAATAATAATAATTCCTATAAGATAATATTCCAATAATAATTACCAATGTTGTTATAAAAACATAATCATTTATAATTTTTTTATTAAATAATATTGTCTTCTCTATAAAATCATTAAAAATTTTTATTTTTCTTAATAATAAAACAGTGAAAATAAGCGGAATATTAACCCATACTTCTTTAATTAATTCATCATTTATTTCATAATTAATTATTATAAAAAAACAGTTAATTATACAAGTTGCTAAAAACAAAAAAATAAAAACAATTAAAGTTATCATTAAACTCTTTTTTATTCTTTCATTAAAAATAATTACAAAAGCTAAAGTAGTGAAAAAACAAAAAAGAAAAACTCTTAATAAACAAGTAGTATTAAAAAAGATAAAGAAATTTATTATTGTTAACAAAATAATAATGAAAATAGATTTACCCTTTTTTAAATAATTTACTTTTTGAAGAAAAGAAGAACCTAACCAAACTAAAAAAAAGGTATATATTAAAACAGAAAAAAATAACTTTAATACGGGCATTTTTTCTTCACTTCCTTCTTTTGCTGTTTCGATAATAATCCTATTTCTTCTCCATTTTTAAAAGTAATAATTGAATTTTGATAATTAATAGATTTAACATGCTCAGTATTAATAATGCAAGCACGATGACTTCTACAAAAGTTATTATTTAATCTTTTTATTACTTCACTTAAAGTCATAGCACTTTTATAATCTTTAAAAAAGGTTTTAATAATTATATGACGGGCAGAAGTTTCCTTTTTAATATAAAGAATATCTTTTAAATCTATTTTATAACTAGTTCTTTTATATTTAAAATTTAAAGTTTCGTGAGGAGTAAGAACTTTTAGACTTTCTTCAATAATTTCCTGAAGTTTTTTTTCATAATTATCAAATTTTGAAATAAAATCATAGATTAACAAACGACTTTTAAAAACTTCCGGTAACAATTCATAATGAACCGTTAATATTACAACAACAGAATCCCATTCGTTTTCCCGAATATATCTTGCAATATCCAAACCTGAATTATCTTTTACCTCAACATCTAATATATAAATTTTCTTCCCGATATTTTCCTTAACTAAATTATAAAAATCTTTATTATATTCAGAAAATTCATGAATATTATATTCTAATTGTTGAGATTTCATTGTCTGAGTAATAGTTTTTATGACTCTTTTTCTAATTATTTTCTCATCATCACAAACTATAAAATTAAACATAAAACATCACTTTCCTTCTGGTTTGCTTGCCGTTTATATTATACCATATTATACCATATATCAACTAATATTTTTACCTTTTTTAAAAAAAAAATAGATTTTCGTCTATTATTATTTAAAAACTACAACAATACTAAATATTTCTATTTTCTTTTTTGTTGATTTTTAATTATATTTGTCGTTAAAACAAACCAAAAAACAATTATTAAAAGAGTTATATAAATATATGTTCCAATTTGACGATCTTTTAAAAAGTATATTATAGTAGCAATTGCAAATAAAGCATTAATATAATAAATAATTAATACTGTAGCTCGACAACTAAAATTCATTTCTAATAATTGATGATGAAGATGCTGTTTATCAGAAGTAGAAATACCCTTTTTATTGATAACTCTTCTTATAATTGCAAAAAGCGTATCTAAAATCGGGACAGCCATAATTAATAAAGGAATTAAAAAAGAAGTTAATGTTACCTTTTTTAATCCAATTAAAGCAATAACAGATATAATAAATCCTAAAAACATAGAACCCGTATCGCCCATAAAAATCTTAGCTGGATGAAAATTATGAACTAAAAATCCTAAAGTAGAACCTAACATAATAAATGAAAGCATAATATCTAATCCATTTAACTTATTTAACATAAAAGCAATAATCCCGATAGTTAAAAAGAAAATAGAACTAACACCAGCGGCTAGACCATCTAAACCATCGATTAAATTTATTGAATTTATCATTCCCACAATAAATAAAATAGTTATAAAAGAAGAAAATAAACCAAAATTTAAACTATAACCAAAAGCATTAATATTATCTAATAATATCCCTCCATAAAAAGTTATAACAATTGCAGCAATTATTTGAAAAAAAAACTTATACCTTGCTTGTAAAGGTTTTATATCATCAAGAATTCCCGTAAGAATTATAATAAAACTACCTATTAATATAGAATTCATTTCCACTGTTTGCCGAGCAAAAAGCATATAACCTAATAAAAAACCCATAAAAATAGCTAGTCCACCTAAACTTGGCATAGGTTCTTTATGAATTTTTCGCTTATTTGGATAATCAATTGCTCCAACATGAAAGGCTATTCTTTTTACTAAAGGAACCATTAAAACTGTAAAAATAAAAGTAACTAGAACCATAAATAATACAGCCATTAAATTATAATTCATTTACTTCACCACCACTCACTTATTACTAATTATTATATATAACATTATTATTTAATTCAACTATTTATCTGTCAATAATGTTTAAATTATCTAATAATATCCCCGTTCCCTCAACAACACAAGTTAAAGGACTTTCAGCACTAAAAACTGTTACTTTTAACTCATGCGCTAATAATTTATCAAACCCCTCTATCATCGCTCCTCCCCCAGTAATAACTATACCCTTATCGATTATATCCGCTGCTAGTTCAGGAGGAGTTTGTTCTAATACCGTTTTTACTTGTTTAATTATTTCATAAACACTATCTTTTAATGCTTCTTCAACTTCCTCAGAAGTAATAGTTATTGTATGAGGTAATCCTGTTACTAAATCCCTTCCTTTGACCTCCATCTTTTCTTTTTTATTTCCTCCAAAAACAGTTCCTATATTTATTTTTATTTCTTCTGATGTTCTTTCCCCAATCAATAATTTATATTTATCTTTTATATATTTTAAAATATCACTATCAAAATTATTACCTGCCAATCTTATAGAAGCACTATTAACAATACCTCCCAATGATAAAATCGCAATATCTGTAGTTCCTCCTCCAACATCAATTACCATATTACCACTAGGTTTGGCTATATCTAAGCCCGCCCCCACAGCTGCTACTTTTGGTTCTTCTTCAATAAAAACTCTTCTTGCCCCTGTTCTTTCGGCCGCTTCCTTAATAGCATTCTTTTCTACCTGGGTAATATTAGATGGGCAACAAATTAAAATACGTGGTTTTGAAAAAAGGCTTTTAGCTTTTACTTTTTTTATAAAATAATCAAGCATTATTTCCGTTATTTCAAAATCAGCTATTACTCCATCCTGCATAGGTTTAATCGCTTTTACCTTTCCAGGAGTCCTTCCAACCATTTCGTTTGCTTCTTTTCCAACTGCTAAAGGCCTTTTTGTTTCAGAATCAATTGCTACAACACTTGGTTCATTTAAAACAACACCTTGTCCTTTTACATAAATTAATACATTAGCCGTCCCTAAATCTATTCCAATATCCTTGTTAAACATCCCTATCCCCTTCCTTAGTTCAATCTTTACATGTATTCCCTAATTCTATTTTAACATATTTTATTATGATCTCTTTAAGTTTTTAAATTTAAATATTTTCGTCTAGTTGATTCCCCTCCCCGAATATGTCTTACATCTATATGTCTTTGAAGTATTTCTTTAACACAATCATATAAGTTTTTATCTATTTGCTTTAATCTTTCACTTAAATCTTTATGAACAGTGCTTTTACTTACATTATATACTTTGGCAATATCTCTTATCGTTTCATCAGTAGTAATTATATAAAAAGTTTCTTCCAATACTCGCTTTAGTATTTCGCTTCTCATTACGTCATCCCCTTAATTAAATATATATAATATCCTTTTTTTTATTCATAAAAAAGGGACCAACGCCCCTTATAATTCCTTTACTGTTTTATCATAAAAAGTTTCTGGATCAACAACTCGTCCTTTATATAATATTTCAAAATGTAAATGATTTTTTAAATCAGGGGTTATATTACAAATACCACTCTTACCAATTAATTGACCTTGTTCAATGGAATCCCCTTCTTTTACTTTTACATCTAATAAACATTGATAAATACTTATAAAATCATTAGTATGTCTAATTTCGACAATATTTCCAAGTAAATTATGTTCCTCAACATTTATAATAGAACCATCAAGAATTGCCGTTGCCTCAAATTCCTTTGTTCCAGAATAATCTATCCCTGAATTTTGCATATAAGTTTTTTCGTAATAAATAATCGACTTTTCTTGTTGTTTTGCTTCTGCTTTATAATCATAAAAATGTTTAGCTACTTTTATTTCTTCTCCTTTATAAGGTCTAATTATTTTTTTTTCAGAAGCCATAACAGGTATTTCTTGATCAAATAACTCTTTTATTACATAATCATAATCAGCAATATCTTTATTAATTTTAGGCTTTCTTAAAGTCTTTTGTAATAAAAAAATGCTAAAAAAGAAAGAAATAATAATACCACTATAAATTAAGGGTAAAACAAATGATTTTAATTTTCTTTGATACATATTTTCACCTCATTAAAAGTGTGAACATTTTTAACAAATAATATACCAAATAAAATTACTTTTTTATTTTAAAACTTCTATTTCAGTTCCTTGATAATAATATCTTAATATTTCATCATATAAATATCCTTCTAAAGCCATTCCTAAAGCACCATATTGACTCATACCAACCCCATGACCATACCCTAATGTTTTTATTATTAAATTTTCATTGTTTTGTTCAAATTCAAAATGATTAGAACGTAACTTCAACTTCTCTACTATTTCTTTTCCCTCAAATTCTTTTCCATTAATCATTATTTTTAAAATTCTTCCTGTGCTACTTTTTTTAAAAACTTTAATAATTAAATCCTTTTTATTTGGAATATTAAGAAGATTAAAAAAATCATTTAATTTATATTCCCTTTCTTCATAAAAGGAAGGAGAAATATTTTTATCCCATATTGATTCCACGCTTCTTAAATAAGGGGCAAAAAAATCAAATATCTCTTCACTATTTTCAGTAAAACCATTGCTTGTTGAAAAATATAAGGTATCTGCTATTTTATTATCATAAGAAATATACTCTCCTTTTGTCATTAAAACAGCATTTTTTATTTTGGATAATTTTTCTTGATAATTATTTCCCCATCTTTTTTTTAATTCACCTTCATCAATATAAACTTGATTAGTAACAGTATCAATAACATCATATTCTTGTTCTTTATTATAATCCATTCTTTTTAAAACATAACTTCTAGAGGCTACAGCTTGGGCTTTTAAAGCCTCAAGATGAAAAGTAGCTGGCATCTCACCAGCTACTACACCTATTACATATTTTTCTAGATTTACCTTTTCTATCTTGTCTGTTTCCTTCCTTTTAACTCTAACTTCTAAATTTTTTTTCTCAACTTTTTCCTTTGTTACTTCTTGATAAAAAAAGAAAGCCACTAAAAAAGGTATTATAATAAACAGTAAACTTAAATAAATAATTTTTTTCATGATCTTCCCCTTATTATAAAATATATGTTAAAAAATTTAATTAGATTAAATATAAATCATAAATAAAATTTACTACTAAATAAGTTAAACTAAAACTTAATATAACATAAAAAAAAACTATTTGCTTGAAACTATTTTTTTTAAATATTTGTTCTAAACGGATTGACCCTACTACCCATATAACGAAAGGAAAGGTTAATAAATATAACATAAATTTAACTGTCATTTAAGTTTATCCTCATAATTTTTAATCTTTTCAATTCTCCTAAGATGTCTTTCTTCATTAGAATAAGAACTTCTTAAAAACTCCGTTATTATTTCTTTTATTTCATCAAAGTTTTTAGAAGAATTCAAACTTATTATATTAGCGCGATTATGATTTTTAGCTAAAAAGGCCTCTGAAACATTATCTATTTTAGCACAATAAACACCTTTTATTTTATTACAAATAATTGACATTCCTATTCCTGTTCCACAAAAAGCAATTCCTAAATCAATATTTTTATTTATTAAAGCATTACTTAATTTTATCCCAAAATCAACAAAATCAACACTTTTTTCTGAATTTGTTCCGTAATCTTTAACAATATAACCTTCTTTTTCTAAAAACTTTAGAACATTTTGCTTAATATTATATCCTTTATGATCCGCAGTTATCCCTATTTTTATTGCAATTCCTCCTTTTTTGGATAAAAAAAGATAATTTTAATTACCTTCATCCTTTTTACTAAAACCATATTTTTTATTAAATTTTTCAACTCGACCTGCTTTTGATGTTTTTGTTTCTCCATCCGTATAAAAAGGATGACATGCTGAGCAAACTTCAACATGAATTTCTTTATTAATTGATTTTGTTTCAAACGATGCCCCACATGAACAAATAACTTTAGCATCTTGAAAAATATTTTCCTTTTTCATTTTTTACTCCTTTCAAGACAACATAATTAAAAATCTAATTGTTATTATAACAGTTCTATTAACCTTTGACAAGTTAATCTAAAATGTTTTCCTCAAGTATTTTTATTATTTTTTTGGCTATAAATTTATAACCTGAATTAGAAGGATAAATACTATAACAATTGGGTAAATATTCATCATTTTGGTAAAAATTATTATAAATATCAATAAAAAATAACTTATTTTTATCACTTAATTTTTTTATTTCAAAATTAAAATATTTAAAAATAGGTTCTACAATTTCTGCATATTCTTTATCTTGAAACCAAAAAGGATTATAATATCCAATTATTATTATATCTTCATTGCAATACCTTTTTAATAATATTAATAATTTTTCTAAATCAATAATTATTTCATCAACATATTTTATTATTTCCTTTTCACTTATTAAAATTCCTTTATTATCAATATTTAATTTATATAATAAATCATTTATACCTATTGAAAGCATTATTACATCAGCATTAGTTAAAGCGTTTTTTATTGTTATTTCCTTATCATCTATCTTAAGCTTTTTATTATCTTCAATATCCCTAATTAAATCAATTGTTCGATAATCCTTTTCTGCAAAACCTTTACTATAAAATTCTAATATATTTTTTCCTTCTAAATAATCATTAACGTAATCGCTGTATCCATAACCTTTAATTCCAAAAGAATTTTGTCCTAATGCTAAAGCATCTCCTAAAGATAATAAATATATTTTTTTATCAATATTTATTATATAAATAATAACAGGTAATATAAATAGTAAAAAAATAATTATTGTTTTTTTGATTTTCACAAAAACACCTCTAAATAAATTCTTTACTAAATTGTATTATTCAATTTTTACTTTAGCACCTAAACTTGTTAATTTTTTTACAATATCTTCATAACCTCTTAAAATATGATTAATATTCCTGATTTTTGTAATACCGTCGGCTATCAAAGCAGCTAAAATAAGAGAAGCTCCAGCTCTTAAATCAGTCGCATAAACTTCTTTCGCTTTTAATTTTGAAGGTCCTTTAATTTCAATTATATTGCCTCTTATAATAATATTAGCTCCCATTTTATTTAAATACTCAACATTTTTAAAACGATCTTCATAAATAGTTTCTTCTAAAAAACTACTGCCTTTACATTGTGTTAGTAACGTTGTAATCGGTTGTTGTAAATCAGTTGGAAAACCTGGATAAGTTAAAGTTTTTATGTTTATACTTTGAAGAGTTTTTGGTTTGCTTATAGTAACATAATTTAATCCTTCTTCCATTTTTATCCCCATTTCCTTTAATTTAAAAATTAGGGTTTCTAAATGTTCAGGAATAATATTTTTAATTTTTACCTTTTTTCCAATTAATGAAGCAATAATCATATAAGTTCCAGCTTCAATTCGATCAGGAATAACTTCATGAGAACAACCTTCTAATTTATCTACTCCCAATATTTTGATTTCATTTGTTCCAGCACCTATTATTTTAGCTCCCATATTATTTAAAAATATAGCTACATTAACAATTTCTGGTTCCCGAGCGGCGTTTCTTATTGTTGTAACTCCCTCAGCTTTAACAGCCGCTAACATAATATTAATAGTAGCTCCCACACTAGCAACATCTAAATATATATCATTACCAATTAATTTATTAGCTTTTATAATATATTTATTATCCTTTTCTTTTATTTTTGCTCCTAAAGCCTCAAATCCTTTTAAATGCAAATTTATTGGTCTTGAACCAATCGAACAACCACCAGGAAAATACATTTCTACTTCTTTATATTTGCCTAATAAAGCTCCCATAAAATAATAAGAAGCCCTTAATTTTTTAGCAATATTTTCAGGAATGTTTCTATTTTGGATTAAAGAATTATTAATCTCCATTTTTGTTCCCTTCTTATTAACTCGAACTCCTAAATACTCTAAAATTTCTATTAAAGCATCGCAATCACTAATATTAGGTATATTAGAAAGAACTACTTTTTCATCACTTAATATTGATGCTGGAATTAAAGCAACGGCACTATTTTTAGCACCTCCTATAATTACTTCTCCAGAAAGTAAGTTTCCACCCTCGATTACTAAAGTATCCATATGTTACCTCCAAATTAGACTTTTACACTATATAATATTTTTAATTTTTAAAATTGTTCTTCTTTTATTGACCATTTCTAAATAAGATAATCTTTTCCCTTATTTTTTCTTTTATTGCAAACTGGCCAGAACCTATTATTTTCCTTGGATCATAAACATCCTTATTTTCTTTTAAATAGCACCGAACCTTTTCATTCCAAGCAACTTGTAATTCAGTATTTATATTAATTTTAGCAATACCATTATCAATAGCTTTTTTAATTTGATAATCAAAAATACCTGTTCCTCCATGTAAAACAAGAGGAATATTTATTGCCTCCTTTATTTCTTTCATTCTTTTAAAATCTAATTTTGGTTTTCCTTTATAAAGACCATGAACACTTCCTAAAGCAGGCGCTAAAAAATCAATGTTTGTTTCATTCTTTATTTTTTTACAATCTTCAACTGAAGCATATAAAACTTCTTTTTTTATTTTATTCTCTACTTCACCGATATGCCCTATCTCTGCTTCAACAGTTACATTATACAACCGAGCATAATCTATTACTTCTTTAGTAATTTGGATATTCTTTCTAAGTTCATATTTAGAAGCATCAATCATTACAGAAGTAAAACCATTATCAATAGCCTTTTTACAACTTTCAACACTAGAACCATGATCCAAATGAAGAACAACGGGAATTTTAATTTTTAAATCAGAAATTAAACCTTCAATTAATTTAAAAACAGTTTTATAACCTCCCATATATTTTATTGCCCCTTCACTAACTCCTAAAATAACAGGAGAATCAAGATTATCACATTCTTCTAAAATATATTTTGCCCATTCTAAATTATTAATATTAAATTGAGGAATAGCATATTTTCCTTTAAAAGCTTTCGTTAACATATCCTTAGCATTAACTAACATAAAATCACCTCTAACACCATCTTAATATTTTTCTTTTCCAAAGTCAATTTATCGTAAAGGCTTTAACATTTTTAGACAATCTTAATTAAATAAATAAAATAAAGATAAAATAATTAACATTAATCCCCCAAAAGAAAGAGCTAAATCCTTATATATTTTATTTAAATATTTTCCAATTTTTAAACCTAAAAAAGTAAAAAGAAAACTAAAGAAAAAAAAGATAAAACTACAAAATAACTTTTTATCACTAATAAGATTTAATCCTATCCCCGCTGAAAAACTATCTATACTTACCATAAAGCCAAAAATTAAGAATCCTGATAATGATATTAAAAGTTTAGTTTTATTTTCTTCTTTAGAAAAGAATAAAATTTCTAATCCCAGCAAAAAAAAGATAATAAAAACTATATACTTTATTTTAATAAAAATAAAAGTTTTTATTAAATGACCTAATAACATTCCTAACTGAGGCATAATAAAATGATATATTCCTACTATAAAAGACAATAAAATAATTTTATCATTTTTCAAATTTAAAGTCCCATAACATATAGCTAAAGAAAAAGCATCCATGCTCAAACTAATACTAACTAAAATTATTGTTAATAACTGCATAAAATTCACCTAATTCATTTTATTAAAAGAATTAATTTAAATACTTTTTTAATAATTCTTTAATGAAAAATTTATATTCAATATCTGATGATTCTTTTGCTTCTAATAAACATAGAGGAGGAAATAATATACACCACCAATTACTTCCTTTTCCTTTACCTAAAGTAACTACCACTGCTTCATAATTTCCTTCTTTATAATTTATTCCTTTTTCCTTTTTATTTTTAAAAAAGTGATTTTCATAAACTATTTTATGATTTAAATTATAATTTTCATTTTTTAAAAACATAGTTAAATTATTATTAAAATAATTAAGATTATTTTTTATAATAGTTTTAGCTGTTGTTATCTCGTTTACATTTTCCAAAAGATTATAAACATCTGTTTGCACTTTATCTTTAACTTTCATTTTTATCCTTTGATCATGTTGAGAATTACTATTAGCAATTACCCTTAATCTAATTGCTTCATTAGGAATAAAATCTTCCTCTTCTTTAGTTTTACCAAGAAAAAAGAGGGATAAAATAATTAAACTAATAGTGAATGTTTTTTTCATAAAATATTCGTCCTCCTTATTTCATATTGAACGAATATTAATTTTTTAATCATTTAAATTTCTAAAAATAAAAATCATTCTTTTCCTTTTTTGCATATCCTTTTTAATTTCATAAGAATATTCTAAAAAATTATTTTTTAAAATTTTTAAAATTCCTGGCAAAACTTCATCACTTATTTCTAATGCTATTAAACATTTTTCTTCTAAATAAAAAGGTGCTTCTTTTAAAATTCTTCTATAAAAATTTAAACCATCCTGACCACCATATAAAGCTATTTTAGGTTCATAATTATTAACTATTTTCATTATTTTTGTATCCTCTTTAATGTAAGGAGGATTACTAATTATTATATTATACTTTTCTTTAGGAATATTTTTAAATATATCACTTTTTATAATATTAACTTTTACATTTAAATTTTTAGCATTTGCTTTTGCTTGTTTTAAAATATCAGAAGAAATATCAGTTAAAGTAACATTGCTATTAGGTATTTCTTTTTTTAAAGTTAATCCAATAACTCCACTACCTGTTCCTATATCTAAAATTGAAACTTCATTTTTAAAATACTTCTTAATATAAAGTAAAGTTTCAAAAACTAATTCTTCCGTTTCAAAACGAGGTATTAAAACACTTTCATTAATATTAAATTCATAACCATAAAAATTAACAGTGCCAATTATATATTGAATTGGCTCACCTTTTATTAACTTTTGTAAAGCAAAATTATATTTTATAAATTGTTCTTTATTGATCTTTATATTATTTATTTTATCTAATTCGGAAAAATTAAAAAGATTATCTATTAAATAAGAACCTAACTTTTCATCAATTTTCTTTTTTATTAAAAGATTTTTAGTTAAAAATTCTAATTTTTTATAATTCATTTGAAGTTAATTTCCTTTTAATATCCTCTTTTATTAAAACTTCAATTAATTCATCCAATTCACCTTCCATTATTCTATCTAAATGAATAATTGTATAATTAATTCGATGATCTGTAACCCTATTTTGAGGATAATTATAAGTTCTAATTTTTTCTGAACGATCACCAGTTCCTATTTTCATCTTTCTTTCTTGATCTGTCTTTTCTGCTTGTTTTGCCAATTCATGTTCATAAATTTTATTTTTTAATAATTGATAAGCCTTTTCCCTATTTTTAATTTGACTTCTTTCATTTTGACATGTCACTACCATATTAGTTGGTAAATGGGTAATGCGAACAGCACTATCAGTAGTATTTACCGATTGACCTCCAGCTCCACTACTTTTATAAACATCTATTTTTAAATCAGCTTCATTTATTTCTATTTCAATATCCTTTTGTTCGGGCATAACTATAACTGTAGCTGTCGAAGTATGAACCCGCCCTTGAGATTCAGTAACAGGAACTCTTTGAACACGATGTGACCCACTTTCATATTTTAACTTAGAATAAACATTTTTTCCTTTAACTAAAAGTTCTACTTGAGAATATCCTCCTGTTTCACTAAAAACACTGTTTATTATTTCATAACTCCATCCTTTTTTTGTTATATATTTTAAATACATTTCTAAAAGATCCCCAGCAAAAATATTAGCTTCACTTCCTCCAGCTGCCCCTCTAATTTCTAATAATATGTTTTTTTCATCATTCTCATCTTTGGGAATTAACATTATTTCTAACCTTTTTTCAGTTTCCTCTTTCTCTTTATTAAATTTATCAATTTCATTTAAAACCATTTCTTTTAATGTTTCATCTTTTAATAATTCTTTTATTTCTTTAATATTATTTGTTATTTCTAAATATTTATTATATTCTATTACAATATCTTCAAGCAAAGCTTTCTCTTTAGATATTTCTTTTATTTCTTCAAAATTATTATTTAAACTAGCTTTTAATAAATTTTTTTCTAACAAATTATATTTTGTTTTTATTTCTTTTAATTTTTCAAAC
This sequence comes from Bacilli bacterium, assembly GCA_050948865.1. Taxonomy (GTDB): domain Bacteria; phylum Bacillota_I; class Bacilli_A; order RF39; family UBA660; genus SKGN01. The sequence continues at coordinate 184,227 of JBMNEQ010000001.1, forward strand.
ACCATATCACCTTATTCATCGTCCTCATCAGTTTCATCTAAAATTTCTAATCCCACAAATTCATCATCCTCATCATCTTCTTCTAAATCATTTAGATCATCATTAAAATCTAACTCATTTTCCTCCTCATCTAAATCATCAAATTCATCAAATTCATCAAATTCATCTTCATCTAATTCATCAATTTCTAAATCATTTAAATCATCTTCATTATCTTCTGATGATAAATTTAAAGAATGTTTTTCTTTTATATCCCAAGTTCCATCTTTTAAAAGAATAAATCTTTTATCAGTTGTTAAAGATGTAAAAAAATCAGCAATCTTATCTTCAAAATGATTCTTTTCCAATTCCAACAATTGACAAATCTCCTTAAATAACAAAGCTGTTTGTACTGTTTTCATATCTTCCTTTATTAATTGATAAGCAATATCAGTAAAAGATAATAATTCTAAATCATCTTTTGACATATCCCTAATAGTCATTTTTACCTCCTATAATCTAATTAATAATTTATAAAATTACATTTTTTGGGGTGCCTCAACACCTATCAAATTTAATCCATTTTTTATAACTATTTTTACCGCAGTTATTAACATTATTCTTTCTTTTAACATTTTTTCATCTTCTACTATAATCTTTTCATTTGTATAATAAATATGAAATAAATTAGCTAAGTCATATAAATAGTTTGTAATTAAATGAGGTGCATTTTTTAAAGCACTTATTTTTATAACATCAGAAAATTCATGAAGTTTAGCAATCATATTATATGCATATTCATCTTTTATAGTAGTAAATTTATTACAATAAATATCTTTTTTTATTTCTTTTAAAATAGAGCAAATTCGAGCATGAGCATAACCTACATAATAAAATGGATTTTCATTAGATTTTTTTAAAGCAAGATCAATATCAAAATCCATTTGAGTGTCAATATTTCTCATAGCAAAAAAGTATCTAACACTATCAACACCGACTTCTTCTAATAAATCTTCAAGAGTAACAACATTACCAGTTCTTTTGCTCATCTTTATTTCTTCTCTTCCTTTTAATAAACGAACCATTTGAACTATTTTAACTTCTAGTTGTTCTTTATTATAACCTAGCGCTTCTACACCCGCTTTTAAACGAGGCACATATCCATGATGATCAGCCCCAAAAACATTAATTAAATTTTGAAAACCCCGATCAAATTTATCTAAATGATAAGCAATATCTGGGGTTAAATACGTATATTCTCCATCTTTTTTTATAAGAACACGATCTTTTTCATCACCATAAATACTTGATTTTAACCATAAAGCATTTTCTTTTTCATAAGTTTTATTTAAGATTTTTAATTTATTTAATGTTTCTTCTATTTTCCCTCCTTTTCTTATTTCTTTTTCACTAGTCCAAACATCAAATTTAATACGAAAATTTTCTAAATCAATTCTTATTTTATTTATTAATTCTGAAACTCCAATATCTTTAAAATAATCCAAAGGTTTATCTATATATTTATTATTATTATTTATATATATCTTTTCAGCTATATTTTTAATTTCCGCTCCAAAGTAACCATCTTCGGGTATTTTAAATTTCATTCCACATAATTCTTTATATCTTTCTTTTATAGATATTCCTAAATTATCTATTTGATTTCCACCGTCATTTATATAATATTCTTTAGTAACATTAAAGCCAACAAAAGATAACAATCTACTTATATTATCCCCATAAGCCGATCCCCTAGCATGACCTAAATGAAGAAGTCCTGTTGGATTTACACTGGCAAATTCAATATTTATTTTTTTATTTTTTCCTAAATTACTCCTACCAAAGTTATCCTTTTCTTTAATTATTAAAGGTAATATTTCTAATAATGAATCCTTTGATAAATAAATATTTATAAAACCCGGTTTAATTACATCTATTTTTTCTATTAAATTATTTTTTTTAATTCCTTCCTTGATCTTTTGAGCAATTAAAAAAGGATTTATTTTTAATTCTTTTGCTAATAATAAAGCTATATTAGTTGTATAATTACCAAATTTAATATTTTTTGGTCTTTCTATTAATAATTTTGTAGAAGAAAAATTTAAATCATTTAATGATTCTTCTATTATCCTTTTAATATTTTCTTTGATATTCATAACTACACCTTCTTTTCATAATAATAAAAGCCAAAAACTTTTGTTGTAATTATATCATAATCTTTTTAAAAAAAACACTTATATTTATATTGTTTTTTTTCATACTAAAATTAAAGGACTTGATAAAGTGAAAAAAATAATTCTTATTGTCTTTAAATTAGTATTAGTTATATTTATATTGTTTTTTTTTATTCATATAACTCTTTATTTTTATATAAAAACAATCCCTAAAATTGATTTAAAAAATATAAATAACATACAATTATATGATAAAGAGGGTAATCTTTTTTTTCAAGGTAATGGAAAAGAAGAATGGATTTCCTTAAAAAAAATGTCTCCTAATATTATAAAAGCAACAATTTCTATTGAAGATAAAAATTTTTTTAATCATTTTGGTTTTGATTATTTAAGAATTTTAAAATCCTTTTACAGAAATTTAAATGCAGGAAAAATTATTGAAGGTGCTTCTACTATTACACAACAATATGCAAAAAATTTGTATTTAGATTTTAATAAAACTTGGAAAAGAAAATTAATAGAATATTGGATTACGCTACAAATAGAAGTTCATTACAGTAAAGAAGAAATTTTAGAAGGTTATTTAAACACAATAAATTATGGAAATGGAATTTTTGGAATTGAAAATGCTTCTAAATATTATTTTAATAAAAGTTCTTCTGAACTAACTCTCGCTGAGGCTACTATGTTAGCCGGAATCCCCCGTTCACCTAATAATTATTCTCCACTATATGACGAAAAAATGGCTAAAAAAAGACAATATAAAGTTTTAACTAGTATGGTTAAAAATAAGTATATATCAGAAAAACAAAAAGAAGAAAATTTTCAAAAGGAATTAGTCTTTTTTGGAAAAAAGGAGAAATATGATTTAAAAACTTTAATGTATTATCAAAAAACTGTTATTGACGAACTAAAACAAATTAAAACTATACCTGAATCTTTAATAGAAACAGGGGGATTAAAAATTTATACTAATTTAGATATAAATGCTCAAACTATTTTAGAAAAAACAATGAAAAATAATTTAAAAGATTATAAAGATATGCAAATAGCAATGGTAGTTATAGAACCTAAAACAGGAAAAATAATTGCTTTAACAGGTGGTCAAGATTATACACTTTCACAATTTAATCGAGCAACTGATTCAAAAAGACAAGTTGGCTCTACAATGAAGCCTTTTCTTTATTACGCAGCTTTAGAAAATGGATTTACTCCTTCTACTACTTTTTTAAGTGAACCTACTGTTTTTACTTTTAATAATAATGAAACATATGCTCCTAAAAATTTTGCTGAACTTTATCCTCATAAACCTATCTCTATGATCGCTGCTTTAGCATATTCAGATAATATCTATGCTATTAAAACTCATCTTTTTTTAGGAAAAGAAGTTTTAGTTGATACTATTAAACGTGTAGGAATAAAAGAAAAGATTAATCCTCATCCTTCTTTACCTTTAGGTACCGAAGAAATAAATATAATAGATTTTTTAACCGGCTATAATACTTTAGCTAACCTTGGAGTAAAAATGGATTTAAAAACGATTAATAGAATTGAAGATATTAATAATAATGTTCTTTATAAAAATAAAAAAGAAGGAATAACAGTTATTAATAAAAATATATCTTTCATTCTTAATGAACTATTAACTACTTCTTATGATTATTCAATGATTGATTATAGTTATCCTACTTGTATTAATATTGCAGATCGTTTATCAAAAAAGTACGCTTTAAAATCAGGCAGTACCGATTTTGATTCTTGGGCAATTGGATATAATAAAAAAATATTGGTAGGAGTTTGGAATGGTTATGATAAAAATAAAAAAATAACAAGTAATGAGGTAAAATTATCTAGATTTATCTGGGCTGATTTTATTGAAGAATTTTTAAAAGAGCAAACTAATGAGTGGTATAATATTCCAGAAAATATAGTAGGGACATTGGTTGATCCACTTTCTGGGGAACCTATAACAAATGAAAAACAGCGAAAAAAGATTATTTATTATATTAAAGGAACAGAACCAAACAAAAAATGAAGAAAATTCTTCATTTTTTATTAATTTTTATTATTATCTGATACAACTCTTCAAAATCAAATTCTTCTACATTAAGTTTTATTCCCATATTTGTCAAATTTTCAATATTTTCTTTAATAGATTTTAAAGCAAGAGAAAAATCGGGATTTTTTTTCTCCTGAACTTGTTCTTTTATTATTTCATTCTTTTCTATATTTTCTAAAACAATTTCTTTTTCTTCTTTTTGAGGACTTTCAAAAGGATTAAAAAAGGTTTTTTCATATTCTTCATTTAGATCATCCATCTGCATATTTGTTTCCTCATCCTCTAAAGATTTTATAAATTTATTTTGAGAATCAAAATCTATTTTTTCTTCAGGGGTTTCAATCTCAGGAATTTCCTTTTTAATATTTCCTTCAAAAGACGGTTTTTTATCTTTTAATAATTCATGAATATTAGCTGGTTCCTTTTCAATATTTATATCTTCAGAAGTTTCTTTTATTTTATTTAAATTCATCATTTCCTGCTCTTCTAATTCTTTAGTTAAATCATTAATTAATAATTCTTCTTCTTTAAAAGAAGATAATTCTTCTTCTTGTTCTTTAATTAAAGGAATTTCCTTTTTTTCTTCACCTTTAATTATTTCATCTGTTTGACGAACTGTTAATTTTTCTTCTATTATTTTTTCTAACATTATTTCTTGTTCATTTTTATCTTGAATACTTAAAAGAGAACGAGCATGTCTTTCAGATATTTCACCCTTTAATAATGCCCTTTGAACCCTTTCACTTAAATTTAATAATCTTAATTTATTAGAAATTGTTGCTTGCTTTTTTCCCATACGAAGAGCTAATTGTTCCTGTGTTAAATATCCTTTATCTAATAATTTTTTATATGACAAAGCTTCTTCAATTGCATTTAAATCTTTTCTTTGCAAATTTTCTACAACAGCCACTTCAGCACTTTCTTTATCATTTAAATCTATAACAATAGCAGGAACTTTTTGTAATCCTAATAAATTAGCAGCTTTTAACCTTCTTTCACCAGCAATAATTTCATATTTATCACCTAATTTTCTTAAAACTAAAGGTTGAATAAAATCATGTTGTCTAATTGATTCAGCTAATTCATGTAATGAACTTTCATCAAATATTAATCGAGGTTGAAAGCGATTTGGAATAATATCATCAACATAAATATTGAAAATTTCCTTTTCCATTTTATTATTCATTTTCAATCCCTCCCTATTCTTATTTCATAATACTAAATTTTTTCCTTTTTTACAATGGTTTATTTTTTATTTGTGAAAAAGGACGTGGATACTTTTTATTAGTTTTAATATCTTTTTTATTTTTATAAGTTTCCTTAAACTTTTTTCATACGGTAAAAATAATTCTTTTATTTCTATAATTTTTCCTCCTAATTTATTAGGAATATCTTTTTTAATTTTCTCTTGTGATTTCATGGCAATAAAATAACCTTTTTCTTTAACTAAAGGAAGACATAATTCACAAATAATATTAAAATTTGCTAAAGCTCTAACTACAACTAAATCATATTTTTCCCTATTATTCTTTCCATATTCTTCTACCCTTTTATTTATAATTTCAACATCATTTAATTTTAACTTTTTTATTAAATCAGTTAAAAAAAATATCTTTTTCTTAATACTTTCTATTAAAGTTACTTTTAAATGAGGAAAAATTATTTTTAAAACAATTCCAGGAAAACCCGCACCTGTTCCAACATCACATAAATTTTGACATTGTTCAAATTTATAAATATTAGTTAAAGTCAAACTATCATAAAAATGTTTTAAATAAACATCTTCTTTTTTTATTATTTTTGTTAAATTTATTTTTTGATTCCATTCTTTTAATAAATTATAATAAATATTTAATTGCTTTAATTGATAATCAGATATTTTTATGTTAATCTTTTTTAATTCTTCTATAAAAATTATTTCATCCATTATTAAATTCTTTCTTTAGATAAATCATTAAAATTGATATATCAGATGGATTAACTCCACTTATTCTTGTTGCCTGACTAATAGAAATAGGCCTTATTTTTTTTAATTTTTGACGAGCCTCAGTAGATAAGTTTTTTATATTATCATAATTTATATTTTTAGGAATTATCTTATTTTCATTTTTTAACATTTTTTCAACTTCTTTTAAAGTTTTATTAATATAACCTTCATATTTTATATTAATAAAAACTTGTTCTATTGCTTCTTTGGAATATTTACTTTCAATATCTTTTTTGAAAAAGTTGTAATTAAAATTTGGCTCTTTTATGTAATCATAAATTAATTTGTTTTTTTCTTTTATTTTATTATTTTTTAAATAATCAATTAAATCAATGATTTCCTTTTCTTTTTTTAATAATTCTTTATATTTTTTTTCATTTATTAATCCAATTTTATATCCATATTTTCTTAATCTTAAATCACTATTATCACTTCGAAGTAATAATCGATACTCTGCCCTTGAAGTTAATAGTCTATATGGCTCATAAGTTCCTTTTGTTACTAGATCATCTATTAAAACTCCTATATAGGCTTCATTCCTTTTTAAGATTAACGGTGATTTTCCTTCTAATTTTAATGAAGCATTAATCCCGGCTATTAAACCTTGAGCTGCCGCTTCTTCATAACCACTAGTTCCATTTATTTGACCCGCAGTAAATAAATTTCTAATAATCTTAGTTTCTAAACTAAAACTAACTTGAGTTGGTTGAATAGCATCATATTCAATAGCATAAGCATATTTTAAAATTTTAGCTTTTTCTAATCCTTTTAAACTATGAACCATTTCTTTTTGAATTTCTTTAGGCATACTTGTTGAAAAACCTTGTAAATACATTTCATTGGAATATTTACTTTCTGGTTCGAGAAAAAGTTGATGTTTTTCTTTATCTTTAAATCTTACTATTTTATCTTCTATTGAAGGACAATAACGAGGCCCAATGCTTTTGATATTATTTAATCCACCATACATACTAGATTTTGATAAATTTTTTTTAATAATTTGATGAGTTTTACTATTAGTATATAATAAATAACAAGGTTCTTGATTATTAATGTCGTATTTATTTTTTTCATCATGACTAAAATATAAAAACTCATTATCTCCTTTTTCTATCTTTGTTTTAGAAAAATCTATAGAACCTTTATCTATTCTTTGAGGAGTTCCGGTTTTTAACCTTATTATTTCAAAACCATATTTTTTTAAATTATTACTTAAATATAAAGAAGATCTTTCATTTCCAGGACCACTCTTCTTTCTAGTATCTCCTATTAATATTTCCCCTTTTAAATAAGTTCCTGTTGTTAAAATAACACATTTAGAAAATATTGTTTCCCCATTTTCTAAAATTACTCCTTCTATTGTATTATTATTAATTATTAAATCTTCAACCATTCCTTCTTGTAAAGTTAAATTTTTTTGCTGACATAAAAATTCCATCATAACCTTAGAATATAAAATTTTATCAACTTGGGCCCTTAACGATCTAACGGCAGGACCCTTACTTTTATTTAATAATTTTATTTGGATTTGGGTTTTATCTGAAACTTTTCCCATAATACCACCTAAAGCATCAATTTCTCTTACAACAATTCCTTTAGCACTTCCCCCAATAGAAGGATTACATGATAAATTACAAATATTATTCAAATTACTAGTCAAAAGTAAAGTATTTTTTTTCTTTTTTGCAGCTGCTAAAGCTGCTTCACATCCAGCATGACCAGCACCAACTACTATTATATCGTACATATTTTTCCCCCTCTTAATATTTATTTAAAAAGTTTTTATAGGTAAAATTAATTGAAGTATATCATTATTATTAATTTCTTTTAAAATGATAGGTGGTTTTTCTTGATTTAAGAGGATTAATATTTTTTCAGTTGTTAAACTTTTTAAAGCATCCATCATAAATTTAGAATTAAAAGATAGTTTTATATTTTTTTTATTTTTATTAATAATTTTCATTCTTTCTTCTACTTTTCCAACTTCTAAAGCATCAGAAGTTATAATTAAATTATCATTATTAATTTCTAAATGAAGAGTATTTTTTTCGTTTTCAGTTAATAAAGAAGCTCGATCAATAATATTATATAACTCATTACCTATTACTTCTATTTCTATAGAAAAATCTTGAGGAATTTGATTAGAAACATGAGGATAAGTTCCATTTAATAATCTAGATTGAAATATTATATTACTAAATTTAAATAAAATATTATTATTAGATAAATGTAGTTCTAAATTTTCTTGATCATCATTTAAAATTTTAGTTAGTTCAATTAAATTTTTTCCCGGAATAACAATATCAATAATTTGATTATTTTTATTATTTAAAATTAATGTTTTTTGAGCTAATCTATAAGAATCAGTAGCTAAAACTGTTAATTTTTCATTTTCCATTTTAAAATTAATTCCTGTTAATAATGGACGAGCTTCTTGTTGAGAAATAGCAAAAACTGTTTTAGTTATTAAATCTTTAAAATCATTTTGTTTAATTATTATAGGATTTTTTATAAGATTAAAATTATAATCTGGATATTCTGAAATATTAATTCCATTAAGTGTATATTTAGAGTTTTTTGTCTTAATAATTATTTTTGTTCCATCTGTTTCAATTTCAATAATATTATTTGGTAATTTTTTTATTATTTCTAAAATATATATTCCGGGAATTATAATACTTCCTTCTTGAGTAATTTCTTCTAATTTATTTAAAGGAATTTTACTTTGAATAATAATATTATCATTACTACCAATCATTATTAATTCTTTTTTATTAATTTCGAATTTTATTCCGTTTAATATAGGAATAATATTTTTAGTTGTTAAAGCTTTAGAAATGTAATTTAAATTTTTTAGTAAAATATCTTGTTTAATTTTAAATTTCATAAAATACTCCTTTTTATTTATTATATTATATTTTTATTTTTAATGTTAATAGAGTTTATAATTTAATTTTTTGTTTTATTATTTGCAAAAAATGTTATTTATTGATGTTAATATAGAAGTTAATATATTTGTATTATTAACATTTAATTTGTTCAATTAATTTTTCCATTGTTTTTTTAAAAATTAAATTTTCTTTTAATTCTTTACTAATTTTATCAAAAGCATGGATGACAGTAGCATGATTTTTTCCCCCAAATTCCATTCCTATCCTTAAATATGATTCATTTGTAAGCGTGCGTGCTAAATACATAGCTACTTGTCTTGGATAAGCAATATTTGATGTTCTTCTTTTAGAATTTAGATCATCTATTTTAATTTTATAAAATTCAGCAACTATTTTTTTAATTTTATCAATATCATTTTTAATTATTTGTGAAGTATTGATGTAATCTTTTAAACTTTCAACCGCAGTATTTAAATTAATTTCTTCAACATTAAACATGGTCGCATAAGCGAAAATTCTTGTTAAAGCTCCTTCTAATTGGCGAATATCGGATTGAAAATTATTAGCTATATATTCTAAAACTTCCTTGTTAAAAGGTTTTCCAAATTTCATATTAGTAATTTTTCTTTTTAAAATATCTAATCTTAATTGATAATCTGGAGGAAAAATATTAACTTTTAACCCCCAATTAAATCTTGTTATTAATCTGTTTTCGAGTAATTTTAAATCATTAGGCGAACGATCAGCAGAAATAATAATTTGTTTGTTTTCATTATATAAATCATTAAATGTATGAAAAAATTCTTGTTGAGTGGCGGGAGCACCACTTAGAAATTGAATATCATCAATAATCAGAATATCAATATTCCTATATTTATTTTTAAAATAATCTATATATTCAAAATTAGTACCATCTTTATCCTTTTTATTAAGATTAAGAAAATCTGAAATAAAATTTTCGCTAGTTACATATAAAACTTTTTTATTGGTGTTTTTTATTATATAATTTCCTATCGCCTGCATTAGATGTGTTTTTCCTAAACCACTATTTCCATAAATAAATAAAGGATTATAAGATTTTCCTGGATTTTCTGCAACTGAAACTGCTGCTGCATGGGCAAAAAAATTACTTTCCCCAACTATAAAATTATCAAAAGAATAATTATTATTTAAATTAGCTTTTTTTGGATTATTATAAGGAACTCCTTTTTCTAATATATTATTTTTGATTTGTTTTTCTATTTCCTCGTTTAAAATAAATTCTATTTCAAAATTAGTTCCTGTAACTTCATTTAAAGTTTCAATAATTAAATCTAAATAATTATCATTTAAATGTTTTTTATGGACATTCATAGGAACAATAATAATAATTTTTCCTTCTTCTATATTATGTAATTTAGTTTCTTTAAACCAAGTATCAAAAGATAAGGGAGCAATTTTTGTTTTTATATTTTTTAAAAAAGTTTTCCAAATATTTTCTTGATTCATTTTATCCCTTCCTAATTATTTGTTTTCTAATATCCATTTTACAGTATTATTAGGGAAAATTAAAGAAAAAAAGATTATTTGTTTTATAAAAAGAATTATTAACTGAGTTATTAACACAAAAATTCAATTAATATAAATAAATAATCAGTTATTAACATTTTTTTAAAAAAGGAAATGAAAAAGTGGATTATTATTTATTATAATGTTAATAACTTTATATATATATATTTTATAAAGGTTTTTTAAACAAATTATTAACATTTGAAAAAATTGACTTTTTAGATGTTAATTATTATAATGAATCAAAGTTAATTTAATTAGATAAAATTTTTTTGTTTTTAAAAAAATTATTATAAAAATAACTAGAATATTAATTAAAATGGTTTATAATTTAAAATGTTTTTCTAGTTTAGATTAGGTGTTTAAATGAAAAAAAAATATATAATAAAAAAAAGTTATGATTTTAAAAATTTAATAAAAAATGGTAATAAATATAGTAACTCTTTTTTTTCTTTTTTTATTAATGAAAATAAGTTAGGTTATAGTAGATTTGGTATTTCAATTCCTAAAAAAATTGGTATAGCAGTTAAAAGAAATAAAATTAAAAGAATTATTAAAAATATTATTTCTAATAATATTAAGTTTTTTAATAATATTGATTGTGTTATAATTGTAAACAGTAATATTCTTGAAATGGATTATTATAAAATAAAAAAAGAATTAATTTTTTTCTTTAAAAAAATTAAAAAACAAGGAGTTTTTAATAATGAAAAATAAAAGAAATTTAATAGTAATTTTAATAATTGTTTTATTTTTAAATGGTTGTACTAAAATTTTAAAGGATGAAAAAAATAAATCTATTATTTATCCTATTACTGGCCAAAACATAACAGAAAATATTTTATGTAAGCCTAAGGATAAAAAAATTACTAAAATATATAAAGAAAATAAAATAGATATTGAAAAATTACCTGAGTGTAAAGAATTTAAAATTTATAATAAAGAATATGAGGGTTTATGGACAACTTTATTTATTAGACCACTTACAAGTTTTATTATAAAAATAGGTAATCTTTTTAATAATTATGGTGTTGCTTTAATTATTGTTACTTTTTTTATACGTTTGGTTTTATATCCTGCGACTAAAGGAACTGCTTTGCAATCTGAAAAAATAAAAGAAGCTCAACCTGAATTAGATTTAATAGAAAAGAAATATAAAAATAAAACAGATCAAGAAGAAATGTTGAAAAAAAGTCAGGAAATTTTAATGGTTTATAAAAAAAAGGGGATTAATCCTTTATCGGGCTGTTTGTTTGCTTTTATTCAATTACCCATTTTTTTAGCTTTTTTAGAAACAATTAATAGAACTCCAGTTATATTTGAATCTAATTTATGGATTTTTCAATTAGGAACAACTCCTTTTATTGCTATAAAAAATGGACAATTTTATTATTTATTTTTAATTATTATTTTAGTTTTTATTACTCATTTATCTTTTAAATATAATAAAACAGCCTCTATTAATACAGATGCTCAAAAACAAATGGAATTTATGACAAAAATAATGTTGGTTTTTATTACGATAGCTTCATTTACACTTTCAACAGCAATTAGTATTTATTGGATAACTTCTAGTTTATTTACAATTATTCAAAATTTAATGGTAAAAAGGAGCGGATAAAAATGAAAGTATATGTTTTTGAAGTTAAAAACGAAGAAGAGTTAAAACAAAAAATAAATAATGAATTAAATGTTAAAAAGGAAGATTTATTAATAAAAACAACTGAAAAAGTAACGAATAATTTATTTAAAATTAAAAGAATAAAAGTTGAAGTTTTAAAATTGGATGATGTAATAAATTTTAGTAAAAGGTTTCTTATTGAAATAATGGAAAAAATGGGTTTAAAATTGGAGTTAGAACATCAAAAGCGAGATAATTATATTAAAATAAATATGTTTTCTAATAATAATGGAATATTAATTGGAAAAAATGGTAGGACTTTAGATTCCCTTCAACAAATTTTAAGAAGTTGTATTATTAATAATACTGGTTTTCGATGTAATTTGATATTAGATGTTCAAAATTATAAAAGTAATCAAAAGAGATATTTAAAAAGATTAGCTTTTAAAAAAGCGAGTGAAGTTATAGAAAATGAAATGGAAATTAAATTAAATGCTATGAAAGCATATGAAAGAAAAACTATTCATGAAGTATTAGCTGATAATGATAAGATAATAACCATTAGTGAAGGTGAAGAACCTAATAGGTATGTTATTTTAAAATTAAAAAAATAAAACTCCTTTTTAGGGGTTTTTTAATATTAAAATAAAAAAAGGAAAGGATTGTTAGTTTTATGGAAGATACAATTGTAGCTATTTCTACTGCTCTTGGAAAAGGAGCTATTTCAATTATAAGGGTTAGTGGGAATAAATCAATCGAAATTGTAAATAAGATTTTTAAAAATAAAGATTTAACAAAAGTAAAAAGTCATACAATTCATTATGGATATATTTATGAAAATGATGAATTAATAGATCAAGTTTTAGTGAGTGTTATGAAAAATCCAAAAACTTATACTAAGGAAGATATAGTAGAAATAAATTGTCATGGAGGTATTTCTACTACAAATAAGGTTTTAGAATTAGTTTTAAATAATGGAGCTCGTTTAGCTGAACCTGGGGAGTTTACTAAAAGAGCTTTATTGAATGGAAGAATAGATTTAGTAGAAGCAGAAGGAGTAATGGATTTAATAAATTCTAAAACAAATAAAGCAAGAAAACTTGCTTTAAATCAAGTGGAAGGAAATTTATCTTTATTAATAAAACATTTAAGGAAAGAAATTTTAGAGATTATAGCTAATATTGAAGTTAATATTGATTATCCTGAATATGAAGATGCTTTAATTTTTACTAATAAAATATTAAAACAAAAAATAAATAAATTTAATAAAAAAATTAATTTGATTTTAAAAGAATCAGAAAATAGTAAAATTATAAAGGAAGGAATAAAAACTGTAATAATAGGAAGACCCAATGTAGGAAAAAGCAGTATTTTAAATAAATTAATAGGAGAAGAAAAAGCAATTGTAACCAATATAGAAGGAACAACCAGGGATATAGTTGAAGGAGAAATAAATATAGGGGGAATTTTATTAAATATTATTGATACTGCTGGAATTAGGGAAACTAATAATATAATTGAAAAAAAAGGTGTAGAAAAAAGTCTTAAATTAATTGAAGAAGCTGAACTAATAATTGTAGTTTTTGATAATAATAAAGTTTTAACTAAAAAAGATTTATCTTTATTGAATCTTATAGAAAATAAAAGAAGTATAGTTTTTATAAATAAAAACGATTTAAATAAAAAAATTGATAGATCTAAATTAACAAACAAAATAGTGGTTGAAGGAAATACAATAAAAGAAAATGGTTTGCTTTTATTAAAAAATAAAATAAAAGAAATGTTCAATTTAGATTTATTAGAACAAAAAGATTTAACTTATCTCTCGAATGCACGTCAAATTTCTTTAGTTAAAAAAGTATTAAGGGTAATTCAAGAAATAGAAGAAGCTATTCAAAAAGAAATGCCTGTTGATATGATTGAAATAGATTTAAAAGAAATATTTAATTTATTAGGAGAAATTATAGGAGAAAATTATAATGATGAATTACTAAACGAAATTTTTCAACAATTTTGTTTAGGAAAATAAGATAAAATGCATTTAAGCATTAAAAAACTTCTTTAGTGTGATATAATGTAGGTATATGAGGTAGTGTATATATAAAACAGTAAAGGTGATTATATGGGCGTTAAAATAAGAAAAAATGATTTTAAAAGAAATTGAATTAAAACATTTTCGAAATTATGAAGATTTAAATTTAAAATTAAATGAGAAAATTAATTTTTTTATAGGAAATAATGCCCAAGGAAAAACAAATTTATTAGAAAGTATTTATTATTTAATTATTACTAAATCTTTTCGAACATTTAATGATAAAGATTTGATAAAAGATGGTAAAAGATTTTTTTATATTAAAGGAATTTTTAAATTAAAATCAAATAATATAACAGATGAAATAAAGGTTTTAGTAAGTGATGTAGGAAAAAAAATAATAGTTAATAATAAATTAAAATTAAAAATAAGTGAATATATTTCAAGATTTAGTGTTGTTATTTTTAGCCCGAACGATCTAGATTTTATAAAAGGGCAACCTGGTTTAAGAAGAAGAACAATAAATGTTGAAATAGGACAATTAGATAAAAGATATTTAATAAAATTATCTGAATATAATAAAATTTTAAAAAATAGAAATGAGTATTTAAAACAAATTAATTTTAAACAATATGATAAAAGATATTTATCTATAATAACAGATCAATTAATAAATAAAGGATTAGAAATATATAGTTATAGAAAACAATTTATAAAACAAGTAAATATAAAATTACAAAAAGTTTATAATCAATTTTGTAAAAATTCAAAAATTGAAATTAAATATATTTCTTCTTTTCCAATTAATAAAGATATTACTATAATGAAAAGGGAATTAATAAATAAAATAAATAATAATATAACAAAAGAAATATTATTATCGCAAACTTTATTTGGACCTCATCGCGATGATTTTTGTTTTTATATAGATAATAAAAATATAAAAAATTACGGTTCGCAAGGTCAACAGAGAATAGTTATGTTGTGTTTTAAAATAGCAATATTTGAAATTATAAGTGAAGAAAAAAAGGAGAGTCCTCTTTTATTATTAGATGATGTTTTTAGTGAATTAGATAATTTTAAGAAAAATATAATTTTAGAAATTTTAAATAAAAATAATCAAGTTATTATTACAACAACTGATATAGATAATTTAGATAAAAAAATAATAAAGGATTTTAATATTTTTTATATAGAAGAAGGAAAAATTTATAAAAGGAGTAGTGAATAAATGGAAAAGTTTAAATATGATTCTTCTGATATTCAGGTTTTAGAAGGTTTAGAAGCAGTAAAAAAACGTCCAGGATTATTTATTGGATCAACCGGCGCAAAAGGATTACATCATTTGGTTTGGGAGATTGTAGATAATGCAGTTGATGAAGCTTTAGCTGGTTATTGTGATGATATAGAAATAATTATAGAATCTAACAATGCTATTACGGTAAAAGATGATGGAAGGGGAATTCCCGTCGATAAACATGAAAAAACAGGAAGACCTGCGGTTGAAACGATTCTTACTACTCTTCATGCTGGTGGAAAATTTGGAGGAAAGGGTTATAAGGTATCTGGAGGGTTACATGGAGTTGGTGCAGCTGTTGTAAACGCTTTAAGTAGTTATCTTGAAGTAAAAATTTATAAAAATGAAAAAGTTTATTTTCAACGATTTGAAAAAGGTGGAAATCCTATTTCTGATTTAAAAATTATAGGAGAATGTTCTAAAAATAGGACAGGAACGACAATAACATTTAAACCAAATCCAAAAGTTTTTACTGAAACAATTGAATTTGATTATGAAATATTAAAAAAAAGAATTAGGGAATTAGCTTTTTTAGAAAAAGGATTGCGTTTTATACTTGATGATAAAAGGAATCCAGGGAAAAAAGATGAGTTTTTATATATGGGAGGAATAATAGAATATATTGAATTA
The DNA here is from genome assembly GCA_050948865.1 of Bacilli bacterium. Taxonomy (GTDB): domain Bacteria; phylum Bacillota_I; class Bacilli_A; order RF39; family UBA660; genus SKGN01. The sequence goes on from JBMNEQ010000001.1 coordinate 200,445, forward strand.
TTAAATAAAAACAAAAATATTCTTCATAATAAAATTTTATATTTTGAAGGAACAGAAAATGATATAAGTTTAGAGGTTGCTTTTCAATATAATAGTTCTTATACTGAAAATATATATTCTTTTGTAAATAATATTACTACTACTGAAGGTGGGACACATGATGAAGGGGTAAAAAGAGCTTTAACAAGAATAATAAATAATTATGCTAAAAATAATAATTTTATAAAAAGTTCTGAGGATACTTTAATTGGAGAAGATGTCAGAGAGGGTTTAACAATGATTATATCCCTTAAACATCCTAATCCCCAATTTGAAGGACAAACTAAAACAAAATTAGGAAATGTTGAGGTAAGAAAAATAGCAGATAACATTTTCGCAAAAGAATTTGAAAGATTTTTATTGGAAAATCCTAATGAAGCTAAAACTATTATAGAAAAAGGGATAAGTGCTTTACAAGCACGAGTAGCAGCAAAAAAGGCTCGAGAATTGACAAGAAGAAAAAATGCGCTGGAAATTTCATCACTACCAGGAAAGTTAGCAGATTGTTCTTCAAAAGATGCAACCATTTCAGAAATATATATAGTAGAAGGAGATTCAGCTGGTGGTTCAGCAAAACAAGGAAGGGACAGTAAAACACAAGCAATATTACCTTTAAGAGGAAAGATTATTAATGTAGAAAAATCAAGAATTGATAAGATTTTTGCAAATAATGAAATTCGTTCTATGATTACAGCATTTGGAACAGGTATTGGAGAAGACTTTGATTTAAGTAAATTAAGATATCATAAAATAATAATTATGACAGATGCTGATGTTGATGGCGCTCATATAAGAGCTTTAATGTTAACTTTTTTTTATAGATATATGCGTCCTTTAATTGAAAAGGGTTTTGTTTATATAGCTCAACCACCTTTATATAAAATTAAACAAGGAAAAGAAGAATATTACGCTTACAGTGATTTAGAAAAGGAAGAATATTTACTAAACTTAAATAAGAATATTAAGATAGAACTTCAACGTTATAAAGGTTTAGGTGAAATGAATGCTGATCAATTATGGGAAACAACAATGAATATAAAAAAAAGAACATTGTTAAGAGTTACAATAGAAGATGCAATGAAGGCTGATGAAACTTTTGAAACATTAATGGGAATTGAAATTGCCCCCCGCCGAGAGTTTATTGAACAAAATGCTAAATATGTTCAAAATTTAGATGTGTAATAGAAGAGGTGAATTTAAGATGACAGAAAATTTAATAGATGTAAAAATATCCCAAGAAATGAAAAAATCATTTTTAGATTATGCTATGAGTGTAATAGTTTCAAGGGCTTTACCTGATGTACGCGATGGGCTTAAACCTGTCCACCGTCGTATTTTGTTTGCTATGAGTGATTTAGGGATAACTAATGATAAACCTTATAAAAAGTCAGCTAGAATAGTGGGGGATGTTATTGGTAAATATCATCCTCATGGTGATACAGCTGTATATGATAGTATGGTTCGTATGTCTCAGGATTTTTCTTATCGCTATCCATTAGTTGATGGGCATGGTAATTTTGGATCTATAGATGGAGATTCAGCTGCGGCAATGCGTTATACAGAAGCACGAATGGCTAAAATATCTGCTGAATTGTTGCGCGATATAAATAAGAATACCGTTGATTTTATTCCTAATTATGATGGTGAGGAAAAAGAACCTCAAGTCTTACCTAGCCGTTTTCCTAATATATTAGTAAATGGAACAACGGGAATTGCAGTAGGAATGGCGACAAATATTCCCCCTCATAATTTAAGTGAGGTTATTGATGGAGTAATAGCTTTCATAAATAATTGTGATATTTCAATAAAAGAACTGATGACCTTTATAAAGGGACCTGATTTCCCAACTGGAGGATTAATTTTAGGCAATAGTGGAATAAGTGAAGCTTATGAAACGGGGAAAGGTATAGTAGTTATAAGAGGTAAAGCTGAAATTGAAACGTTAAATAATAAAGAAAGAATTGTAATTACAGAAATACCATTTCAATTAAATAAATCAACATTAATTACAAGGATTGCTGAATTAGCAAGAGAAAAGGTAATAGAAGGAATTTCTGATTTAAGGGATGAATCGAATCGTAATGGTATAAAAATTGTAATTGAAATAAAAAGGGAAGCTAATGCTAATGTTGTTTTGAACAATCTTTATAAAAATACTAATATTCAAACATCTTTTGGAATAAATTTATTAGCTTTAGTTGATGGACAACCTAGAGTTTTAACTTTGAAGGAAGTAATAAAAAATTATGTTGATTATCAAAAAATTATTATAATTAGAAGAAGTAAATTTGATTTAGAAAAGGCAGAAAACAGAGTACATATATTGGAAGGATTTAAAATTGCTCTTGAAAATATTGATGAAGTAATAAAAATAATAAAAGAAGCAGCTGATGAAAAAAAGGCAGTTGCTAAATTGTTAGAAAAATTTAATTTAACTAATATTCAAGCAGAAACCATTTTAGAAATGAAACTTAGACGTCTTACTGCTTTAGAAAGGGGAAAAATAGAGCAGGAATTATTAGAAACAAGAAATTTGATACAAGATTTAAAAGAATTATTAAAAGACGATAAAAAAATATTAAGTTTGATTAAAGAAGAATTATTAGAAATAAAAGAAAAATATAAAGATATTAGAAGAACTAAAATAGATCTAACATCTATAGATTATATTGAAAATGAAGACTTAATACCAAAAGAAGATATAATTATTACTATGACTAATAAAGGATATATAAAGAGAACTTCTTTTGATATATATAAAATTCAAAATAAAGGTGGAGTTGGAATAAGAGGAATTTCTTTAAACGAAGAAGATGGAGTTGAACATTTTCTTCATTTATCAACGCATGATCATATTTTATTTTTTTCAAATAAAGGGAAAGTATATAGATTAAAAGGATATGAGGTGCCAGAATATGGACGTCAAGCTAAAGGAATTCCAATTATTAATTTATTACATATTGAAAAAGACGAATTGATTAATTCAGTTTTATCTTTAAATAAAGAAATAGAAAAAGAATATTTACTATTTGCTACTAAAAAAGGTTATGTTAAAAGGATTTTAATATCAGAATTAAATAATGTAAGAAAAACAGGCAAAATTGTTGTTAGTTTAGATAAAAATGATGAATTAATAGGTGTAAGAAAAACATCAGGGAAAGAAGATGTTATGTTGGCTTCTTCTCACGGAAGAATGATTAGATTTTCAGAAAATGATGTAAGAATAATGGGTAGAAAAGCTCGCGGGGTTAAAGGAATTGATTTAGATAATAATTCTTGTATAGGAGTAGAAATTGTAAATTTAAATAAAGATGTTTTAGTAATAACTGAGAATGGATATGGCAAAAGAACTAAAGTTAATGAATATCGCCAAATTAATCGTGGTGGTAAAGGTGTAAAAACAATAAAAACCACTAAGAAAAATGGAAAAATTATTTCTTTTAAAATAGTAGAAGAAAATGAAGATTTAATGTTAATAACAAATAATGGAATTTTAATTAAGATACCAGTTGAGCAAGTTTCTTTGATGAAAAGAATTACACAAGGGGTGAAATTAATAAATTTAAAAGAAAAACAAACGGTTGTTGCAGCATTTAATATAAAAGGGGGAAGAGAATAAAGAATTTTTAATAATTTATTCTAAAGTTTAAAACAATGTTCCACGTGAAACATAGGGTAAAATATTTCCCGGGAAATAAAAAGTTGTTGATATATAACGAAAAACCTAATTTATAATGTATTTTTTAACTTAATTAAAAATAAAAAAAGTTAAAAAAATATAAATATTTTGTGTTTTTAGTAATGTTTTAAATCTAAAGTTTAAAACAATGTTCCACGTGAAACATAGGGTAAAATATTTCCCGGGAAATAAAAAGCTATTGATATATAACGAAAACCAGATTTATAATATATTTTTAAACTTAAATAAAAACAGAAAAATTATTTCTTTTAAAATAATAGAAGAAAATGAAGATTTAACGTTAATAACAAAAATTGAATTTTAATTAAGATACCAGTTGAGCAAATTTCTTTGATGAAAAGAATTACACAAGGGGTGAAATTAATAAATTTAAAAGAAAAACAAACGGTTGTTGCAGCATTTAATAAAAAAGGTGGAGAGAAATAAAGAATTTTTAATAATTTATTCTAAAGTTTAAAACAATGTTCCACGTGAAACATAGGTAAAATATTTCCCGGGAAATAAAAAGTTGTTGATATATAACGAAAAACCTAATTTATAATGTATTTTTTAACTTAATTAAAAATAAAAAAATTATTTCTTTTAAAATAGTAGAAAAAAATGAAGATTTAACGTTAATAACAAAAATTGAATTTTAATTAAGATACTAGTTGAGCAAATTTCTTTGATGAAAAGAATTACGCAAGGGGTAAAATTAATAAATTTAAAAGAAAATCAAACGGTTGTTGCAGCTTTTAATATAAAAGGTGGAGGAGAATAAAGAAATTTTAATAATTTATTTTAAAGTTTAAAACAATGTTCCACGTGAAACATAGGTTAAAATATTTTCCGGGAAATAAAAGGTTGTTGATATATAACGAAAACCTAATTTATAATGTATTTTTTGACTTAACTAAAAACGAAGAAAGGTAAAAAATATAATTGTTTTGTTTTTTTAGTAATGTTTTAAATTTAAAGTTTAAAACAATGTTCCACGTGAAACATAGGTAAAATATTTCCCGGGAAATAAAAAGTTGTTGATATATAACGAAAAACCTAATTTATAATGTATTTTTTAACTTAATTAAAAATAAAAAAAGTTAAAAAAATATAAATATTTTGTTTTTTTAGAAATGTTTTAAATTTAAAGTTTAAAACAATGTTCCACGTGAAACATAGGATAAAATATTTCCCGGGAAATAAAAAGCTATTGATATATAACGAAAACCAGATTTATAATGTATTTTTAAACTTAAATAAAAACAGAAAAATTATTTCTTTTAAAATAGTAGAAGAAAATGAAGATTTAACGTTAATAACAAAAATTGAATTTTAATTAAGATACCAGTTGAGCAAATTTCTTTGATGAAAAGAATTACACAAGGGGTGAAATTAATAAATTTAAAAGAAAAACAAACGGTTGTTGCAGCATTTAATAAAAAAGGTGGAGAGAAATAAAGAATTTTTAATAATTTATTCTAAAGTTTAAAACAATGTTCCACGTGAAACATAGGTAAAATATTTCCCGGGAAATAAAAAGTTGTTGATATATAACGAAAAACCAAATTTATAATGTATTTTTAAACTTAATTAAAAATAAAAAAAGTTAAAAAAATATAAATATTTTGTTTTTTTAGTAATGTTTTAAATCTAAAGTTTAAAACAATGTTCCACGTGAAACGTAGGATAAAATATTTCCCGGGAAATAAAAAGCTATTGATATATAACGAAAACCAGATTTATAATGTATTTTTAAACTTAAATAAAAACAGAAAAAATTATTTCTTTTAAAATAGTAGAAGAAAATGAAGATTTAACGTTAATAACAAAAATTGAATTTTAATTAAGATACCAGTTGAGCAAATTTCTTTGATGAAAAGAATTACACAAGGGGTGAAATTAATAAATTTAAAAGAAAAACAAACGGTTGTTGCAGCATTTAATAAAAAAGGTGGAGAGAAATAAAGAATTTTTAATAATTTATTCTAAAGTTTAAAACAATGTTTCACGTGAAACATAGGTAAAATATTTCCCGGGAAATAAAAAGCTATTGATATATAACGAAAACCAAATTTATAATGTATTTTTAAACTTAATTAAAAATAAAAAAAGTTAAAAAAATATAAACATTTTGTTTTTTTAGTAATGTTTTAAATCTAAAGTTTAAAACAATGTTCCACGTGAAATATAGGGTAAAATATTTCCTGGGAAATAAAAAGTTGTTGATATATAACGAAAAACCTAATTTATAATGTATTTTTTAACTTAAATAAAAACAGAAAAATTATTTTTTTTAAAATAGTAGAAAAAAATGAAGATTTAACGTTAATAACAAAAATTGAATTTTAATTAAGATACCAGTTGAGCAAATTTCTTTGATGAAAAGTATTACGCAAGGGGTAAAATTAATAAATTTAAAAGAAAAACAAACGGTTGTTGCAGCATTTAATAAAAAAGGTGGAGGAGAATAAAGAATTTTTAATAATTTATTTTAAAGTTTAAAACAATGTTCCACGTGAAACATAGGATAAAATATTTCCCGGGAAATAAAAGGTTGTCGATGTATGCAGGAGAGAGGAATTTAAAAAATAGGATATATAGGATAATATTTTTGTTTTTTTCATATTTAGTGTCAATAACTTTTGAAAATGTCTCACATTAGATAAAAAAAATAGTTTGGAAAATTTATTCCAATTCCTCCATCAATTCAGGAATCTAGATAATATCCTTTAGTTAGATGGCAATCAAATTTTTAATTTGATTGCCTGAAACATTACGGATATTATCTCCTAAATTGATGGATTATCTCGGCATAAAACTCGTTTATGCATAAACCTTTTCTTTATGAGATTTTTTCATTTGTTTCTCAAAAGAAGCTCTTTTCCAAGGATGACTCATAGGGGGCACATATTTTTCCTTTTTTATTTCTTCCTGAGGTAGATCAAGTTCTTTTGAAAACCTTTTATTTCTGGACAGTTCTCTTAACTCATAAATTTTTTCGTCTATACTCACCACTAAATCACCATTAAATGCTTCAATAACTAATGCTTTAGTTTTAGGCCTGAAGCATTTTAACTCATTATTAAAATAAGGTAAATAATACTTGTTTTTATATTTAATGGAATTACCTCTATCTATTATTCTTGTTGATAAAACTGCTAAAGTATAATTTATTTTTTCTTCACTAGGTGATTTTTCAAATGCACTTGGAAACTTCTTATAATCCATAGCAAAGCGTTTATTATATTTAGGAATAAAAACATTTATTAAATATTCATTAGCTTTTTCAAGTGTGTGTATTCCGTTTAATTTTAACTCATTAATTAGTCTTCCTTGAAATGTACCGTTAGTACGTTCAATAATTGGTTTTGCTTCAGGAACACTACTTGTTTTTAAATCAATACCTAGTTGTTTACATGAATAACCATACTGGGTAAGGATATCATTTTCAGATGTTTTTTTATCAGGGTTTAATTTGTTATAATTGAATACAGTTCTATTATCTGTTTTAAAACTATAAGGAATGCCATAACCTTTTAGGATTTGATATTTGGTTTGATAATAACCCTTTAAAGTTTCCTGATAGTCAAAATAACCGCCGACAACTGTGTTTGTTGCTTTATCTACAGCTAGATGAAGACATGTTTTAAAATCCCCAAACCATTGGTGTATTGAACCGTCTTGTTCAATAATTTCTCCGAAGTATTTTGGTTTTTCTTGCCTTGGGTGAGAATCCTCAATTGCTATCTCATTATTAACAATAACTTCTACTTCTTCTTCAGTTTTACCAGTCAGTAATTTTTCTTTTAACAATTGTTGTTTTCTATATTCCTTTCTAGTTCTTTTACGAGCCCTAGGCGATAAAATACCTGCCTTATTTAAAGTATTATAAATAAAATTATAAGAGACCTTTATGTTTTCAACTTCTTCAAGATATTCTTTAAAATGATTAAAATTAAAACCTTGATATTTAATAGTATAAAGTAGTACAATATCATCAGAAAGAGATTTATCGTGTGCTATACTGGGTTTCTTATTTCGATTGCCATGTATAAAACCAGATTTACCTCTTTTTTTATAAATAATTAAAAGACGATCAATTTGTCTTCTAGATAAAGATAGTTGTAATGCAACCCGATTTTTGCTTCCTCCTTGTTCTACTAACTTTTTAATAATTTCATATTTCTTTTGTTCATTCATTCTTAATTGTTCCTTTCTCATTCATATCACCTCAGTGATATATTATAAATTACTTTTGAGACATAATCAAAAGATAACACTTAAGACATTATCATAAGTTAATCACTCTAATATTTTTGTTTTTTTCATATTTAGTTGATTAATAAAATTTTAAAAGATATACTGTTTATGGTGTAACAAAAATATTTGGAATTAGGTCAGGACTGGAAAGTAGCAGCCTTAACAATTAATTTTTGTGTACACCATTTTTTTGAAAGTGATGAGGAATTTTATGGAAAGAAAATATATTTTTACAGCTTTTAATGAAGCTAAAAAAGCTTTTAAGTTGAATGAAGTGCCTGTGGGTGCTGTAATAGTAAGTAATAACAAGATAATAGCAAAGGCTTATAATAAAAAAGAAAAAACAAATGATCCCACGGCACATGCTGAAATTATAGCTATAAAGAAAGCAACTAGAAAGTTAGGGGATTGGCGATTGCAAGGGTGCACACTTTTTGTCACCTTGGAGCCTTGCCTTATGTGCATTGGGGCAGCATTAGAAGCTAGAATAGATAAAATTATATATGTAGTGGAAAGAGATAGAAAAGATAAGGTTTATTTTTATGATTTTTTAAAGAAGGCAGCAGATAGCGAATTAGAAATAAGTATTACTAAAATGTTAAAAGATTTTTTTAAAAATAACAGATAAATGATATAATAAAGTATAAAAATGAGAAGGTGATTTTATGGCATATAAAGCTTTATATAGAAAATATAGGCCTATTTCTTTTGATGATATTGTAGGTCAGGATAGTATTATTAAAGTTTTAAAAGGAATAATTAATCAAAAAAAGATTTCTCATGCTTATCTTTTTATGGGGACAAGGGGAACAGGGAAAACAAGTGTAGCTAGATTATTTGCTAAATATGTTAATTGTCCTAATTTAACGAATGGTGAAATATGCAATGTTTGTCCTATTTGTGAGGGTATTAATACTGAAAAAAATCCTGATGTAATTGAAATTGATGCTGCTTCTAATAATAAAGTTGATGAAATTAGAGAATTAAAAAGCAAAATTAATTTAAGTCCTTCCATTTCAAAATATAAGGTATATATTATTGACGAGGTTCATATGTTATCCCCCGGAGCCTTTAATGCGTTATTAAAGACATTGGAGGAGCCTCCTGCTCATATAATTTTTATATTAGCGACTACTGAAATACAAAAATTACCTTTAACAATAATTTCGCGTTGTTTAACTTTTAATTTCAAAAAAATAACAGAGAAAAAAATAATAGAAAAATTAAACGAAATAATAATAAATGAAAAAATTTTGATAACTAAAGAAGCTTTAGTTGAAATAGCAAGACTTTCAGATGGAGGAATGCGTGATGCTATTGGGTTACTGGAGCAAAGTAGTTTTTTTTCTTCTAAGGAAATAAAAAAGGAGGATATTTATTTAATATCGGGAACAATTTCTACAATGGAAATTTTTGTGTTATTAAAAAGTATTATTTCCGTTGATTTAAAAAGTATTTTTAAACAAATAGAAGATTTTGATGATAAAGGAAAAGACTTTGTAAAAATAACTGAGAAATTAATTTTTTTGTTAAGAAATTTATTAATTTATTCCAAAAACAAAAAAATAATAGAAAAGGAATGGAAGGAAGATCTAGAAATTTATGAAAAACTTGTTGATTCTTTTTCTGAAAAAGTAATATATAATTTTATAATTAATATTATGGAAGATCTAGAGATTATGAAAAAATCTTTACAACAAAAAGTTATATTTGAATTAATGCTTTTAAAAATGGTAGATGAAAAAACTGAAAAGTTTTTAAAAGAAGATATTCAGTCGGAAATACAAATAAAAAAAGAAATAAAAAGAGAAGAAAAATTAAAGGGATTAGAAAATGGAATAAACTTAGAATACAAAAAGATATTAATAAATAATATTTTAGCTAAAGCTAAAAGAAAATATTTAAATGAAGCTTTAAAAAATTGGGAGCAATTAAAAAATTATATGTTTAATAATGAATATAAAAAAATAATTGTATCTTTACTAGATACTAAAGTAGTAGCAGCATGTAATGATAGGTTAATAATCACTTGTGTTTATTCTTCTACTTTAAAAAAGATTGAATTAGGGATAGAAGAAGTTGAAGAAGTAGTATCAAAAATTTTTAATAAAAAAATTTTATTAATTCCACTTCAAGAAAAAGAGTGGTTTGAATTAAGATCTTATTATGTTAATATGAAAGAACAAAACCAAAAAATTGAATTAAAAGAAGAAAAAGAGGTTTTAGAATTAATGCAAAAACAACGTAATAAGCAGAAGGGTGATGTTAGTAAAGAGACACAAAAAGCAATTGAAATGTTTGGAGAAAATTTTATTGAAATGAAAGGATGAAAATATGAATTTACAAACAATGATGAAACAAGCACAAAAAATGCAAGAGGAAGTTTTGAAAGAAAAGGAAATAATAAATAAAAAAGTTTTTTATGGAAAAAAATCTTTTATAGAGGTTGAAGTAAATGGGGAAAAGAAATTGTTAAAACTGAAAATTGATAAAAATATTGATTTAAAGGGCCAAGACAAAGAAATTTTAGAAGATATGATTGTAGTTGCGGTAAATGATGCGTTGAATAAAGTAGATAAAGAAATTGCAACAAAAATGGGGAAATATGGTTCAGGATTATCGGGGTTAATTTAAGCTTATGAAATATCCAAAAAGTTTTGAAAAATTAATGCTAAGTTTTAAGGATTTGCCAGGCATAGGGGAAAAAACTGCTGAAAGATTAGTTTTTACTTTAATAGATTTTGAACCTAAAAAAATAGAGGTTTTTGCTCAATCTTTGCTTGATGTTAATTTAAAACTAAAAAGATGCTCAAAGTGTAACCATATTACCGAAAATAAAATATGTGAAATTTGTAGTGATAATACTAGAAATAATAAAATTATCTGTGTTGTTGAGGATTCTAGAAATGTATTTTTATTTGAAAAAAATGGTTTATTTAATGGTGTTTATCATGTTTTAGGTGGATTAATTTCTCCTTTTGAGGGAATTAATCCTACTGATATAAATATAAAATCTTTACTTAATAGAGTTAAAGAAGAAAAAATTGAAGAAATAATAATTGCATTAAAGCCAACAATAGAAGGTGAAACCACCTCTTTATACATATTAAAAATGTTGGAAGGGATGAGGGTAATTGTTTCTAAAATAGCGCATGGAATACCAATGGGGACAGATATGAGTTATTTAGATCCTTTAACACTTGAAACTGCTCTAAATGATCGGAAAAAGATTTCATAAAAGAGAATTTATTTCATAAAATTTATAGAGGTGAGCATAAATGTTTAAAAAAATTGTAAACCTTTTTAAAAAGGTAATTATAGCAACATTTATTCTTTATGCTTATAATGTTATTCTGGTTCCTTTAAATATAATGATTCCCATTAATGTTTATACTATTATTATTATTACTATTTTTGGTATTATTGCTGTTCCATTTTTAACATTAATTTTAATTTTTATTTACTAAATGAAGGAAGGAAAAATGTTAGAAAAATATAAAGAAGGACAACCTGTCGCTTATGAAATTTTTAAAAATAGTGTAAAGGAAAAGAAAAGTATTCACGCTTATATGATTCAAACTGATAATATTTTATTTGGTAAGCAATTAGCTGTGGATTTTTCTAAGGTTTTAATATGTCCTAAACAGAATTTTGTTGACAAAGGTTGTCAATTTAAAGATTGTAATATTTGTAATCGTATTGACAATGATGTTTTTCCTGAATTAAAAATTATTAAACCAGAGGGATTATGGATAAGGAAGGAACAAATATCAGAATTAAGAGAAAAATTTAGCTTAAAATTGTTAGAAGGAAATAAAAGGATTTATATAATTCTTGAACCAGAAAAATTAAACGTTTATGCTGCTAATAGCATTCTTAAATTTTTAGAAGAACCGGTTGAGAATGTAATTGCTTTCTTTATTACTACAAACATTTATAATGTTTTAGATACTGTAGTTTCTAGGTGTCAGGTAATTTATTTAAATAAAAATAAAAGGGAACAAGTTTTTATAGAAAAAGATAATATTGCATTGTTAAATATAAATTTTTTATTATTAAATGATGAATATTTAAAAAATAAGGTTAATATGGAAAAAACTTTAGAAAAGATAATAGGAATTGTAACTTTTATAAAAACTTATGAAAATGTAAAGGAAGATGTTTTATTAAGTTTAAATGAACTTTGGAATCCTTATATTCAAAATCAAGACGATATTCTTTTGGCTTTAGAAGTAATTATCTTTTTCTATAAGGATGTTTTGAAATATTTAATGTTAGAAGAAATTGAATTTTTTGAAGAATATAAAAGTATTATTGAAGAAATTAAAAATAAAAATAATTTTATTGTATTAATTAAAAAAATAAAAAAAGTGTTATTACTAAAAGAAAAAATAAAATATAATTTAAATATGTCAATGATTGTTGATAAATTAGTATTTAGTTTAAAGGCGGTGGAAAAAGATGATTGAAGTTGTTGGAATTAATTTAGGAAAAAACAAAGGTATAGAATATTTTTTGCCTGGAAAAATTATGATGGAGAAAGGTTTAGATGTAGTTGTTGAGACTGATCGAGGTTTGCAAATTGGTAAAATTATTACGGAAAAAAGAATGATTAGTGAAAAATCTTTAAAATTTCCTTTAGGAAAAGTTATAAGAGAAGTAACTAAAAAAGATTATTTACAAAATCAACAAAATGAGGAGGATAGTAATTTAGCTTTTATAGAATGTAAAAGACTTATTAAAAGACATAAGTTACCCATGAGCTTAATTGATGCTAGTTATACTTTAAATAAAAATCAATTATTGTTTAGGTTTTATGCTGATGAAAGGGTTGATTTTAGAAAATTAGTGAAGGAATTAGCTGCTTTATATAAAACTAGAATTGAATTAAGGCAGGTAGGAATAAGGGATAAAGCGAAAGAAATAGGTGGAATTGGTCCTTGCGGACGAGTTTTATGTTGTTCCAAATTTTTATATGATTTTGATATAATTTCTATTAACATGGCTAAAAATCAAAATATAGCATTAAATCCTAATAAAATAAATGGTGCATGTGGGCGTTTATTATGTTGTTTTTCGTATGAAAATGAAGAATATAAAAAAATAAGAAAAGGTTTGCCTTCAATAGGGGATATTATAGAAACGAAAAAAGGTCGAGGAGTGGTTCTTAATGTTGATGTTTTAAAAGAAAAATATGATGTAGAAATAGAAGGTCAAGAAATTATTACAGTAAAAAAGGAATAAAAAAATTATGAGTCAAAAAAGTTATGATGGTTCGCCAACTTTATATTTAGTTCCAACTCCTATTGGTAATTTAGAAGATATTACTTTAAGAGCTATAAAAGTTTTAAAAAATGTTGAGGTTGTTTTTGCTGAAGATACTAGAAGAACTATAAAGTTATTTAATTTTCTGAAAATTAAGAAAAAATTAATATCTGCTTATGAGCATAACGAAGAACAAGTTAAAATAAAAATGGTAGAGTATTTAAAAAACAATTGTAATATAGCTCTTGTTTCTGACGGTGGAACTCCTCTTTTATGTGATCCGGGTTATAAATGCGTAAACTTTGTTTTGCAATCTGGTTATAATGTGGTTTCTTTGCCTGGTCCTTCGGCATTAATATCTGCTTTAGTTGGATCAAATATTCAAACTCAACCTTTTGTCTTTTATGGTTTTTTAAATAGTAAAATGAGTAAAAGAAAAAAAGAATTGGAAATGATGAAAAATAATGAATATACCATAATTTTTTATGAAACTGCTCGTCGTATTTATAAAACTTTAGAAGAAGTTTTAAATATTTTAGGAAATAGGAAGATTTGTATAACTAGGGAGATTTCCAAGTTTTATGAGGAAATTTATCGGGGAAAGATAAGTGAGATTAAAGAACAGGTAAAGGATGTTAAAGGAGAAATAGTAGTTATTATTGAGGGAAAGAAAAACAATTTTATTGAAGAAGATTTAGATTTATTGGAACACGTTGATATGTATATTAATAGTGGTTATAGTATAAAAGAAGCGGTTAAGAACGTAGCGAAAAAAAGGAATGTTTCTAAAAAGGATCTTTACAAGAAATATCATATAAGGAAGTGATAGGGTGAAATTGATTGTTGGTTTAGGAAATCCTGGATTATTATATAAAAATACACGTCATAATATAGGTTTTTATGTTATAGATGAAATTTTAAAAGATATGAAAATAACTAAATTTAAAACCAAGTTTGGAGGTTTATATAATTCTTTATTAATTAAAGATCAACAAGTAATCTTTTTAAAACCATATAAATATATAAATTTATCTGGGGAGGTAATTAAAGATTTTGTTGATTATTTTAATATAAACATTTCAGATATTTTGATTATTCATGATGATTTAGATTTACCTATTGGATATTATAAAATAAAAAAATCAGGAGGGACGGGTGGCCATAATGGCCTGAAAAGTGTTGAGGGATCACTAAAAACTAAAAATTATACTCGTTTAAAAATTGGTATATCTAATAATAAAAGTATGGAAACGCATAAATATGTTTTAGAAAAGTTTTCACTAAAAGAAAGGGAAGAACTTGAAAAAAATATAATAATAATTAAAAAAATGGTTTTTGATTATATAAATATGGATCTAAAAGATGTTATGAATAAATATAATAAAAAATATTTAAAATGGTTTTCTTGTCAGGAAGGATAAAATGCAATATATAAAAACAAGATTTAATAAGTATAAGGGAAATAAAATAAGTTTATCGGGATTAACTGATGAACTTTTATGTATTTATTTACAAAATTTATTGGAAGAGGAAAAAGATGATATTGTTGTTGTAACTAGTTCATTGTTTGAAGCAAATAGTATTTATCAATCTTTGCTTGATAAGAATATTAAAGTTTTTTTGTTTCCGATGGATGATTTTTTAATAAGCGAAGTTTTAACAGTAAGTTCTGATTTTGAAATAACAAGATTAGAAACTTTAATTAATTTAACAAAAACGAAAACAAAAAAAATTGTTGTAACACATCTAATGGGTTTTTTACGATATTTACCTTCTAGGATAATATGGCAAGATAAAAAAATAAGACTAAAAAGGGGTTTAAAAATATCCAAAGAACATTTAATTGAAAAATTAATGGATGTTGGATATAAAAGGACAAGTTTAGTTTCTCAGACAGGAGAATTTGGAGATAGAGGGTTTATTATTGATGTTTATTTAATTGGAGAGGAATTCCCTCTTCGGATTGAATTTTGGGGAAATGAAATTGAATCCTTAAGATTTTTTGATGTTGATACTCAACTTTCCATAAGAAAAATAAAAGATATTATTATTTATCCTTTTACTGAATTTTTATCTAATTTAAATAATCAAATTACAAAGGAACAAAAATATCTTTTTTATTATAATAAAGAAGTAGATAATATTGTAAATTATTGTAATAATCCTATTATAATATATAAGGATTATAATAAAATAAAAAAAGATAATATTTATTTACAAAAACAATTAGATCAATATAAAATTAAAAAACAAGAAAATATTAAAACTAATTATATGTTTAAACTTCAAAACCTTATTTATAAAAAAGAAATTTTTGTTCAAGGTTTAGAAGACTTTTCCGTTTTGAATGTGGATGAATCTTTTAAATATAAAAGTAAAGAAATAGAGCCTTTTAATTATTCTATATTTTCTATTAATAAAATAATTAATGATTACTTATCGAATGGAAAAACAATTATAATTTATTTAGATAATGAAAAAGATTTTAAAAAACTTGAAGGAATTTTAAAAATTAAATTTTTATATACAAATGATAAACAAATTTATCATAAAGTTGTTAATTTTATAAAAAAGAAGGTAAATAAAGGTTTTGTTTTTGAAGAATTTGTGGTTTTAACTTCTTTTGAATTATTTGGAATAAGAAACAAAAAAGGTTTTTATAAAAGTCATTTTCGTTTTAGTAAAAAGATTAAAAATTTTAAAAATTTAACTATTGGGGATTATGTAGTTCATAATATACATGGAATTGGAATTTATGAAGGGTTAGATACGTTAATAATAAAAGAAAAAAAGAAAGATTATTTAAAAATAAGATATAAAAACGAAGATTATTTATATATTCCTGTTGAAAAAATAGATTTTCTTTTTAAATATTCTAGTTTTGAAGGTTCTGTTCCTAAAATCAATGCATTGGGCAGTGTTAGTTGGCAACGAGCTAAAATAAATGCTCATAAAAAGGTAAAGGATATTGCCGCTAAATTATTAAAAACATCTATATTAAGAGAAACTAAAAAAGGGTTTTCTTTTTCTAAAGATGGTTATGAACAAAAACTTTTTGAAGAAAAGTTTTTTTATCAAGAGACAAAGGATCAATTAAATGCTATAAAACAGATAAAGGATGATATGGAATTATTACAGCCTATGGATAGGGTTTTATGTGGGGATGTTGGATATGGAAAAACGGAGGTTGCTTTTCGGGCTGCTTTTAAGGCTGTTAATGATAATAAGCAAGTTGCCTTTTTATGCCCGACAACAATTTTATCTTTACAACATTATAATAATGCTTTAGATCGTTTTTCTCAGTTTCCAATTAGAATTGAGTTATTAAATAGATTTACACCAGCAAAAAAGGTTTTAGAAATACTTAAATTATTAAAAGAAGGAATAATTGATATTGTTTTTGGAACACATCGTCTTCTTAGTAATGATGTAAATTTTAAAGATTTAGGCTTATTAATTATTGACGAAGAACAACGATTTGGTGTTATTCATAAAGAAAGATTAAAAGAATTAAAAGTTAATGTGGATGTTTTAGTTTTATCAGCTACGCCAATACCAAGAACTCTTCAATTATCTTTGAGCGGGATTAAAAGCTTATCTTTAATTGAAACACCACCCTTAAATAGGTTTCCAATTCAAACTTATGTTCTTGAATATGATGATTTTATAATTAAGGAAGCTATTTATAAAGAATTAGCGCGTAATGGGCAAGTTTTTTTTCTTTATAATAAAATTTCTAATATAATTGAAAAGGTTTTTTATTTGCAAAGGCTAATCCCTGAAGCTAAAATAACTTATGCTCATGGTCAAATGTCAAAATTAGAAATAGAAGAAAGAATGATTTCTTTTATAAAAAAGGATTATGATATATTAGTTTGCACTACAATTATTGAAATTGGAATTGATATTGCTAATGTTAATACATTAATTATAAATGATGCAGATATGTTTGGTTTAAGTCAGTTGTATCAAATAAGAGGAAGAGTAGGACGAAGTGATAAAATTGCTTATGCATATTTAACTTATAAAAAGGAAAAGGTTTTAAATGAAAATGCTATAAAAAGATTAAACGCTATTAAAGAGTTTACGGAATTAGGAAGTGGTTTTGGTATCGCTCTTAGAGATTTATCTATTAGAGGAGCAGGAAATATTTTAGGAAGTGAACAAGCGGGTTATATTGATAGTATTGGTATTGATTTATATTTAAAGATGTTAAATGAAGAGGTTAATAAATTAAAAAATATAAAAGATGATAATTTTGAACAACAAGATGAAAAACCACTTATAAATATTGAAACGCATATTGATGATAATTATGTTAAAGATAATGATTTAAAAATAGAAATTCATCAAAAAATAAATGAAATTGATAGTTTATTGAAATTGTCTGAAATAAAAGAGGAGTTGGAAGATCGTTTTGGTAATATTTCTGAATCTATGCTACTTTATATGCACCAAGAATTATTCGAAAAAGAAGCAAAAAAGGTGGGAATAATAAAAGTAGAAGAAAAATTAGAACGAATAGAATTTTGGTTTGCTGAAAGAAAAGAGATTAAAATAGATTTTTCATATATTTATGGCCTTGTAGAGAAACAACCTCAATTATTTAATTTAAAATATAGGAACAACAAATTAATTTTTATTATTGAAATAAAAAAGTTAAAAAAGCATTGGTTATATCTAATTTTAGAAATTTTGCATAGAATTAAAAAAGATTAATAAAAGGTATATTTATCTATTACTTTCGCATAATAAAAGGGATGAGGAAAGAGAGGTAATAGAGTGAAGTCTACCGGAATTTTAAGAAGAATTGATAATTTAGGTAGGATTGTTATTCCTAAGGAAATTAGAAAAAGTTTAAGAATAAAAGATGGTGAGTATTTGGATATATCTATTTTAGATGAAAGAATTATTCTTCAAAAGCATTCTTTAATAAAAATAATTAATGATGAAGCTCAATTATGTATAGATGTTGCTGAAAACATAATGGATGTTGGTATCATTATTACTGATAGGGAAAAAGTAATTGCAACTTCAAGTAATTATAAAAAAAAGTATTTTGAAAAAGATATTTCAAAGGAATTAGAACAATTTTTAATTAATAAAGAAAATAAGATTGATGCTGAGGAAATAAAAGCATTAAAAATAATAGAAAATGAAATTGAAGAAGTTTATAGTATTTTAATGCCTATTGTTGTAAATGGAGATTCAATTGGATTATTAATCATTTTATCTGAAATGAATAAATTAGGAGACTTTGATAAAAAAATAGCTAATTTTATTGTTGATTTTTTAGCTAGACAATACTTGTTTTTATATTTAATGGAATTACCTCTATCTATTATTCTTGTTGATAAAACTGCTAAAGTATAATTTATTTTTTCTTCACTAGGTGATTTTTCAAATGCACTTGGAAACTTCTTATAATCCATAGCAAAGCGTTTATTATATTTAGGAATAAAAACATTTATTAAATATTCATTAGCTTTTTCAAGTGTGTGTATTCCGTTTAATTTTAACTCATTAATTAGTCTTCCTTGAAATGTACCGTTAGTACGTTCAATAATTGGTTTTGCTTCAGGAACACTACTTGTTTTTAAATCAATACCTAGTTGTTTACATGAATAACCATACTGGGTAAGGATATCATTTTCAGATGTTTTTTTATCAGGGTTTAATTTGTTATAATTGAATACAGTTCTATTATCTGTTTTAAAACTATAAGGAATGCCATAACCTTTTAGGATTTGATATTTGGTTTGATAATAACCCTTTAAAGTTTCCTGATAGTCAAAATAACCGCCGACAACTGTGTTTGTTGCTTTATCTACAGCTAGATGAAGACATGTTTTAAAATCCCCAAACCATTGGTGTATTGAACCGTCTTGTTCAATAATTTCTCCGAAGTATTTTGGTTTTTCTTGCCTTGGGTGAGAATCCTCAATTGCTATCTCATTATTAACAATAACTTCTACTTCTTCTTCAGTTTTACCAGTCAGTAATTTTTCTTTTAACAATTGTTGTTTTCTATATTCCTTTCTAGTTCTTTTACGAGCCCTAGGCGATAAAATACCTGCCTTATTTAAAGTATTATAAATAAAATTATAAGAGACCTTTATGTTTTCAACTTCTTCAAGATATTCTTTAAAATGATTAAAATTAAAACCTTGATATTTAATAGTATAAAGTAGTACAATATCATCAGAAAGAGATTTATCGTGTGCTATACTGGGTTTCTTATTTCGATTGCCATGTATAAAACCAGATTTACCTCTTTTTTTATAAATAATTAAAAGACGATCAATTTGTCATATGGAATAAATATTTTTGAAAAGCAAATTGAAAAATATTTTAGATTATGTTATAATTTTTATATCATTTTGTTATATTTAAAAGCGTAGAATGAATGAGTAGATAAATATTTATTTTTAGAGATCTCTAATTGCTGAAAAAAAGAGAAATAAAATTTATTGAAGATGATTCAGGAGTTTTTTAGGAAACTAAAACGTTAACAGCGTTATTGAAGAGAGCATAATAACTTTTTATTATGAAATAAGGTGGTACCGCGTTTTAACGTCCTTACAAATAAGGCGTTTTTTTATTAGGAGAAATTAAAAAGGAAAGGAGATTTTTAAAATGAAGGAGAAATATTATATTACAACGGCGATAGCTTATACTTCAGGGAAACCTCACATAGGAAATACATATGAAATTGTATTAGCTGATGCTATCGCTCGTTATAAAAGATTACAAGGATTTGATGTTTATTTTCAAACGGGAACAGATG
The DNA here is from genome assembly GCA_050948865.1 of Bacilli bacterium. GTDB lineage: Bacteria > Bacillota_I > Bacilli_A > RF39 > UBA660 > SKGN01. Next base: position 220,475 of record JBMNEQ010000001.1, read on the forward strand.
AACATGGGCAAAAAATCCAATTAATGGCTGAATCATTAAATAGAAAACCAAAAGAGCATGTTGATTTAGTAGCTAAAGAAATAAAAAGGATTTGGGATATTATGAATACGAGTTATGATGCTTTTATTAGGACTAGTGATTGTATCCATAAAGATAAGGTAGCTGCAATTTTTAAAAAATTATATGAGGAAGGAGATATTTATAAAGGAGAATATAAAGGTCTTTATTGTACACCTTGTGAAACCTTTTTAACTAAATCACAATTAATTGATAATAAATGTCCTGATTGTCATCGAGAAGTAATAGAAGCCCATGAAGAGGCCTATTTTTTAAAGTTAAATAAGTATGCACCACAATTGATTAAATATATAAATCAAAATCCTCAATTTTTACAACCAGAATCTCGAAAAAATGAAATGATAAATAATTTTTTAAAACCTGGTTTACAAGATTTATGTGTTTCAAGGACTTCTTTTGATTGGGGAATTCCAGTATCCTTTGATGAAAAACATATAGTATATGTATGGATTGACGCTTTAAGTAATTATATTACCTTTTTAGGTTATAATCCTGATGGAAAATCTGATTTAAAATATGAAAAGTATTGGCCCGCAGATCTTCATTTGATAGGAAAGGATATTTTTCGTTTTCATGCTATTTATTGGCCAATTATGTTAATGGCGCTTGGAGAACCTTTGCCTAAAAAGGTTTTTGGACATCCATGGTTGTTGATGGATGGAGGAAAGATGAGTAAATCAAAAGGAAATGTTTTATACGCTGATGATTTAGTGTCATTATTTGGAGTTGATGCTATTAGGTTTTATGTATTAAGCGAAACACCTTATGCTAATGATGGGATTATAACTTATGATTTAATTATTGATCGTATTAATTCAGAATTAGCTAATTCTTTAGGAAATCTTGTTCATCGGACTTTAAATATGAATAGTAAATATTTTAATGGTATTGTTCAAGAATCTAAAACATTTTCTCAAAAGGATCTAGAATTGAAAGATTTAGTTTTATTAACTCCTAAGTTAGTTGAAAGGGCAATGGAAGAACTTCATATAAATAAGGCATTGGAAAACATTTTTAATTTAGTACGTAAATGTAATAAATATATTGAGGAAGTAACTCCGTGGCAATTAGAAAAAAATAAGAAATATGATGAATTAGCGACAGTAATGTATAATCTTTTAGAAAGTATAAGGTTTATTGCTGTTCTTTTGCAACCCTTTATGCCTGAAACTTCAAACAAAATATTTAATCTAATTAAAAGTGAAAAGTGTGATTTAAAATCTTTAGAAACTTTTACAGGAATAGAAGTAGGAAGTAAAATTGAAAAAGGAAAGCCATTATTTATGAGAATTAATAAAGAAGAAAAATTAGAAGAAATAAATCAAATTTTAAAATAACGTAAATTTAATTGTAAACGACAAGAAAGGTTATTATGTGCTCTTTATTTTTAATGAATGTCATGTTATCATAAGGATATCATCTTTAGTAAAAGAAAGGAAAACAATATGGACTGCAAACAAAAGAAATCTAAGCAGTATGTTTTTGTTGTATTTGTTTTATTGATTTTGTATTTAGCAGTTAACTTATGGTATTTTTATAGATATATTGATCTAGTTTATTTAGGGACGGTTATATTTTGTTTTATAAAATTTTTACGGATTAAAAATTTCAATTAATTTTTTAAAGGGGTGTAGTGGTAAATGATTGATGCTCATTGTCATTTAATTGAAGGAAAGAATAAAGATATTAAATTGTATTTAGAAGAATCTTTTCATAAGAATATAAAGGGTATTATTTTAAATGGATATGATTTAAATTCTTCTAAAAAGGTTGTGGAATGGGCCCAGAAATATAACAACGTTTATGCAGCAATAGGAATACATCCTTCTTATTTGGATAGTTTTAATCAAAAAGATTTTATTAAGTTGGAAAAATTGCTTTTAGAGCCTAAAGTTATAGCGATCGGTGAAATAGGGTTAGATTATTTTAAAAGACAAGATAATGTTTTAGAACAACAAAAACTTTTTAATCAACAATTAAAATTAGCAAAAAAGTATAAAAAGCCAGTTATAATTCATAATCGCGAAGCTACTTCTGATGTATATAAATATTTAAAAAAGTGTAAGGTGCAAGGATTATTACATAGTTATGATGATAATCTTTTTTGGGTAAATAAATTTATAAAATTAAATATGTTATTTGGAGTAGGAGGTTTAATAACTTTCAAAAACAAGGAAAGTTTAAGGGAAGTAATTAAAAAGGTTCCTTTAGAATATATTTTACTAGAGACTGATTCTCCTTATTTAACCCCTGAACCTTTTAGGGGAAAAGAAAATCATCCTTCTAATTTAATATATATTGCTAATAAATTAGCTGAAATAAAAGATTGTTCATTAGGTTTGATAAAAGAAAAGACTGTTAGTAATGCTGTAGGATTATTTGACTTACATTAAATTTTATGATAAAATTTAGATGTTTTGATGAGGTGAAAAAATGAAATCGATTAATCTGTTTTCATTTAAAAAAATCTTATTTTGTTTGTTTCTGTTGTTAATCGTTTTTTTAGTATCTAATTTTTATGATAAAAATTATTTAGCTAAAGAAATTAAAATTATTACAAAAGCTCCTTTATATAATTCTTCTATAGTAAAAAAGGAACAAGGATTAGAAGTTATTTATGGGGAATTAACTGGTTATGGACCTGATTGTGTTGGATGTAGTGGAAAAACTGCTTCGGGGTATGATGTTCGTAATGGAAACATTTATTATAATGATAAAGATTTCGGTAAAGTTAGAATATTAGCGGCTCCTTCAACTATTCCTAGGTATTCAATAATTAGGGTAACTGCTAAAAATGTATATGATTATTCTTTTTTAGCAATAGTATTAGATAAAGGTCGTAAAGTTAAAAATAATATTTTTGACTTATTATTTGAAACTGAAAAAGAAACAATATCAAAGGTTGGACGTAAGAAAAATGTAAAATTTGAAATTCTTCGTTATGGACCGTGACTTTTATTAAACTAATGATAATCATTTAAAACAGAAAACAATATTAGTTTAAAACTATTATTGTTTTTATTTAAAATAAGGAAGCGATAATGTGGAAAAATTATCAAGTTTTAGACCAAAAAAAAGGTTGGGACAGCATTTTTTAAAAGATTTAAGGATTGTTAAAAAAATGGTAGAATTAGCGAAGATAGAATCTGATTCTTTGATTATTGAAATTGGTGTGGGGAAGGGTATTTTGACTGATGAACTTATAAAAAAAGGGAAATATGTTCTTGGTTATGAAATTGATACAAGTTTAGAATTAATATTAAGAAAAAAATATGAAAACACTAATAATTTAAAAATAATATTTTCAGATTTTTTAAAAAGGGATCTTAAAAGTGATATAGAAATTGGAATTTTTAATAATATATATTTGATTGCTAATTTGCCATATTATATTACGACACCTATTATATTTAAAATTATAAAAGAAAAGATAGATTTAAAAAAAATGATAATTATGGTTCAAAAAGAGGTTGGAGAAAGGATAATAGCTTTTCCTAAAACAAGAAACTATAATTCCTTAACTATTATTTTGAATTATTTATTTGAAATAACTAAAGTTATGGATGTTAAAAAGGATTCCTTTCAGCCTAAGCCAAAAATTGATAGTGTTGTTTTGGTGTTTAAAAAGCGTCCTTGTAAAAGAAGTGTCATTAATGAAGAAGCTTTTTTTAGGTTGGTAAAAGATGCGTTTCAATTTAAAAGAAAAACGCTTTTGAATAATTTAAAAGATTATGATTTAAATGTTATAAAAACATTTTTAATAAAGAATAATTTAAATCCATTTGTTCGAGCTGAGGAAATACCAATAAAACTTTTTATTGAGATGAGTAACCTATTAATTAAAATGGAAAATCAATTTTAATTTGTCATTACATATAATTTATTAGGTGATGATATGAATTTTAAAATAGGTGATATGGTTACAAGAAGATCTTACAATCATGATGTGATTTTTAAAATTACAGATATAAGTGAAAAAATTGTTTTTTTAAAAGGAGTTAATGTTCGCTTATATGCTGATAGTGTTATGGAAGATTTGAAAATTTATGATGAAAGTTTGGAAAAGACTTTTAAAGATGATAAGGTTTTTCAAGAAAATGTTCAGGAATATATGAAATTTAATAGAGATGAATATTTTTATTTGCCAGGACGTATTTTACACATTGATGGTGATAAAGAGTATTTAGAAAGGTGTTTAAAATTTTATAAAGAAGCTGATATTTTAGTTTATGGTAAATATGAGAAAGAGGATCAAATGGCTTTAAATATTAAAAATCATTTAGAAGAGATCCAACCGGATGTTGTAGTTATTACAGGTCATGATGCTTATTATAAAAAGAAAGGTGAAAAAGAAGAACTCTTAGCCTATAAAAATACTAAAAATTTTATAAATGCAATTTTTGAAGCGAGAAAATATGAAAAATCACCAGATAAATTAATTATAATAGCGGGGGCTTGTCAATCTAATTATGAAGAATTAATTAAAGCAGGGGCTAATTTTGCTTCTAGTCCTAGAAGGATAAATATTCATGCTTTAGATCCAGCTATTATTGCTTTAGCGCTTAGCTTGTCTGATAAAAGTAAAGAAATAGATTTACTAAAAATTTTAGATAAAACAAAATATGGCAAAAATGGATTAGGTGGAATTATAACAGGAGGAACAATGTATATTGGATACCCTAGATAAGAGAGAAGGGAGATTTATGATTGAAGAAATAAAAAAGGATATGGAAAATCGTATTGGGGATAAAGTTAAAATTATATTTAATGGTGGTCGTAATAAATTTGAAGAATATGATGCTGTTATAACTGAAGTTTATAAATCTATTTTTGTAGTTCAGTTAAATAATGAAATAAAAGAGGTAAAATCTTTTACTTATGCTGATGTTTTGACTCAAACTGTGGAAATTTATTATAAATAAAGGTTCTTTTTGGAAAATAAATTGAAAGTTAAAACAATTTTAGTTATTATTGGTAGTTTATGCTTTTTATTTAACAAATTGTAAAAAAATGTTGATTTTTTTTAAAAAACAGTGTATTATTAAAAAAATGAGATAATATGCGGAAGGAGAGAAAAAGCATGGAAATCACATCAGTAAATGTAAGGCGAATTGAAAAAGAAAATTCACGAATGAAAGGGATAGCTTCCGTCTTAGTTGATGATTGCTTTGTAATTCATGATATTAGAATTATAGAAGGCGATAATGGCATTTTTATAGCGATGCCAAGTAGGAAAACAGCAACAGGGGGATATAGAGATATAGCCCATCCTACTAATCCTGAAACTCGTCAAATGTTTGAAACAAAAATCTTAGAAGAATTTGAAAAAACTGAATAAAAATAAATAAATAAAAATTAAAAACTCGTTAAGAGTTTTTTTTGAATAAAAATAAAAAAGGAATCATATATTTTTAATAAATGGAGGCTGGGTATGGACAAGATAAATAATACTCTTTCACATGCGGTTTCAATTAATGAAAGAAATAATATTATTATTTCTGGAGTAAAAAAAATAGAAAGTTTTGATAGTGAGGAATTTTTAATGGAAACAAGTATGGGATATATGATGATAAAAGGAATAGATTTAGAAATTGTAAAATTAGATACTTATCAAGGCAATGTTACAATTAAAGGTGTTTTTAATAATTTAGGTTATTTAGAAGATTCAACGAATAAAAAAAAGGAAGAGGGAGTCCTTAATCGACTTTTTAAATAATGGATTTATATATTCAAATTAATTCCTTGCTATTTTCATTATGTTATGGCTTTTTTTTTGGTTTAACACTGAATTTCAGTTATAACAATATTTTTAAAGGTCTTTTATATTTTAAGTTAATAAATAATTTTTTATTTATTTTTTGTCATGTTTTATTATATTTTATATTATTAAAAAAGATTAATAATGGTATTATGCATCCTTATTTTTTATTGTTATTTATAGTTGGGTTTGCAATTATTGACAATAAGATTAAAAGGTGAGATTGCTATTAATTTTTATCAATGATATAATTATTCACAATAGAAAAGGTGATATAATGCGTCGTAAAATGGGAAAAAAAGTAAAACGAAGATTATTATTTCTTTTTTCACTTACATTAATGATAAGTATATTTATCCTTTTTAATCTCGGGAAAATTTGGATTCTTATTTATACTAAAGCAAAAGAAGAAAAGTTTCTTAGAGAAGAAATTGTTCGTTTAAAAAAAGAGGAAATAAATTTAAAAAAGGAAGTTAATAGATTACAGGATCCTGATTATGTAGCTAGATATGCTAGGGAAAGATATTTATATTCAAGGGATGGAGAATTTACAATTAGAATTCCTTAATTTTTGATTATTAAGGGAGGAAAAAGATGTATGTATATGGAAAAAATGGTGTTAAAGAATTTTTAAAGAAAAGCAAAAAGATATATAAAGCTTATTTATATCATAATTTTAATGACGAAAATATCATTTTGGCTCTTCAAAAAAGGAAAATTTCAATAAAATATCTTTCAAAATTTGAATTAAATCAAATTGTAAAAGAAAATCATCAAGGTATAATTTTATCTATACCTGATTTTCATTATGCTATTTTTGATGAAGTGATTAATAATCTTTCAGAAACTTCTTTTTTAGTAATTTTGGATCATTTAGTTGATCCTCATAATTTTGGCGCAATTTTACGAACTTGTGAAGCTGCTGGTATTGATGCTGTAATAATCCCTAAGAATAGAAGTGTTAAGGTTACAAATACTGTAATTAAAATTAGTTCAGGTGCTGTTAATTATATACCAATTTGTCGAGTTGCTAATATTAATCAAATAATAAGAAAATTGAAAAAGAAAAATTTTCAAATAATAGGAGCTGATAGCAAAACTAACAATTATTATTCAAAAATAGATTATCAATTACCGATTGCCTTGGTAATTGGAAATGAGGGTCAGGGTCTCCATAAATTAACTAAAGATTTATGTGATGTTTTAGTTAAGATTCCTTTAAAGGGTTGTATAGAGAGTTTGAATGCTTCAGTAGCCTCGGGAATTTTAATATATAAAATTAATGAAAACAGGGGGGAGTAAAATAATGATGAATTATAAAGATTATAATGATTATGAATTATTGTATTTAATTCAAGATAATAATGAAAGAGCTACAGAATTATTATATGAAAAGTATCGTTTTATCGTAGAGTTAAAAGCAAAAAAGAAAGTTAGATATGCTAAAGGAAAGGGATTAGATTATAATGATCTAGTTCAAGAAGGAATGATTGGTTTAAGTGAAGCGATAAGGGATTATAGAGATGATCGTAATGCTAAATTTTCTACTTTTGCAAATTTATGCATAGAAAGGCAGATTGGAAGTGCCCTTTTGCGCGCTAATCGTAAAAAACATCAAATTTTAAATGAATCTTTATCATTGGAGGATTCGATTTTTGACAATGACAAACCTCTTAGTGATTATATTCCTGATCAGCAAGAGATTGATCCAGGTGAATATCTAATTGATTTAGAATCTGGAAAGGAAATTTATGATAAAATAAGTTCCTTATTAACTCCGCTTGAACAACAAGTATTTGAATTAAAGGTTTGTGGTTTTAATTATCAAGAAATAGGCCTTATTATAAATAAAAGTTATAAATCTGTTGATAGTGCTCTTCAACGTATAAAAAGTAAAATAAGAAAAACAGAAATTTTTAATTGACAAACCTTTTGTAGTGTGTTATGTTTGGTTTATAACGCATTGCGTGTTTTTATTTTGTTTAAATATAAAATTTAGGTATGGTGATTTTATGAAAAAGTGTTTATTATATTTTCATGGCGTTAAAAAAGAAATTAAAAGGGTTAGGTGGCCTAATAGGGAGTATATGGTTAAATATTCCATTGCTGTTATTTTATTCGGAGTATTTTTTTCAGCACTTTTCTCTTTAATTGACTTTTTATTTGCGATTTTAAAAGTTTGGTTGAGGTAAAATAAATATGGAAGAAAAACAATGGTATGTTGTAAATACATATTCTGGTCATGAAAATAAGGTAAAAGAAAAATTAGAAACACGTATTTATTCAATGAATATGCAAGATAATATATTTAGGGTTATAGTTCCTGAACAAACAGAAATTGAAATAAAAGATGGCGCTAGAAAAGAAAAATTAAAAAAAATGTTTCCTGGTTATGTGTTAATAGAAATGGTTATGTCTGATGAAGCTTGGTATATGGTTAGAAACACTCCTGGTGTTACAGGATTTATTGGTTCAAGTGGTAAGGGGGCTAAGCCAGTAGCGTTATCTTCTGTTGAAATTGATCGGATTTTAGGTCAAATGGGATTAAGTAGACTAGAATTAGGTAATGAACTTAATGAAGGTGATAAGATAAAGGTAAATTCAGGTCCATTTAAGGCGATGTTTGGTAAAGTTCAAAAAGTGGATTTGGAGCATCAAAAAGTAAAGGTATTAATAGATTTATTTGGGCAAGAAACATCTGTTGAGGTTGATTTAGCTCATATTGAGAAAACATAGATTAAGGAGGTTTTTTTATGACTCAAAAGAAAATTATTAAAAAGGTAAAATTACAAATAGAAGCTGGGAAAGCAACGCCTGCTCCACCGATTGGAACTAGTTTAGGTCAAGCAGGGATTAATTTACAGGAATTTTGTTCAAAGTTTAATGAGGAAACAAGTAGTAAGATGGGGGATGTTCTTCCAGTTGAAATAACTATTTATGAAGATCGTTCTTATTTTTTTAAAGTTAAAACGCCTCCTGCAACCTTTTTGTTAAAGAAAGCAGCGGGTTTAAAAAAAGGTTCAGGAACAGGTTCTAAGGAAAAGGTTGGAAGTGTTACTCAAGAACAAATAAGGGAAATAGCTGAATTAAAACAAGAAGATTTAAATGCTTATGATATAGAAAGAGCTATAAAAATCATAAAAGGAACAGCCCAAAATATGGGAATTGAAATAAAAGAGTAATAAAGTTTTAGAAATGGGAGAATTATATAAATTCGTCGACCACTAAGGAGGAACTATGAAAAAACAAGGAAAAAAATATAAGGAAATACTAAAAAGAATTGAAAAAGATAAATTATATTCTAAAGAGGAAGCTATAAAATTAGTAAAAGAGACAAATATTTGTAATTTTGATGCTACCGTTGAATTAGTTGTTTGTTTAAATATAGATACTAAAAAAGCAGATCAACAATTAAAAGGAGCAATGGTTTTGCCTCATGGAACGGGAAAAATTAAAAAGGTTTTAGTTCTTGCCAAAGGAGAGTCAGCTAATCAGGCTAAGGAAGTAGGTGCTGATTTTGTTGGAGACGAAGATTATATTGAAAAGATTAGCAAAGAGAAATGGTTAGGTTTTGATATTTTAATTGCTACTCCAGAAATGATGTCTTCTTTGGGAAAGATAGGTAAGATTCTTGGTCCTAAAGGATTAATGCCTAATCCTAAAACGGGAACAGTAACAACAGAAATAAAAAAGGCTGTTCTTGACGTAAAAAAAGGAAGAATTGAATATAAAACAGATAGTTATGGTAATATTCATACTGTTTTAGGTAAATGTTCTTTTAATGAAGAACAACTTTTAGAAAATCTAGATTATATTATTAATAATATAATGAAATCAAGGCCGTCAACTGTTAAAGGTAATTTTATAGAAAAGGTAAGTATTTCTACTACTATGGGCCCGGGAATAAAAATAGATAAAAATTCTTTTGACAAATAAAAGATAGTGGAGTATAATAATTTTTAGTAAAAAAAGCCGTAGACCGTAGGTGTTTAAAAACTTAATTTCCTACCGAGGGATTCTTTTAGCCTTTGTGTGTCTATTCAAAGGTTTTCTTAATTATGGGAGGTGTATTATGGCTAATGAACAAGCATTAGAAAAAAAACGACAAATAGTCAAAGAAATTACTGATAATATAAAATCATCTACAACTATTGTTTTTTTCGATTATCGTGGATTAAGCGTTTCACAAATTACGGAATTAAGAAAAAAATTAAAAGAAAAAAATTGTGATTTAAAAATATATAAAAACACTTTAACAAAAAGGGCGTTAAAAGAATTAGATTATGATTTTGATCAAACACTAATAGGGCCAAATGGTATTGTTTTCTCTAAAAACACAACAGAGCCTTTAAAAATTCTTACTGAATATGCAAAAAAGAATAAAGATTTAATAATAAAATCAGGTATAATTGAAGGCAATGTATCAACATTAGAATATATAAATCAGTTAGCTTCATTACCATCACGTGAAGTGTTACTTACAATGCTAGCTAGTGGAATGTTAGAAATAGTAAAAGATTTATCAATTTGTTTGAATTTAATTTGCAAACAAAAAGAAGACATGGTAAAGGAGGGATAAAATGGCTAAAATAAAAAAAGAAGAATTTATTGAATCTTTAAAAGAAATGACTTTATTAGAGATTAAAGAATTAGTTGATGCTATGATGGAAGAGTTTGGAGTTGATCCAAGTTCGGTAGTTGTTCCTACAACAACAACTGAAGCTGTGATTGAGGAGGCCCCATCATCAGTTAATGTTGTTCTTTTAGAAACAGGTGCTAATAAAATCCAAGTTATTAAATTAATTAGAGAAATAACAGGATTAGGATTAAAAGATGCGAAGGATTTAGCTGATACTGGTGGAAATGTTAAAGAAAATATAAAACCAGAAGAAGCAGAAGAATTAAAAGTTAAACTTGAAGAAGTTGGAGCAAAAATTGAAATAAAATAGAGCCTATGCTATAAAAGCGTGGGCTTTGTCTGGTTTATGGGATTAATATAGATCACATGATGAGGATTTGATTATTTCAAAATTTTTATGTTGAAAGAAGAAGTTTTTATTTCGGAAATTTTTTACTTGACTTATTTTAGACAGTTTGTTAATATTTATAATTGGTATTATGTTTCCTTTTTTAGTTTAATTCTTTCAATAATATTTGATTATGGGGTGAAAAAATGGCATATAAATTTGAAAAATTTGGAGATTACACAGAAAGAGTAACTTTTTCAAAAATAGGCAATTCTTTGGAATTGAAAGATTTATTAGAAATTCAAAAAAAATCATATCAATGGTTTATTGAAGAAGGTATAAAAGAAGTATTTTTAGATTTATTCCCAGTAGAAAGTTTCTCTGGGGTTTTATCTTTAGAATTTGGTGATTATAATTTAGAAGAACCTAGGCGGAATGTAAAGCAATGTAAGGATAGGGAATCTACTTATGCAGCACCATTGAAAGTAAAAACTAGGTTAATTAATAATGAAACAGGGGAAGTTAAAGAACAAGATGTTTTTCTTGGTGATTTACCTTTAATGACTGATACTGGAACTTTTATTATAAATGGTGCGGAAAGAGTTATTGTTTCTCAATTAATTCGCTCCCCAAGTGTTTATTTTGCTAAAGAAATGGATAAAAACGGAAGGCCTATTTTTACAGCTCAAGTTATTCCTTCAAGAGGAACTTGGTTAGAATATGAAACAGACGCTAGGGATGTTCTTTATGTAAGAATAGACAGAACAAGAAAAGTTCCTATTACTACTTTACTTAGGGCTTTAGGTTTATCTTCAGATAGTGATATTATTAAATTGTTTGGAGAAGATGAATATCTTTTAAATACTATAAATAAAGATATCACGAAAGATGAAGATGAAGCTTTAATTGAGATATATGAAAAATTAAGGCCAGGAGAACCAGCTACATTGGATAGTGCTAAAAATCAATTTATTACTAGATTTTTTGATAGTTTCAGGTATGATTTAGCTAAAGTGGGACGTTATAAATTCAATAAAAAATTAGATGTTTGTGAACGATTGCTTAATAATAAAATCGCTCAAAATATTAAAATTGACGGAAATATTATTGTAAAAAAGGATACTGTTATAACAAAAGAAGTATTAGAAATATTAAAACCTTATTTAAAAGCGGGATATGGAACTAAAAAGGTAAAAATTAATAATGAATTAGATCAAGGTAACATTGTTCAGATTTTGAAAGTTTATGCTCCTGGAACTAAAAAGGTGATTACTATAATCGGGAATAATCAAAAAGAAACTTTAAAGAGGTTAACCATTTCTGATATTTATGCTTCAATTTCTTATTATTTTAATTTATTAAATGGAATTGGAAATTTAGATGAAATTGATCATTTAGCTAATAGGCGAGTTCGTCAAGTTGGGGAGTTATTGCAAAATCAATTTCGAACTGGAGTTACTAGAATGGAAAGGGTTATTAGAGAGAGAATGACAACTATTGATGTTGAAACTGCAACTCCTAAGACTTTAATTAACATTAGACCAGTAACGGCTATAATTAAAGAATTCTTTGGTAGTAGTCAATTATCTCAATTTATGGATCAAGTTAACCCTTTAGCGGAATTAACCAATAAACGTCGTTTATCAGCTTTAGGTCCTGGAGGATTATCTAGGGATAGAGCGGGAATGGAAGTTCGTGATGTTAATACATCTCATTATGGAAGAATTTGTCCCATTGAATCTCCAGAAGGACCTAATATTGGTTTAATCACTTCTTTGGCTAGTTATGCCAAAGTTAATGAATATGGATTTATTTTAACTCCATATCGTCGTGTTAAAAATGGAAAATTATTAGATGAAATTGATTATTTATCAGCTGATGAAGAAAGTGATTTTAAAATTTCTCAAGCTTTACCTGATTTTGAATCAGTTGATTATATTATTGAAGGTAAAATACCTGCTCGTTATCAAGGAAATGATATTATGGTTTCTAAAGAAGAGTTAGATTATATGGATGTTTCTCCTCAACAAATCATTTCTGTAACGACTGGTTGTATACCCTTTTTAGAACACGATGATGCGACTAGAGCTTTAATGGGAGCTAATATGCAAAGGCAGGCGTTACCCCTTATAAAAACGGAAGCACCAATTGTTGCTACTGGAATTGAACATATTGGAGCTAAAGATAGTGGTGTTGTTGTGGTGGCTAAATCTGATGGAGTAGTGGAATATGTTGATGGGAAAAAGATTGTTATAAAGACAACTGAAGGAAAAGATATTTATAATTTAATGAATTTTGAGCGTTCTAATGGTGCTACTTGTTATCATCAAAAACCGATTGTAAAAGTTGGAGATAAAATTAAAAAGGGAATTGTTATAAGTGATGGTCCATCAACTGATCATGGTGAATTAGCTATTGGGAAAAATATGGTTGTAGCTTTTATGACTTTTGATGGTTATAATTATGAAGATGCTATTATTTTAAGTGAACGAATTGTTTTAGAAGATGCTTATACATCAATCAAAATAGAAAGTCATGATATTGATTGTCGTGATACTAAATTAGGCCCCGAGGAAATAACTAGGGATATTCCTAATGTTTCTGAGGAAGCTAGAAAAAATTTAGATATGAATGGAATTGTTCGAATAGGAACAGAAGTAAAAGAAGGGGATATTTTAGTTGGTAAAGTAACTCCTAAAGGAATGGTTGAATTAACCAGTGAAGAAAAATTGTTACATGCTATTTTTGGAGAAAAGACTCGGGAAGTCCGAGATACTTCTTTACGAGTTCCTAATGGGGCTGATGGAATTGTTCATGATGTTAAAGTGTTTTCTAAAAAAGATAATGAAGACATACCAGCTGGAGTTAGTCAAATAGTTCGTGTTTATATTGCTCAAAAAAGAAAAATTGCTGTTGGTGATAAAATGGCAGGGCGTCATGGTAATAAGGGAGTTATTTCTTTAGTTTTACCTGAAGAAGATATGCCTTATTTACCAGATGGCACACCGATTGATATTATATTAAATCCTCAAGGTGTTCCTTCAAGAATGAATATTGGTCAAATTATGGAACTGCATCTTGGTTTAGCAGCTAAAAAATTAGGAATTAAGGTAGCAAGCCCAGCGTTTGATGGTGCTAGTTTAGAAGAAGTAGAAAAAATGATGGATGAGGCTGGAATTGATCATGATGGGAAAACAGTTCTTTATGATGGGCGAACAGGGGAAGTGTTTGATAATCGAATAAGCGTAGGAATTATGTATATGATAAAATTAACTCATATGGTAGATGATAAATTACATGCTCGTTCTACAGGGCCTTATTCTTTGGTGACTCAACAACCTCTTGGTGGAAAGGCTCAATTTGGAGGTCAAAGATTTGGAGAAATGGAAGTTTGGGCTTTATATGCTTATGGTGCTGCTCATACTCTTCAAGAAATTTTAACTGTAAAATCTGATGACGTTATTGGTCGGGTTAAGGTTTATGAAGCTTTAGTTAAAGGAAGTCCAATGAAACAAGGAGGAATTCCAGAATCATTTAGAGTTTTAATAAAGGAATTTCAAGCTTTAGGATTAGATATGTCAATTATTGATGATCAAGATAAAGAGTTAGAATTAAAGCAATTAGAAGAAGAAGAAAATAAAGAAGGAGCACCATTATCAATAGAAGAAATAGAAAATGCCACCTTTAAAAATGAAACTTTAATGAATTTTAATTTGAATGAAGAAAATAAAAATAATTTTGTAGGAAATAAGGGGGATGTAAATTAATGATTGACGCTAATAAATTTTCAGGTTTAAAAATAGCAATTGCTTCACCTTCTAAAATTCGTTCTTGGTCTAATGGAGAAGTAAAAAAACCAGAAACAATAAATTATCGAACTTTAAAACCTGAACGTGATGGTTTGTTTTGTGAAAAAATATTTGGTCCAAGCAGAGATTATGAATGTTCATGTGGGAAATATAAAAGAATAAGATATAAAGGAATTGTTTGTGATCGTTGTGGAGTAGAAGTAACTAAATCAAAAGTTAGAAGGGAAAGAATGGGCCATATTGAATTAGCGACCCCTGTTTCTCATATTTGGTTTTTTAAAGGTACTCCTTCAAGGATGGGACTTTTATTAAATATGTCACCAAGGGATTTAGAAGAAGTTTTATATTTTGTTTCTTATATTGTTATTAAACCAGGTGATACACCTTTAGAAAAGAAGCAAACTTTATCAGATAAAGAATATCAAACCTTTTTTGAAAAGTATGGCGATACCTTTGAAGTTGGTATGGGAGCAGAGGCTATTAAAAAGTTACTAGCTGAAATAAATTTAAAAAAGGAAATAGATGAAATAAATTTGGAATTAGAAGAAGCTAAAGGGCAAAAAAGAATTAGATTTATTAAAAGATTAGAAGTATTGGATGCTTTTTTAAAGTCTGGTAATAAACCAGAATGGATAATTTTAGAAGCATTACCTGTTATTCCACCTGACTTAAGACCAATGATTCAATTAGATGGAGGACGTTTTGCGACTAGTGATTTAAATGATTTATATCGTCGGGTTATAAATAGAAATAATCGTTTAAAAAAATTAATTGAATTAGGGGCTCCTGGTATTATAGTTCGTAATGAAAAAAGAATGCTACAAGAAGCGGTTGATGCTTTGTTTGACAATGGAAGAAGAGGAAGAAGTGTAACTGGGCCAAGTAATCGTCCTTTAAAATCTTTAAGTAATATGTTAAAAGGAAAACAAGGAAGATTTCGTCAAAACTTATTAGGAAAAAGGGTTGATTATTCAGGTCGTTCAGTCATTGTAGTTGGTCCAGATTTAAAAATGTATCAATGTGGACTTCCTAAAGAAATGGCTTTAGAATTATTTAAACCTCATATTATAAGGGAATTAGTTAAACAAGATGTTGTTCATAATATTAAATCAGCTAAAAAAATGATTGAAAATCAAGATGAAAGAGTTTGGGATATAGTTGAATCTGTTATTAAAGAGCATCCTGTTTTGTTAAATAGAGCACCAACGCTACATCGTTTAGGTATTCAAGCCTTTGAACCTAAATTAATAAATGGGCGGGCAATTAGATTGCATCCCCTTGTTACAACTGCTTTTAATGCTGATTTCGATGGTGATCAAATGGCTGTTCATATTCCTTTATCAGAAGAAGCGAAAGCTGAAGCTAGAATTTTGATGCTTGGGGCTAATAATATTTTGAATCCTAAAGATGGTAAACCTATAGTAACGCCAACCCAAGATATGATTTTAGGAAATTATTACCTAACGATTGAAAAGGCAGGATTACCAGATGAAGGAAGGGTTTTTAAAGATTCTAACGAGGCTTTAATGGCTTATGAAAGAAGAGAATTATCTTTACATACTAGAATTGTGGTTCCTGTTAAAACTTTTAAATATAAAGTATTTACAGAAGACCAAGAAGGAAAGTATTTGGTAACAACGATTGGAAAACTTATTTTTAATGAAATTTTGCCAGATTCTTTTCCTTATATAAATGAAAATACTCATCAAAATATAAGTGGTATTACTCCAAACAAATTCTTTATTAATAAAGGGGAAAATATTAAAGAAGTTATTAAAACAATGCCTTTAGTTGAACCTTTTGGAAGAAAGGCTTTAGAAAATATAATTGCTGCTGTTTTTAAAAGACATAAAACTACGGAAACTTCAATTATGCTTGATAAAATAAAAGAGCTTGGTTTTAAATATTCTACAAAAGCGGGAGTAACAGTTGCTATGAGTGATATTAAAACTAGTGAAAAAAAAGCTGGTATATTAGAGGAAAGTTCTACTTTAGTTGAAACTATTAATAAGCAATTTCAACGAGGTTTAATTACCGAGAAAGAACGTCATGAAAAGGTGTTAACGATTTGGAATGAGGCTAAGAAAAAGGTTCAAGAGGAATTAGAATATTTCTCTAAACAAAATATTGAAAATTCAATCTTTATGATGATGAATTCTAAAGCTCGTGGTAATGTTTCAAACTTTGTTCAGTTAGCTGGGATGAGAGGATTAATGGCTAAGCCAAGTGGGGAAACAGTAGAAACACCTGTTATTTCATCTTTTAAAGAAGGATTAACAGTTTCAGAATTTTTCTTATCAACTCATGGTGCTAGAAAAAGTAATGCTGATACAGCTTTAAAAACAGCTGATGCTGGTTATTTAACTAGACGTTTAGTAGATGTTGTGCAAGATGTAATTATTAGAGAAGAAGATTGTGGCACAACTCAGGGAGTTGTAGTAAGGGAAATGGTTGATAAAAAAGCGGGAACTATTACAAATATTCAATCATTATATGACCGAATTGTTGGTCGTTATACTAATAAAAAAATTATTCATCCAGAAACAAAGGAATTAATAATTAAAAAGGATGAAATGATAACGGAAGATATTGCTGAGAAGATTATTAAAGCGGGAATAGAAGCAGTTGAAATTCGAAATATTTTAACATGTCGAACTCGTAATGGTATTTGTCAAAAATGTTATGGAAGGAACTTAGCAACAGGGAATATTGTTGAAATTGGAGAAGCAGTAGGAATTATGTCGGCACAATCAATTGGGGAACCTGGTACTCAATTAACAATGAGAACCTTTCATACAGGTGGTGTTGCTGGAGAAGATATTACCCAAGGATTACCAAGAGTTCAAGAATTATTTGAAGCTCGTAATCCTAAGGGAAAAGCTACTATTGCTGAAATAGAAGGAAAAGTATCAAGTATAGAAGAAGAGAATGGTAAATATAAAATAGTTATTACTAATGATGTAACTTCTAAAGAACATCTTACTAATTATGGTTCTAAGGTAAAAGTAGATAAAGGTGATTATATATATGCTGGAGATAAATTAACAGAAGGAAATATTAATCCTAAAGAATTATTGGCAGTAACTGATCCTATTACTGTTCAAGAATATATTTTAAAAGAAATTCAAAAGATATATCGTTCTCAAGGTGTTGATATTTCTGATAAACATATAGAAATAATGGCTCGGAAGATGATTTCTAAAATAAAAATACAAGATATGGGAGATACTAAATTATTAATTGGTAAATTAGTTTCTATTTATGAATTTAGCGAGGCGAATAAAAAGGTAATTTTGGCAGGTAAAAAACCAGCTATCGGAAGACCGGTTATTTTAGGAATAACTAAAGCTTCTTTAGAAACGGATTCCTTTTTATCAGCGGCTTCTTTTCAAGAGACAACTAGAGTGTTAACAGAAGCAGCAGTTCATGGAAAAGTTGATATGCTAGAAGGATTAAAAGAAAATGTTATTATTGGTAAATTAATACCAGCTGGAACTGGTGCTAGAAGATATATGAATATTGATTTTGATTTAGAAATAGAATTTAGTGATGATGAACCATTAGATATTTTAGAAGAAAAGTTAGTAGAATAAATAAAAAGGAGCAGGAAGTTCCTTTTTATTTTGTTAATATTTTTAAGTCCACTTTATATACTTAACTAGGTGATAAAGTGGAGGGTTTAAAATTCTTATTTTTGGCTTTTATAACAATATTTTTAAGCATAAAATTATCTATCTATGCTGATTTATTAGAAAAGAAAACTAAATTAAATAGTTTATTAATAGGGGGGTTAATTTTAGCTTCTGTAACTAGTTTTCCAGAATTAGTAACTAGTTTAGCCGCTATTTTAATCAATAATCCTAAGTTAGCAGTGGGGAATATTTTAGGTAGTAATATCTTTAATTTATTTATTATAAGTTTTTTTGATATTTTCTTTTTTTATCATTTAATTTTTAACAAAATAACGAAAAAGTACTTTTATTTAGTGATTATTGTTTTAATGATCTATTTCTTTTTCTTTCTTTCTTTAAAAGTTTGGTTTTTAAATCTTTTTCTTTTATCACTAATAATTATTTTTCTTTATCTTATTTTTTTAATTTTGTTAGGGAATATAAATATAAGTGATGAAAAAAAGGATGGCTTTAAAGAAATAAAACATTTAATTTTAAAATTTATTATTAATATTTTTTTAATAATTATTGTAGGTGTTTTTCTTACCTTACAAGCGAATAAATTAGTGCTTTTATATCCTTATGTTTCCTCAAGTACGGTTGGAGCTTTTTTATTAGGTATTACGACTAGTTTACCGGAAGTTGTTACAACTTTTTCTTTAATTAAACTTAAAGCTTATAATTTAGCTTTCTCTAATATAATTGGAAGTAATGCTTTTAATTTTTTAGTTTTAGCCTTTTGTTTTCTTTTTAAATCAAAGGAGTTTTTATTTAATTTTATGGATAGTGATAATAATTGTTTTTTAAAATTAGGATTTATTTTTCATTTAATTATTTTAATTAGTTTACTTAAAAATAAAAGTTTACAGAAATTTACATATGTCATTCCGTCATTTTTAATTTCTTTTCTATATCTTATCTTGTTTTATTTGCAATTTTCTTAATTTCGTGATAAATTATATTTGTTAGGAGTTTGATAGTTATGGGTATATTTTTAATGATTATATCTATTTTATTAATAATAATTGTTTTATTGCAAGGAGAAAAAGCTGAAGGAGCATCCCAATTAATTCAAGGTGGAAATGCTGATCTTTTTAGTAATCGAAAAGAAAGAGGCGGAGAGTTATTTATTAGTCGCTTTACAATGATTTTGGGTATCTTATTTTTTTTAAGTTGTTTTTTTATGACTTTCTAAAAAGCTTATTTCTAAGCTTTTTTTTGATATGATTAAAAAAACAAATAAGAATTTAAAGGGGAAAAGAGGAATTTTCATGAAAGACCAAATTTTAAATATTTTAAATGAAAAAAAACAAGCCTTAACAGAAAATGAAATTTTTAATAAATTAAATTTAGATTATAATAAAGAAGAACTTAAAGAAAGACTTAACGATTTGGAAAAAGAAGGTTTAATTTATAAAACAAAAAAGGAAAAATTCGTTTCTTTTGAAAATAGTCATCTAAAAAAGGGTTTTTTAACAATTAATCAAAAAGGAATAGGTTATGTTTTAATGGAAAATGAACCTGATATAAGAATAGATATTTCTAATTTAAACGGCGCTATTCATGGAGATTTAGTCATGGTTAATATAATTAATCAGGGCATTGGAAGAATTGTAAAAATAATTAAAAGGGAAATTGGAGTTCTTGTAGGAGAATATTATACTAAAAGAGGAATAGGTTATATAAAATTAGATGATAATAAATATAAACTAGATATAAGAATCGCTTTTGAAGATTCTAATGGAGCTGTAGATGGACATAAAGTTTTGGTAGAATTGATCAAGGAGATTAATAAAACTACTTATCAAGGCCAAGTTTTAAAAATTATAGGTCATAAAAATGATCCTGGCATTGATATTCGTTCGATTATTTATGAATATGGATTTGATGATGCTTTTTCCAATGACGTTTGTCAAGAATTAAAAAATATTCCCCTTTTTGTTTCTGAAGAGGAAATGAAAAATAGGCGTGATTTACGCCAAGAAAAGATTTTTACGATAGATGGTGATGATGCTAAAGATTTAGATGATGCTATTTCTATTAAAGAATTAAAGAGTGGTAATTATTTATTAGGGATTCATATTTCTGATGTTGATTATTATTTAAAAGGAAGTTCAGAAATTGATAAAGAAGCCTTAGAAAGAGGAACAAGTGTTTATTTAGTAAATCAAGTAGTTCCTATGTTACCACCTAAATTATCAAATGGTGTTTGTTCTTTAAATGAAAAGGTTGATCGTTTAACAATAACTTGCGAAATGGAAATAGATAAAGAAGGTCAGGTTGTTAATTATGATATTTATGAGAGTGTAATTAATTCTAAAAAAAGAATGACTTATAATGATGTTAATAATATTTTAGAAAATAATAAAAAAATAGAGGGTTATGAAGAGTTTATTTGGGATTTAAAAATAATGAAAAGATTAGCTTTTGTTTTAAGAGAAGTTAAAGAAAAAAGAGGATATTTAGATTTTGATCTAGATGAAATGAAAATAATTGTTAATGATGAAGGAAAACCAATTGATGTTTTAAAAGATGAAAGAGGAATTGGAGAAAAAATTATTGAAGATTTTATGATTATCGCTAATGAAACGGTGGCTTCTCATATTTTTAATTTAGATTTACCCTTTATTTATAGAATTCATGAACGACCAAAGGAAGCGAAAATTAATAATTTCTTTGAATTAATTAGTTTATTTGGCTATAGAATTAAAGGAAAAAGAAAGATTTCTCATCCTAAATTTATACAAAGGATTTTAGGGGAACTTAAAAATAAAAAAGAATTTATGATTCTTTCTAATTTACTTTTAAGAAGTATGCAAAAAGCTCGATATGAATCAAAAAATCTTGGTCATTATGGTTTGGCTAGTAGATGTTATACTCATTTTACGGCTCCTATTAGAAGATATCCAGATCGAATGGTCCATCGTTTGCTTCGAATGTATCTATTTAAGAAAGATATTTCTAATAAAAATATAACTTATTTAGAAAAATATTTATTAGAGGTCTCTGAACATTCTTCTTTAAAAGAAAGAAAGGCTATTGATTGTGAAAGAGCAGTTTTAGATATGAAAGCTGCTGAATACATGGAAAATCATTTAGGAGAAAAATACTATGGAACTATTGTTAATATCATGAATTTTGGGATGTTTGTTCAATTAGATAACTTAATAGAAGGGTTGATAAAAGTTAGTGATATGAAAGATGATTATTATTATTTTGATGAAAAAACATTAAGTTTTATAGGAAGGCGTTTTAAAAAAAGATATCGTTTAGGAGATAAAATTTTAATTGAAGTAAAAGGTGCTTCTAAAGAGACTAAAAATATTGATTTTAAAATAGCAGAAAAAAAGATTAAGGGAAAATAATTATGGATATAAAATCTTTATTTATTTCAGGAACAATAATTGTTTTGGGTATTATTTGGATGGGTTTATTTAATGTTCCTGATACATTAGGAAATCCTTATCAAGAAAATGATTTAGATTTAAAAGAAAATCCAATCGAAGAAAGTAATCAATTAAGTTTAGTAATGGTTGGTGATGCTTTAATTCATGGAAGTCTTTATAAAGAAGCTAAAAGGATTAATGATCAGTATGATTTTGCTTATATTTTTGAGCATTTTAAAGATTATTTTCATCAATATGATTTGGCTTTTTATAATCAAGAATCGATAATAGGAGGAAAAGAGTTAGGATTTAGTGCTTATCCTAGGTTTAATACACCAAAAGAATTTGCTGATTTAATGGTAGAGATGGGCTTTAATCTTGTTTCTTTAGCTAACAATCATTCTTTTGATAAAGGGGAAAAAGGATTATTAAATTCTAATAAATATTGGAAGGATCAACCGGTTTTAGCAGCTGGAACTTATTCTTCTGTAGAAGAAAGAGGAATGCCACGGGTAAAAATGATGAATAATATTTCTTATTCATTATTGTCTTATACTGTTCCTACTAATGGTCTAAGTGCTCCAAAAGGTAAAGAATATTTAGTAAATGTTTTTAACTATGATTTAGTAGCTAAAGATATAGAGAAAGTGCGGGATAAAGTAGATCTTTTAATTGTTTCTATGCATTGGGGGGTGGAATATGTTAATTATCCTAATTTAGAACAAAAGAAAATTGCTGAATTTTTAGCTTCTAAAGGAGTAGATATTGTGATTGGCCATCACCCTCATGTTTTGCAACCAATAGAAATAATTGATGGAACTTTAATTTTTTATTCTCTGGGAAACTTTGTTTCTGCTCAAAATACAAATGATCGTTTAACAGGTATGATTGCTTCTTTAAATATTAAAAAGGAAAATAATCGTCTTAATTTTAGCGATTTAGAAGTAAGACTTATTTATACATATCACAGAAATTTTAAAAATTTTAAACTTTATCCTTATGAAAAATTAAATTATCAATTGTTTTTTGATTATGAAAACTTTTATTTAAAATATAAAAATATATTAACTAGTTTAAACAACGAAGTGTTTGTTTTTAGTTTAGATGGGTAGGTGATTTTATGGAAATTAAAAATCGTCGTGTTTATTATGATTATTCTATAGAAGAAACATACGAGGCGGGTATGGTTTTAAAAGGAACAGAAATAAAATCAATTAGAAAAGGGAGTGTTGATTTAAGAGATAGTTATATACACATAAAAAAACAAGAAGCATTTATTATTAATATGTATATAGCAAAATATGAAGAAGGAAATCAATTTAATGAAGAAGAAAGAAGAACTAGAAAGTTGTTGCTAAAAAAAACTGAAATAAGAAAATTAGAAGAAAAAACTAATGTGGAGGGTTATACTTTAGTTCCGATTAAAATATATTTTAAAAATAGAAGGGCTAAAGTTTTAATTGGAGTAGCTCTTGGTAAAAAGACATATGATAAAAGAGAAGTTATAAAGCAAAGGGATTTAGCTAGAGAAGCAAGGAAGGAAGCTAAATTATAACTATTTATTTTACATATTATGTTTAATATGTTATAATTTTTCACGTATGGGGCTGTTTGGTTTCGACGGGATTTATAAGATTTAAATAGCAAGTCGTCGACAGACGTTAAATGTAACCATTTCAAATTAAATGGAATGAAAAATTTATTTTCTGCTACACCAGTAGCAGTTGCTGCTTAATTAATTAGGAGCAAATTTCTTTATTACTTTTCTCATGAGTAATAATAGAAATTTCTTAAAGTGAGATATATTCTTGTTTTGGTTTGAGGAACAAGAAAGAATTTTATCAAACTAATTAGTAATTATTTTGTTAATTGGATAATTATTAATGAAAGGACAATTAACTAAACTTGTAGAATTTTAAATATTTATATTTTTCGGACATGGGTTCAATTCCCATCAGCTCCACCAAATATAAAGAAAGAATTTTAAAGTTATTTAAGAATATAGATTTAAATTACAAGATATTAAAAAAAGTGTTTTTTAATATCTTTTTTTAACTCTAGTTTTTTAATAATGTGTTTTTCATCATTTATTAAATCTTCATTTAATTCATAAAAATGATTTTGTTTATTATCAAACATGATTTTGTTTGTTTTTTCTTTTAATAATAAGATTCTTTTTTCAATTAAACTAGATAACATAATTTCATATATTGTTTTCATTTTTTCTTTTTTATTAAATCTATTATAAAAGGCTTTAAAGCCTAATAAGGTATTAACCTTGTTTTCCATAATATATTGAAGGGTTTGTTTTTCTATATAAGTTAATTTATCATTACTATTTTTATCAAGTTGAGCAATAACATATTCTTTTTCAATTTCTTTTTGTACGTTTTCTAGCATATAAGTAAGAAAAAAGTTAATATTGCTAAATTGTTTTACTTCCCTAATGGTTTTATAGTATTTATTTTTTTTATAAGGAATAGAACGATTAAAAATTGTAAAAGGATAACTTTTATTTTTAATTAAGTACCATAAACTTAAGGTTCGAGCTGTTCTTCCATTAATATCATAATAAGGGTGAACATAAACGAAATAATAATGAATAATTTGTGATTTTATATAGTGATCAGTTTTTGATGAGAAATTATTATTAGAATTTATATAAGATAATAATTCTTCTATATAAGAAGGAATTAATTTAGGACAAACTCCTTTATCTGGTTCAATATCTAATCTTTCAGAGAAAAAAATATAAACATCTTTTTGTCTATAGTTTTTATGATCTTCTAATTGTTCATTTTCTTTTAATAAATTATTTGATAAAATATGATAAAGTTGTTGCAAACTTTGTTTATTAATTTGTTTTTTATTTAAAATGTATTTATAACCTTGAACTAAATTTCGTATTCTTTGATAATCTTCTTTTAATTTATTTTTCTTTTGTTGGGGATGATTAATTATATTAAGAATATTTTCAATATTATCTTTATATCCTTCAATGCTGTTATTATATTTTATTTCATAAGGAAAAAGAATTTTTTTAGTAAAATCAAGGGAATGAATAAAATCTATTTTTGATAAAAAGAGTTCAGTTTCTTCACAAATTCTTTTAATTTTATCTTTATTATAAAATAATTCTCTTTTATCTTCTGTTTTTAGAGGAACTCTTTTTTTATTAAAATAATCCATTCAATTACCTCCATTTTGTGGGAATATAATAACATAGTGCTGATTTAAAGTAAAATTGTATTTTTTTGGTTGACATGAATATACTAAAAGTGATATATTAGAGAAGCTTTAAAAATGTTGGTTTTGCTTTGGCAAAACTTTAATTTAAAAATAAAAAGAAACACTAGGGAATGTGGAAAAGAAAGGAGGTATAATATATGCCTACAATTAATCAATTATTAAAAAAGAAAAGAAAAAGTAAAATAAAGAAAAGTAAATCGCCTGTTTTAGGAGTTTCTTTAAATACAATTAAAAGAAAAGCAATTAAATTAAATTCCCCTCATAAAAGAGGAGTTTGTACACGTGTAGGAACAATGACTCCAAAAAAACCAAATTCTGCTTTAAGAAAATATGCCAGGATAAGGTTAAGTAATGGTTTAGAAGTTACAGCTTCTATTCCAGGGGAAGGCCATAATTTACAAGAACATAGTGTGGTTTTAATTAGAGGCGGACGGGTTAAAGATTTAATTGGTGTTCGTTATCATGTTGTTCGGGGAACTTTAGATACAGCTGGGGTTCAAGATCGTAAACAAGGGCGTTCAAAATATGGTACTAAAAAATCTAGTTAAATAAAAATAGAAATGGAGGCGTTTATATGCGAAAAAAAAGAGCAATAAAGCGGGATGTTGCACCTGATCCTATATATAATTCTAAAGAAATAACTAAATTAATTAATCAAATAATGTTAAGTGGGAAAAAGGGTCCTGCGCAAAAAATTTTATATGATGCGTTTGAAATAATTAAAGAAAAAACTAAACAAGAACCGCTGGAAATATATGAAAAGGCAATGAAAAATATTAATCCTATTTTAGAAGTAAAATCACGTCGTGTTGGTGGGGCTAATTATCAAGTCCCAATGGAAGTAGCTGAGGATCGTTCTAAAGCTTTAGGAAGGCGTTGGTTAATTCAAAATTCAAGAGAAAGACATGAAAAATCAATGACAGAAAGGCTTGCAAACGAAATAATTGATGCTTTTAATAGTACTGGTGGTTCTGTTAAGAAGCGTGAAGATGTTCATAAAGCAGCTGAAGCTAATAAGGCTTTTGCTCATTATCGTTGGTAAAAGAAAGGAGTGTAGCGAATGGCTAGAGATTATACATTAGAAAATACCCGTAATTTTGGAATTATGGCTCATATTGATGCTGGGAAAACTACATGCACTGAACGGATCCTCTTTCATACAGGAAAGATTCATAAAATGGGTGAAACTCATGATGGTGAATCACAAATGGATTGGATGGAACAAGAGCAAGAACGTGGTATAACCATTACATCAGCAGCTACTACTGCTTTTTGGAGGAATTTTCGGTTAAATATTATCGATACACCAGGTCATGTTGATTTTACAGCTGAAGTTACTAGATCTTTAAGAGTTTTAGATGGAGCAGTGGCTTTAATTGATGCAGAAGCGGGAGTTGAACCACAAACAGAAACAGTTTGGCGTCAAGCTACAGAACGTAATGTTCCAAGAATTATTTTTGCGAATAAAATGGATAAAATGGGGGCTGATTTTTCTTATAGTTTAGAAAGTATAAAAAATAGATTAGGAATTAATGCTAAGGCTGTGCAATGGCCAATTGGTTCTGAGAAGGATTTTAATGGTATAATTGATATCATAAATATGAAGGCTTATGAATATGATGGGAAGCAAGAAGAAAATGCCAAGGAAATAGATATTCCTTCTAATTTATTAGAGATTGTAAAAACAAAAAGGGAAGAATTAATTGAAGCAGTAGCAGAATATGATGATGAATTAATGGAGAAGTATTTAGAAAATGAAGAACCATCTTCAACATTGATTAAAAAAGCAATCCGTAAGGGAGTATTAGCGGTAGAATTTTTCCCGGTTTTATGTGGAACAGCTTTAGGTAATATTGGAATAAAATTATTATTAGATGCTATTATTGATTATTTTCCTTCACCATTAGATGTAGAATCAATTATATGCACTGATTTAAATGGGAATGAAATAAAAAGATATCCCTCTGATGATGAACCTTTTACAGCTTTAACCTTTAAAATAATGACTGATCCTTTTGTTGGAAGGTTAGCCTTTTTTAGAGTTTATTCAGGGAAGTTATCTAGTGGTTCTTATATTTTAAATGCTAATAAGAATAGTAAAGAAAGAATTGGAAGATTATTAAAAATGCATGCTAATCACCGAGAAGAGATAAAAGAAGTTTATGCTGGAGAAATTGCTGCAGTTGTGGGTTTAAAAAATACTGCAACAGGGGATACCTTATGTGAGGAAAAACATCCTGTTTTATTAGAACCTCCTGTTTTTTCTGAAACTGTAATTTCTATAGCAGTAGAACCAAAAACTAAAGCTGATCAGGAAAAAATGGGAATTGCTTTAGGTAAATTAATGGAAGAAGATCCAACTTTTTTAGCACAGACTGATAAAGAAACAGGGCAAACTGTTATCTCAGGGATGGGAGAACTTCATTTAGAAGTTTTAGTTGATCGAATGCGAAGGGAATTTAAAGTGGAAGTAACAACAGGAAAACCTCAAGTTGCTTATAGAGAAACGATTAAAAAATCAGCCGAATGTGAAGGAAAATATATTAAACAATCTGGAGGACGTGGTCAATATGGTCATGTTTGGATTAAATTTGAACCAAATCCTGATAAGGGCTATGAATTTGTTGATTCGATTGTGGGAGGGATAGTTCCAAGAGAATATATTCCAGTAGTAGATAAAGGAATTCAAGAAGCTATGAAAACTGGTGTTTTAGCGGGTTATCCGATGGTTGATTTAAAGGCTACTTTATATGATGGATCTTATCATGATGTGGATTCTTCAGAAATGGCTTTTAAAATTGCAGCGAGTATGGCTTTAAAAGAAATTAAAAGTAAATGTGAACCGGTTTTATTAGAACCGATTATGAAATTAACTGTTACTACACCAGAAGAATATTTTGGTAATGTTTTAGGAGATATTACTGCTAGAAGAGGGAAACCTTTAGGTCAAGAAAACAGAGGTAACGCTGTTAATTTGACAGCTTTAGTTCCATTGGCAGAAATGTTTGGATATGCTACTAGTTTGCGTTCTAACACTCAAGGTCGGGCAACCTTTCAAATGTTTCCTGATCATTATGAAGAGGTTCCAAAAGGTATTTCTGAAGGAATAATTCTTAAAAATGGAGCCTAATTACGAATAACACTTGAAATTTTTTCAAGTATTAGATAAAATATAATATATATAAAAGGAGGAAAAAAGATGGCAAAAGAAAAATTTGATCGTTCAAAACCCCATGTTAATGTGGGAACAATTGGACACGTTGATCATGGTAAAACAACTTTAACTGCAGCAATTACTTCGGTTTTAGCAAAGCAAGGGAAAGCTGATTTTTCAGATTATGAATCAATTGACGGTGCGCCAGAGGAAAAAGAACGTGGTATCACTATAAATACTGCTCATGTGGAGTATGAAACTGAAGAGCGTCATTATGCACACGTTGATTGTCCTGGGCATGCTGATTATGTAAAAAATATGATTACGGGAGCAGCACAAATGGATGGAGCTATTTTAGTTATAGCAGCAACTGATGGACCAATGGCTCAAACACGTGAACATATTTTATTAGCTCGTCAAGTGGGCATTCCTAAAATCGTTGTTTTTTTGAACAAATGTGATATGGTTGACGATGAAGAGTTATTAGAATTAGTGGAAATGGAGGTTCGTGAATTACTATCTTCTTATGAATATGATGGAGATAATACTCCTATTATTCGCGGTTCAGCATTGAAAGTTTTAGAAGGAGATGCTGATGCTGAAAAGGCAATTATGGAATTAATGGATGCTGTTGATAGCTATATTCCAACTCCAGTAAGAGATATTGAAAAACCATTTTTAATGTCAATTGAAGATGTTTTTACTATCACTGGTCGTGGAACTGTTGTTACAGGTCGTGTCGAAAGAGGAAAATTATTTTTAAACGATGAAGTGGAAATCGTAGGTTTAAGAAAAACTAAAAAAACAGTTGTTACAGGAATAGAAATGTTTCGTAAACAACTAGAACATGCTGAAGCTGGA
The DNA here is from genome assembly GCA_050948865.1 of Bacilli bacterium. Taxonomy (GTDB): domain Bacteria; phylum Bacillota_I; class Bacilli_A; order RF39; family UBA660; genus SKGN01. The sequence goes on from JBMNEQ010000001.1 coordinate 249,408, forward strand.
GATAATGCTGGAGTTTTACTTCGCGGAATTGTAAGAGAAGATGTGGAAAGAGGACAAATTTTAGCTAAACCAGGAACAGTTACTCCTCATACTAAGTTTGAAGCACAGGTCTATGTTCTTAGTAAAGAAGAAGGCGGAAGACATACTCCATTCTTTTCTAACTATCGTCCTCAATTCTATTTTAGAACTACAGATGTAACAGGGATTGTGGAATTACCTGAAGGTGTGGAAATGGTTATGCCAGGTGATGATGTTACTATGAACGTTGAATTAACTAAACCGATTGCAGTTGAAAATGGAACTAAATTTTCTGTCCGTGAAGGTGGAAGAACCGTTGGTGCTGGGGTAGTTAGCAAAATTATAAAATAACAAAAAAAGATCTATAAGTTATTATAGATTTTTTTTATAAGAAAATAATAACTTTAATTTTGAATTTATTAAGGTTTACTTGTGTTTTTAAAAAAAGAATTGTAGAATACTTTAAGGAAGTGAAAAAATGAAAAAAAAAGGAATCATAACATGGGTTGTTTGCACGTTTATTGTATTAGTATTTAGTATTTTAATATCTAATATGGGTGCTTTATCTAAAAAAGAATTTACTGAATTAACTTTTAAAGATTATTTAAATGTTATTAAGGAAGATAAATATAATGCTGTTTATATAGGTTCTAATGATTGTCCTTATTGTCAAATGATTGAACCAGAATTAGCGCGTCTTGTTAAAGAAAATAAAATAAAAATATATTATTTAGAGGCTTCTTCTTTGGATTTTAAGAGGTTTGATTATAAAAATCTTTTACCTGAAAAATGGGGAACACCATTATTAGTAATTTATAAAGATAAAAAACTTATTGATTTTAAGAGTGGTTATACGCAGTATGAAGAATTATTAAATTTTCTTGAAGGATATTATTAAAGGTGAAAAGATGAATGAAATATATGAAAAAGCCCTAAAATTTAAAAGAAAATATCCAGGGACTATTGCTTTTCGAATTAAAAAACATTGCCGTGTTATAGTTAAACATCTTAATCCTGGGGAAGAAGTTTATTATGTTTTTACTTGTCAAAAAAATGAAGCTTTTTATGAGATTTTCAATACATGCGCTATAGCTTTGACTAATAAAAGAATATTGATAGGTCAAAAAAGAATTATTTTTGGTTACTTTTTTTCATCTATTACTCCAGATATGTTTAATGATTTAAAAGTTAAAATGGGATTGATTTGGGGACGTATTGTTATTGATACAATCAAGGAAAAGGTTAGATTATCAAATATTTCCAAGAATGCTTTACCAGAAATAGAAACTGAAATTACTGAATATATGATGCGAGAAAAACAAAAATATAATTTTGCTAAAAGGGATTAAAAATTCCCTTTTTTTATTAGTTAAAAATTGTTTTTTTATGAGGCATTTGATATAATCTTTTTAGGATATAAGGAGTGTTACTTAAATGAAAAAAATGTTTGGTCTAATAATTGTTTTATTAATGTTTTATTTAATCGCTCAAGCGGTATATCAATATACCACTGGAGGTTTTTCTCATCATTATCGTCTTTTAGTAGGAAAAGATTATTATCATGTTAAAGAAACTTTTACTAGACATCATCTTAGTTTAAATAAAAGAATTAAAGATATTCCTAGTTATTATTATGAAATTAATAAAGAAAATGATGAATTGTTTTATTCTTTTAAATTATTAGGTAATTATATGGGAACAAAAAACTATCTTGAAGATTTGAAAGTATATGAAGAAGGGAAAATGATTTGTATTTATCCTATTTTTACTGAACATAATAATCAATTAGATATAATTTGTTCAACAGGCGAAGAACAATTTAATTATATAATTGCTCGTCATAAAAATGATAATATAATTAATTTTATAAACGATCTTCAAGAAGAAGGATATGATCATTATTCTTGGCATGATGAAGAGGATTTGTTAGAAAACTTTGAAAAAATAAAGATTTATTCTGAGAACTTTGTTTCTGAACAAAGAATTATAATATGGAATTATAAAGGAATTTATGTAGTTTCTAAAGGTTTGAAAAAGATTCATAATTTTTTAAAACAAGATCATTATAAGAATAATTTAGGAGTAATGATTGATCAGTATTATATTGTTCCTAAATATTTAAAGGATGGGTATTTTGAAGAAATGGAAATAATAAATATTTTAACTTCAACTTCATCTTCAGAAAAGTTAAATTATCAAATTTCTAATAATAGTTTTATACAAGGAGTAATCAATAATTTAATTTATATAATTGATAAAGATAATCAAATTCAGTATGAATTTAATTTAGATACCAAAAAGATGATTATAATGGGTAATAAAAAAATAACAGGACTCCATTATTTAAATGGAAAATGGGTAGAAAAAGGAATAAAAGAAATTATTGATGAAGAATTAGTTTTTCAAGAAGAAATTGAAATACCTTCATCTTTGAAAGAATATAATGCTTATAAAATAGATAGTGTCTTAGGGGAAACTGATGGATATTATTACTTATATAAAAAGGTAAATGAAGAAACTGAGGTATATCGTATTGATAAACAAAACATTGCTTATTTAACTTTATTATTTAAAATTCCTTCAATAGAAGAAATAAAATATGTGGAAGATAAAATTTATTTTCTTAACGATGATACTCTTTATGTTTATAGTGATAGTTTAGGGTTAAGGCCTTTAGTTAAATATAATGAATTTATTTTTAATAAAAATAGAATATATGATGTTTTTGAACGAAAAAACTAATTAAGATTTTAGAAAGAAGGATAAAATGATAGTTAGAAAACCCTATGCATTTCTTATTAAAAATTTTAAAAAGATTCACTTTGTTTTATTATTGATGATGTTTTATCTATTATATAAAACTAATGCCGTTTTGATGTTTTTTAATGAATATATTGAAACAAAAACTATAGATTTTGTAGGTAATTTAGCGGGAACTTTTATAAACTTATATGTTTATATTTTAGTTTTTTTAATTATATTTGTTGCTCTGGCTATTTATATATTAATGAAGAGGAAGAAAAAACCTGTATTTTTCTATTTATTTTTAATTATATTTTATTTAATTTTAGCAATTATATTTTTTCAAGTTTATGATATCTTATCTGTATTTAAAATTAATCCTTTAAGTCCTCAATTTATAAGATTAATTAGAGATATTTTATTTATAGTTACCTTTATTCAGGGTTTATTGGTAATCTTTGTTGCTGTAAGAGCTTTAGGATTTAATATTAAAAAATTTAATTTTGGTGAAGATTTACAAGAATTAGAAATTGAAGCAACAGATCGAGAAGAGGTAGAATTAATAGTTGATGTTGAATCAACGGAGATTACTAGACGAGTTCGGCGTCGTAAAAGAGAATTAAAATATTTTATCGTTGAGAATTTATTTGTTTTTATTTTATTAGGTTCTATTTTAATTGTTGCTTTTTCCATAATACTTTATTTACATTTAGAAGTATATAATAAGGTATATAAAGAAAAGGATAAATTTATTGTTAATAATTTTGTTATAACTATTAATAATAGTTATATTACTAATCTTAATTTTCGTGGGGAAAAAATAACAGAAAAAAATAAAACATTTCTAATAGTTGATTTGGATGTTGAGAACTTATCTAATGAAACAGAACAAATTGATTTAAATGATTTATTATTGATGACAAAGGGACAAAATTATAGTCCTCGGGTAAATAGATATCAATCATTCTTTGATTTAGGGGTTGGTTATAATGATCAAAAAATTAAAGCGAAGGAAAAACGTAATTTTATTTTAAGCTTTTATGTTGATGAACAACAATTAAAAGATCAAATAATATTTCGTTATACTGAAAGTGTTTATTTTAGTATTGTTGAACTACAAGCTAAATATCGTCGTATCCTTCTTAATCCTTTATCTTTAGATCAAGAAAAGACTTTTAAGGAGATAAAGATCAAAGATATTCTTAAAATAGAACAAAAACCTTTTGAACAATCAAATTTAAAGATTAGTAATTTTTTTATAAGTGATCGTTTTGAATACCCTGCCTTATTATGTATCAGAGATGTTTGTGATGAAATTGTTGAATTAATTTTAGTAGATGTGGCTAAAAGGCATAATCATTTATTATTAAAATTAACGGGTGAATATCATTTAGATAAAGAATTAAAATATATTAAAATAGATAAACTTAATACTTTTTTATCAACCTTTGGTTATTTAGAATATATGATTGATGATGTTACTTATCAATCTACTTTAACTGATGTTACTCCTCTTAATGTTATTGGTAATGAATATTTTTTAGAAGTTTCTAATAAAGTTTTAGGATCTAAAAAGATGGATTTAATTATTAAGATAAGAAATCATAAATACATATATAATTTAAAATAAAGAGATTAGTTTCTTTCTCATTTTGCTACAATTTTATCTAATTTAATATGGTAGTTTTAAAGGGGAGGAAATATGAGCTCTTTTAAAAATCTTTTTTGGTTGGTTGCAACTGTTATGTTAATAGGGAATGGAATATATTTTAGTTATAAATTAAAGTTTGTTCAGTTTTGGTTTAAAAGTATAAAAAATTCCCTTCAACCTGAATCTAATGAAAAATCAAAAATATCTTCCTTTGAAACTTTAAATATGGCTTTAGCTTCCAGAATAGGTGTTGGTTCTTTAGCAGGGGTTGCTTTGGCTCTTTATATTGGGGGAGCAGGAACCATCTTTTGGATGTGGATAAGTGCTATTATTTGTGCAGTTAATGCTTTTGTAGAGGCTATTTTAGGGGTAATTTATCGGGTAAAGAATAAAGATGGACATTATGAAGGAGGTCCTTCATATTATATAAAGAAAGGATTAGGTTATAAGAATCTTTCTTATTTATATGCATTAGTATTAGTTTTAGCTTATATTGTTGGCTTTTTAACCATTCAAGCGAATACAATAGTAAAATCTATGACAGAAGTTTTTTCTATTAATCCTTATTTAATTTCTGGTAGTATAGTTTTATTTACCTTTCTTATAGTTTTTAAAGGAGTAAAAGTTATTGCTTTAGTAACAAGTGTTTTAGTTCCAATTATGAGTATTAGTTATATTTTAGTAGCTCTTTTAATTATTATAATTAATTATAATTCTCTTTTAGATATATTTTTATTAATAGTAAAAGAAGCTTTTAATTTTTCTTCTTTTTTTATGGGATTTTTAACTACTTTTATTATCGGTATTCAGCGTGGTATATTTTCTAATGAAGCAGGAATTGGTAGTGGTGCTATTGCTGCTTCAGCTACTGATACAGATAATCCTCTTAAGCAAGGTTTTGTTCAAATTCTAGGAGTTTATTTTACTACTCTTATTATTTGTTCTTTAACAGCTTTTATTATTTTATTATCAGATTATCAAGACTTAATTTTAAAAGATGTAAATGGTATAGAAATAACTCAATATGCTTTTAGTTATCATATTGGTTCTTTTGGTTATTATATAATTATTTTAGTTTTATTTTTGTTTGCTTTTTCTACAATAATAACAGGTTATTTTTATGGTGAAAGTAGTATTAAATTTTTATTAGGGAAAGTAAAAAGATCATCATTAATAATTTTTCGAATCTTTGTTGCTTTAATCCTATTTTTAGGAGGAGTTTTTTCAGCTTCTATAATTTGGCTTATAGTTGATATCTTTGTTGTTTTAATGGCTATAATAAACATCTATGCTCTTTTTTCTTTACGTAAAGATGTTTTTTTAGAGTATGAGAATTATCTTTTAAGAAGACGTGGTATAATGAAAAAGGTGATGAAAAATGTTAATAGGAAATGATTGGGATGAAGTTTTAAAAGAAGAATATAAAGAAGAATATTTTAAAAAGTTAATTAACTATATTAATCATGAATATCAGACAAAAGAGATCTTTCCCCCTCGAGAAAAGATTTTTAATGCTTTTAAATTTACTCCTTTTAATAAAGTAAAAGTAATTGTTTTAGGTCAAGATCCTTATCATAATTATGGGGAAGCTCATGGTTTAGCCTTTTCGGTGATGCCTGATGTTCGAACACCACCTTCATTATTAAATATTTTTAAAGAATTAGAAGAGGATTTAGGAATAAAAAGAGAGAGAAAAAACTTAGAAGATTGGGCTAAACAAGGAGTATTGTTATTAAATGATGTTTTAACTGTAGAAAAAAATAAACCGACATCTCACCGCCATAAAGGTTGGGAAGAGTTTACTAATAAAATTATAAAGATTTTAAATAATAAAGAAACACCTTTAGTTTTTGTTTTATGGGGAAATAATGCTCGGGAAAAAAGAAAATTAATTACTAATTCTAAACATTTGATTTTGGAAGCCTCTCATCCATCTCCTCTTTCTTCTCATCATAGTTTTAAAGGGAGTCGTCCTTTTTCTCAGATCAATTCTTATTTAAAAAGGAATAAATTAAAAGAAATAAAATGGTAATCAAGATTGTAAATTGGGGAAAAAAGGGAGGGTTTAAATAAGGGATTTACTTTAAATTCTCCTTTTTTTTTGATATAATATAGACTATATTAAAGGAGATGTTGAAGATGAAATTTATAACTAATTTGTTTAATCATGAATATAAAGAATTAAAAAAATTTAGTAAAATAGCTGATCAAATTGATGAGCTAGATGAAGAGATGCAAAAATTAACTGATCAAGAATTGCAAGCTAAAACGGCTTATTTTAAAGAAAAATTAGAAAAAGGTTTAACTATTGAGGATATTTTAGTTGAAGCTTTCGCTGTAGTTAGAGAGGCTTCTTATCGAATGATTAAAGAAAGACCATATTATGTTCAACTTTTAGGGGCTTTAACCATTCATTATGGGAATATTGCCGAGATGAAAACTGGAGAAGGAAAAACCTTAACTTCTGTGATGCCTGCTTATTTAAATGCTTTAACAGGAAAAAGTGTTCATATTATTACTGTTAATGAATATTTAGCTAATCGAGATGCAGAATGGATGGGACAAATTTTCAGGTTTTTAGGTCTAACAGTTGGTGTTAATTTAAGATCTTTAACTCCTGAAGAAAAAATAGAGGTCTATAATATGGATATTTTATACTCTACAAATAATGAAATTGGATTTGATTATCTTCGGGATAATATGGTAGTTAATAAAAATAACCGAGTTCAACGTTCTTTAGATTTTGCTATTATTGATGAAGTAGACTCTGTTTTAATTGATGAAGCTAGAACACCTTTAATTATTTCTGGGGGTGTTATGAAATCAATGAACTTATATATTGATGCTGATTTGTTTGTCAAGAGTTTAAAAGAAGATGAAGACTATATAAAAGATGAAAAGACTGAAAGTGTTAGTTTAAGTGATGGAGGTTCTAGGAAAGCAGAAAAATATTTTAAAGTAAAGAATTTATATGATATTAATAATTCAGGATTAGTTCATCATATTAATCAATCTTTAAAAGCTAATTATTCAATGAGTAAAGATATTGATTATGTTGTTCAAGAGGATAAAATTATTATTGTTGATAAGTTTACGGGTCGTTTAATGCAGGGGCGGGCTTTTAGTGAAGGATTACATCAAGCGATTGAAGCTAAAGAAGGAGTAAAGATTAATAAAGAAACACAAACGGTAGCTACAATTACTTTTCAAAACTTATTTAGAATGTATAAAAAACTTTCTGGAATGACAGGAACTGCTAAAACAGAAGAAGAAGAGTTTAGAAATATTTATAATATGTATGTTATTAGTATTCCACCTAATAAAGAAATAATAAGAGAAGATATGGCTGATTTATTATATCCAACATTGGAAGGAAAATTTAAGGCAATAGTAAAGGAAATAGAGGCCCGTTATAAAAAAGGGCAACCCGTATTAGTGGGAACAATTGCTATTGAAACTAGTGAATTAATTAGTTCTTTATTAGGAAAGAAAAAGATTCCTCATGAAGTTTTGAACGCTAAAAATCATGCTCGAGAAGCAGAAATTATTGCTAAAGCTGGAGAAAAGAAATCTGTAACTATAGCTACTAATATGGCGGGAAGAGGAACAGATATTAAATTAGGAGAAGGAGTTAAGGAATTAGGGGGATTATGTGTTATTGGGACAGAAAGACACGAATCAAGAAGAATTGATAATCAATTAAGAGGACGTTCTGGAAGACAAGGAGATCCTGGTTTTTCTCAATTTTTTGTTTCTTTAGAAGATGAATTAATGATTAGATTTGGATCAGATCGTTTTAAAGGAATGTTAACTTCTGTTGGTTTTTCTGATGAACAAGCAATAAGAAGTAAGATGTTTACTAATTCAGTAGAGTCTGCCCAAAAAAGAGTGGAAGGAAATAACTTTGATATTCGTAAACAATTATTACAGTATGATGATGTAATGAATAATCAAAGAGAGAATATTTATAAAATAAGAAATGAGATTTTAGATAGTGAATCAATTAGGGAAAGAGTATTAGAATTATTTAAAAGATATATAGAAGAAATAATTAATAGTCATTTAGTAATAGAATCTTCTTTATCTATTGATGATTATAAAGAAATAATTGAGGCCGTAAATGAAAATCTTCTTCGTCATAAAAAAATTGAAGTTTCTGAAGTCAAAGATTTAAATCCTGAAGAAAGTATTAATTTTATTTATGAAGAGGTTTTAAAAGATTATGAAAGTAAATTAGAAAAGTTACCAGAGGAAATAATTAATGAATTTGAAAAAGCTATTTATTTAAATATGATTGACACTTATTGGATGGATCATATTAATACAATGGCACAGCTTCGAGAAGGTATTCATTTACGTAGTTATGCTCAAGTAAATCCTCTTCAGGCTTATACTATGGAGGGTTATGATTTATATGATGAAATGATGAAGAAAATAGAAAAACAGACTTCTATTTATTTGATTAAAGCAGAAGTAAGACAAAATCTTGAAAGAAAAGAAGTAAAAGGAATTAAGAATGTTTCTAATGATGATGAAAGTAAAACAATTAAGAAACCAAAAAGGGTGAAGAAAGTAGGAAGAAATGAACTTTGTCCTTGTGGAAGTGGTAAAAAGTATAAACAATGTTGTGGAAAATAAAAAAAGGTTAAAGAGTTAGTTAATACATGTTATACTATTTTTGGTGATACTATGGAATTAAATATATTAAAAAAGGAATTAGAAAGTAAAAAAGAAGAACTAGAAAAAATATGGAGGTTACTTTGACTATTCTAATAAAGAAAAAGAGATAATTAAATTAGTTGAGAAAACTAAAGAAAATAATTTTTGGAAGAATAAAGAAGGAGCAGAAAAAACAACTGAAGAGATAAAAACCTTAAAAAATGAAGTAAGAGAAATTAAGGATTTAATAAAAAGAAGTCAAGATAATTTAGAATTGGTTACTTTATTAGAAGAAAATTATGATGAAGAATTAAAACAAGAAGTAGTAAAAGATTTTAAAATATTAGAAAAAGAGATATCTAATTTTGAGTTAAAAACTCTTTTAAAGGGTCCTTATGATAAAAATGATGTTATTTTAGAAGTTCATTCAGGGGCAGGAGGAATAGAAGCTTGTGATTGGGCCTCAATGCTTTTAAGAATGTATTTAAAATGGTGTTTTAATCATAATTATCAGGTTGAGGTTGTTGATACTCAAAAGGAAGATGAAGCGGGGATTAAAAGTGCTTCTTTATTAATAAAAGGATTATATGCTTATGGTTATTTAAAAAGTGAAAAAGGAATCCATCGTTTAATTAGATTATCCCCTTTTGATACTGGAAAAAGAAGGCATACTTCTTTTGCTTCAATTGAAGTAATTCCTAGTATAGAAAAATCTAAAGAAATTGATCTTAAGGATAGTGATTTAAAAATAGATGTTTATAAAAGTAGTGGGGCGGGTGGTCAATCAGTAAATACTACTGATAGTGCAGTTCGTATTACTCATTTACCAACTAATATAACAGTAACTTGTCAAAATGAAAGAAGCCAAATCAAAAATAAAGAAAAAGCTTTGCAAATTTTAAAAAGTAAAATATTTAAATTAAAAGAAGAGGAATTAGAAAAATCCCTTTCTAAAATAAAAGGTCTAACTAAAGAAATAGATTTTGGTTCTCAAATTAGGACTTATACTTTACATCCTTATAAGTTAATTAAGGATCATCGAACTGGTTTAGAAATAGGTAATATTCAAAAGGTATTTGATGGGGAAATAGATTTATTTATTGAAGCATATTTGAAAGGAGTTCCTAATCATGATGAAGGAAGTAAGTAATAAAAAAAAGCAAGAAGTAAAAAGATATATAACATTATTTTTAGGTCTATTTATATATGCTTCTACTTATAATTTATTTATGTTATCTAATAATATTGTGGCTGGTGGTGTTAGTGGAATCGCTATTATAACTCAAGATTTAATAAATCCTGCTTTATTGATTTTTCTTTCCACTTGTGTCTTATTCTTTTTAAGTTATTTTTTGTTAGGAAAAACTCAAACTAAAGCTTCTTTTATTGGAGCAATTAGTTATCCCTTTTTTGTTTGGTTAACTTCTAATATAGGAAATGTTATTAAGATTGAACATCATGATCTTTTATTAATTTCTATTTTTGCTGGTCTTTTAGGAGGCTTTTCAACAGGATTAATTTTAAAAAATGGTTTTACTACTGGAGGAACAGATATCTTAAATCAAATAGTTTCTAAATATTTTAATATTTCTATTGGAAGTGCTATCTTAATTAATGATGGTTTAATTGTTTTAGCAGGAGGAATAGTTTTTGGATGGACAAAAGTAATGTATGCGATTATTGTAATTTATATTTTAAGTATGATTGCTGACAAAGTTATTTTAGGAATATCTAGTAATAAAGCCTTTTATATAGTAACTTCTAAAGATGAAGAAGTAAAAAAATATATTATTGGAAAGTTAGGTTATGGGGTTACTATTTTAGAATCAAAAGGAGGCTATACTGGAGTTAGACAAAATGTTTTAATGTGTGTTTTACCAACTAGGGATTATTTTAAATTAAAAGAAGGAATAAAAACAATTGATAAGGAAGCTTTTTTTGTTATTACAGATTCTTATGAAGTTTTAGGGGGAGCTTAAATTTAAGGCGAATTAGGAAGTAAGGTGAATAAAAATGGAGTTAATAAGAATAAAGAATGTTGATAAGCAGTATCCTAATGGAGTTACTGCCATCTATGATCTTAATTTAAGAATTAAAAAAGGAGATTTTGTTTTTGTGATTGGGGCCTCTGGAAGTGGGAAATCAACTTTAATAAAAATGCTTCATCGAGAAGAAAAGCCTAATAAGGGACAAATAATAATTGGTGGTATTGATGTTGCTAAATTAAGAAATAATAAAGTTTATAAATTAAGAAGAAAATTAGGAGTTGTTTTTCAAGATTTTAAATTATTATCTAAATTAACAGTTTATGAAAATGTAGCTTTCACTTTAGAAATGTTTGGTTTACCAAAAAGGGAAATACAAAAGAAAACTTTAAAAGCTTTAGAATTAGTAGGTTTAAAAAATAAGGCAAAAGAATTTCCAGAAAAACTTTCAGGTGGTGAACAACAAAGAGTAGCGATCGCTAGAGCGATTGTGAATGGTCCTAAATTGTTATTATGTGATGAACCAACCGGAAATTTAGATCCAGATACTAGTTATGAAATAGTTAAGGTCTTAGAAACAATTAATAATTTAGGAACAACTATTATTATGGCAACTCATGATCGGGAGATAGTTGATAAAATGAAAAAGAGGGTTGTATTATTAATTGATGGTAAATTAGATAAAGATTATGAACAAGGGAGTTATAATTATGAAGATAATTAGAGTATTAGGTAGAAATATAAGAGATGCTTTTCGTAGCGTTTTTAGAAATTTTAGTTTAAGTGCAGCTTCTATTTCTTGTATAACAATCACTCTTATTATTGTAGCTTTATCGATTTTGTCTTCTTATAATGTTGAAAACTTCGCTAAATTAATGAAACAAGATTTTACAATTGTTGTTTTTATTAAGACTGATGTTAATGAAGAAAGATTACAAGAAATAGAAAAGGAAATAAATAAATTAGAGAATGTGGAAAGTTTTACTTTTGAAAGTAAAGAAGAGATAGCTTCATCAATGATGGAAACTTCTGATACTTTCCAAAAAATAATTGCTCAGTGGGAAGAAGGTGAAAATCCTCTTCAAGATACTTTTTTAATAAAGGTTAAAAAAATTGATAGAATTAGTCAAACTGCTAAACAAATAAAAAAGATTGAAGGCGTAGATCTAGTTAAATATGGGGAAGGAATAGTAGAAAGATTGTTAAAAGTTTTTGATCTTGTTGAACAAGCTTTAATAATTATGGTTTTACTTTTAGTTTTTGTTACAGCTTTTTTAATTACTAATACTATTAAATTAACTATTTTTTCAAGAAGAAAAGAAATAGAAATTATGCGTTTAGTCGGTGCTTCTAATTTAAATATTCAACTCCCTTTTTTAATAGAAGGCTTAATCCTAGGAATATTAGGATCTTTAATACCAATAGGATTGGTTATTTATGGTTATACAGCCTTATATAAAAACTTTGGTGGACAATTATTTTCTCCTTTTGTTAAATTAGTTCAACCAGAACCATTTATATATATATTATCTTGTGGGTTAATAATTATGGGAATTATAGTAGGGATGATGGGTAGTGTTTTTGCAGTAAGAAAATATTTAAGAATTTAAATGGAGGTCTTATGTTTAGAAAAGAAAAGTTTGGAATAAATAAAACCTATATTGATATGAGTAATAAAGGTAATTATTATCGACCAAAAAAGCAGTCTACTGATTATAGCAAATATCTAGCTTTATTTATTTTAATATTTAGCGCTATTATAATACTATGGTTAGGTGGCTTTTTAGAAACAGTTGATCAAGAAGAAAATTATTTAAACATGAAAAAAGAAGTATGTGAAAAATCAATTATTTATGTTCAAACTAAAAAAGAGCAACAAGATAAATTACCAGGGAAGATTATTTATATAACAGTAAAGGATTTATTGAAAGAAGGTTTATTAGAAGAAGAATTAATTGATCAAAGAACAGGAAAAAAGATAGCAAGAGATACCCATATTAGATTAGAAGTAAATAATGAAGGTGAGATTCTTTGCTCAGGTTTTGCTTTTCCTGAAGATGATAGAATACCTCCAGTTATAGAATTAATAGGAGAAGAAACTATCAATATTAAATTAGGAACTTCTTTTATTGATCCAGGAGTATATGCTGTTGATAATAAAGATGGAGATATAACTAATAAAATAATTAGAAGTGGACACTTGGATGTAAATAAAATAGGAACATATAAAATATATTATGATGTTTCTGATATAGCAGGAAATCCAGCCAAACAAAAACAAAGAATAATTATTATTAATTAAACAAAATTAATTGGTAAAAATTACCAGCAAAAACGTGACGTAAAACCTTGACAGACAATATCTTAGGTGCTATTTTTATAGTAGGAGGTACCGAAGATATGTTTGTCTTTTTTAAGAAGAAAAATAAAGGTTTTACTCTAATAGAATTATTAACAGTCATTATAGTCTTAATAATTATAGTTTCTATAGCAGTACCAAATATTATGAAAGTAGTGAATAACTCTAAAGAAAGATCTTATCAGTTATTAATAGAATCAATTGAGAATAGTGCTCAGTTATATGTCTCTAAAGATCGTAAAACAGTAACTGATTATTTAAAGGATAATGAAGGAGAATCCTATAAAGTAACATTAAAGGATTTAGTAGGAGATGGTCTATTAAAAGATAAAATAATAAATCCCAGAAGTAACGAAGTAATTTCTCTTACAAAAGGTGTTTTAGTCATGTATTCAGATAAAGGCTCTTTATTATATTGTTATGAGGATAAGGAGTGTCCTCTACCATGTGAGGCGCCACTTCCTTCGCCTTTTCCGCCTAAATTAGATGTTGGAATGATTCCTATAAGATGGGATGATACACAATGGGTAAAAGCAGATATAACTAAGGAATGGTATGATTATGATAAACAGGAATGGGCTAATGTGGTGTTGGTAAAGAGTGAGAAAAGAGGATATTATAAATCAGCAGAAGCAATTGGAAATCCTATATTAGAAGATGATGTCTTAGCTTATTTAGTGTGGATACCAAGATATAGATATCAGTTATTTAATGTAGAATTTAAAGGAGTTAATGAAGTTCCAAAACAAACAATAGAAATAGAGTTTGAATCAAGTACAACTAATAAAGTAAATGGTTCAACTAATGGTAGTTGGTTAACGCATCCAGCCTTTGCTTTTGGAGAAAATGAAATTACAGGTTTTTGGATTGGAAAATTTGAAACAACGGGATCTGAGGAAAACCCCACAGTAAAACCTGGAAAACCATCAGTTAGAAGTATAAATGTAAGTGGGTTATACGCAATGAATAAATTATTTGAAACATCATCACTTTATGGACTTGAAGATAGTGATGCTCATATGTTAAAGAATATGGAATGGGGAGCAGTAGCGTATTTAAGTCATAGTAAATATGGAAAAAATGCAGAAATAACAATTAGTGGAAAACCTGGTTACTGTACAGGAGGGGCATGTGATATAACAGCTTATTCTGGTAATGTTGGTCAAAGTACAACAGGAAATGTTTATGGTGTATATGATATGAGTGGAGGAGCTTATGAATATGTAATGGGGGGAATGTATTACAGTGATAATGAAACAATTAATGTTTCTTCTTCTGGTTTTATTCAAGCAACAATTGATGGAGATACAATGGCAAAATATATAGATAAGTATGATTATGGAAGAACTTATCAAAGTCAAGATGCTTATAATCGTTCTTTTTTAGGAGATGCAACGGGGGAAACTAGGGGATGGTATAGCGATTATGCGGGTTTCGTTTATTATGATGTTTATGATAGCTATGATTATTCTTGGTTTAAGCGTGGCGGCTACTTCAATAGCGGCAGCAGTGCAGGAGTTTTTTACTTTGAAAGTGAGAGTGGTGGTGTTAGCAATAATTGTGGTAGCCGCCTCGGAGTCGTGTGAGCGGTCCACTTTCCGCAGCGAGAGCCTTTAAGTTCTGGTCCTTTCCGATTAAGTGTGCTTGTCCTTCCGACCCTGCATAATTAACTGTGACTTTTACACAGTTAATTATACAGGGCCTTTCATAAAATAATTATACAAGGCTGTTTTTTTAATTGACAAGAACATTCGTTTGGTTATATAATACTGGTTGATTGCGTGGTGATTAGATGGCTTTTCAGTTAGTTTCTAAGTATAAACCTAGTGGGGATCAACCAAAAGCGATTGAAGCTTTAGTAAAAGGAATAACAGACGGTAAAAGGGATCAAGTGTTACTTGGAGCAACGGGGACGGGAAAGACTTTTACAATATCTAATGTTATTAATAAGATCAATAAACCTGTTTTGGTTTTGGCTCATAATAAGACTTTAGCGGGTCAACTTTATAGTGAGTTTAAAGAATTATTTCCTTATAATAGGGTGGAATATTTTGTTTCTTACTATGATTACTATCAACCAGAAGCTTATGTTCCTTCTACTGATACTTATATTGAAAAGGATGCTTCGATAAATGATGAAATAGATGAATTAAGGCATAGTGCAACTTCAGCGATTATTAATAATAAGGATGTTATTGTTGTAGCCTCTGTTTCTTGTATTTACGGGATTGGTGAAGTGGAAGAATATAAGAAAAAGATGCTTATTTTAACTGTAGGAGAAAGAATTAATCGGGATCTTATTTTAAAAAGATTAATTGAGATGCTTTATGAAAGAAATGATATTGATTGGAAAAGGGGAACTTTTCGAGTTAAAGGGGATATTATTGAAATTATACCTAGTTATGAGAGAAAGAATGGTCTTCGTATTGAATTATTTGGAGATTATATTGAAAGAATAAGTGAAATAGATACTTTAACGGGTTTGGTATTAAGTAATAAAAGGGCAGTTACTATTTATCCAGCTAGTCATTTTGTTACTAGTGAAGAAAAGATTAAGGAAGCGGTTAAGAGAATAGAGGTTGAGCTTGAAGAAAGGTTAGAAGTTTTAGAAAAAGAAAATAAATTGTTAGAATATCAACGTTTAAAAGAAAGAACTATTTATGATTTAGAGATGTTAAAAGAAACTGGTTTTTGTTCAGGAGTGGAAAACTATGCTCGTCATTTATCTTTAAGAGAAGAAGGAGAAACTCCAACTACTTTAATTGATTATTTTGAAGGGGATTTCTTATTAATTATTGATGAATCTCATGTTACCCTCCCTCAAGTTCGGGGGATGTATAATGGGGATCAGGCGAGAAAGAGAATGCTTGTTGATTATGGTTTTAGATTACCTAGTGCTCTTGATAATAGGCCTCTTCAATTTGAAGAGTTTGAAAAAAAAATTGATCAAGTTATTTATGTTTCAGCTACTCCTGGTGATTATGAGTTAAATAGAACTAATAATTTAGTAGTGGAACAAATAATTAGACCGACTGGTTTACTTGATCCTGTGGTTGAAGTTCGAAGTAGTGAAGGTCAAATTGATGATTTATTGGAAGAAATAAATAAAAGAATAAGGAGAAATGAAAGAACTTTAATAACAACATTAACGATTAGGATGTCTGAGGAATTAACAAATTATTTAAAAGAATGTAATATTAAAGTAGCTTATCTTCATAATGAGATTAAAACTTTAGAAAGAATTAAGATAATTAGGGATTTACGGATTGGTAAATATGATGTTGTTGTGGGAGTTAACTTATTAAGAGAAGGAATAGATATTCCAGAAGTTAGTTTAGTTGTTATTTTAGATGCTGATAAACAAGGTTTTTTACGAAGTGAAAGAAGCTTAATTCAAACGATTGGGCGTTCTTCAAGAAATGCTCATGGTTTTGTTTTGATGTATGCGGATAAAATAAGTGCTGCTATGAAGAAGGCTATTATGGAAACTAAGAGAAGAAGGGAAATTCAAGAAAAGCATAATAGGGAAAACAATATTACTCCTAAAACAATTGTTAAGGAAATTAGAGATTTAATAAGTAACGAAATAGAAATAGAAAATACTAAAGTTAAAGAAGTTTATACGCCTAAACAAAAGAAAAAGATAATTGAAGAATTGGAAAGGGAAATGAAAAAGGCGGCTGATGAATTAGATTTTGAGAAAGCCACAGAACTTCGGGATATATTATTTGAATTTAAGTTAGAGTAGAGGGATATTATGGATAAAATTATAATTAAGGGTGCGAAGGAGCATAATCTTAAAAATATAGATATAGAGATACCAAAATATAAGTTAGTTGTTATTACTGGTGTTTCTGGTAGTGGGAAGAGTAGTTTGGCTTTTGATACTATTTATAAAGAAGGTCAAAGAAGATATGTGGAATCTCTTAGTGCTTATGCTAGGCAGTTTTTAGGGGGAACAGAAAAACCTAAAGTTGATAGTATTGAGGGTTTAAGTCCAGCGATTAGTATTGAACAAAAAACTACTAATAAGAATCCTCGATCAACGGTTGGGACAGTGACAGAAGTATATGATTATTTAAGGCTTTTATATGCTCGTATTGGAGTTTCTTATTGTCCTAGACATAATATACCTATTACGAATCAAAGTGTTCAAGAGATGGTTGATAAGGTGATGGAATTAAAGAATGACACCAAAGTTATTATTATGTCTCCTATTATTCATGGAGAAAAGGGTATGCATAAAGATACAATTGATAATTTAAGAAAAAGCGGTTTTATTCGTATTAGAATTAATAATGAAATTAAAGATTTAGGGGAAGAAATAGTTTTTGATAAGAATAAAATAAATAATATTGATGTTATAATTGATCGTTTAGTTATTGAAGATGATATTCGTAGTCGTTTGCATGAATCTATTGAAACAGCTACTAAACTTTCTGA
Source organism: Bacilli bacterium (assembly GCA_050948865.1). Lineage (GTDB taxonomy): Bacteria > Bacillota_I > Bacilli_A > RF39 > UBA660 > SKGN01. Next base: position 267,265 of record JBMNEQ010000001.1, read on the forward strand.
TGGACGAGTTATAATTGATGTTTTAGGGGATAAAGAAATTCATTTAAATGAAAAATTAGGGTGTCCTTATTGTGATTTTTCTTTAGTAGAATTAGAACCAAGATCCTTTTCTTTTAATTCTCCTTATGGAGCTTGTCCTGATTGTAAAGGTTTAGGTTATAAATTAAAGATTGATGAAGATTTAATTATTCCTAATAAAGAAAAAAGGTTAAATAAAGGGGCTATTCTTCCTTTTAATAATATGGATGATAGTAATATTTATTTAAAGAAATTAGAAGTAGTTTGTGATTATTATAAAATTGATATGAAGAAAAAGATTAATGATTTAAAAAGAAGAGAATTAGATATAATTTTATATGGATCTTCTGATATTATCCCTTTTAATTTTAAGACTCGTAGTGGAAAGACATATACAAGTAAAGAACAATATGAAGGGATCATTAATAATTTAGAAAGAAGATATATGGAAACTACTAGTGAGTTTATTCGTGATTGGTTAAGTCAATATATGATTGAACAAACTTGTCCTACTTGTAAAGGGGCAAGATTAAAAGAGGAATATCTTTCTGTTTTAATTAATCAGAAAAATATTTATGAGTTATCTAATTTAAGTATTAGAGATATTTTAATCTTTTTTCAAAATCTAAAATTAAGTAAAGAAAAACAAATGATTGCTGAGTTATTAATTAAAGAAATAAAGGATCGTTTAACCTTTTTAGTTAATGTTGGTTTGGATTATTTAACTCTTAATCGTGGTGCTTCTACTCTTTCTGGTGGTGAAGCTCAAAGAATTAGATTAGCGACTCAAATCGGTTCTAGATTATCGGGAGTTTTATATGTTTTAGATGAGCCTAGTATTGGTCTACATCAAAGAGATAATCAAAGACTTATTAATTCTTTATTAGAAATGAGGGATTTAGGGAATACCTTAATAGTTGTTGAACATGATCATAATACTATGCTTCAAGCTGATTATTTAATTGATATAGGACCTAAAGCAGGGGTTCATGGTGGTTATGTTGTAGCAGAAGGAACACCTAAAGAGGTTCTTAATAATAAAGAAAGTTTAACAGGTCTTTACTTAAAAGGTGAAATGAAGATTGAAATTCCTAAGGAAAGAAGAAAAGGAAATAAAAGGTATCTAGAGTTAAAAGGGTGTAAGGCGAATAATTTAAAAAATATTGATATTTCTTTTCCATTGGGGAAGTTTATTTGTGTAACAGGGGTATCAGGAAGTGGAAAGTCTACTTTAGTAGAAGAGATTTTATATAAAGCATTGGTTAATAATTTATATAAAAGTAAAGAGAAGCCAGGTGCTTATAAAGAGATTTTGGGTTTAAGAAACATTGATAAAGTTATTAATATTTCTCAAGCACCAATTGGAAGAACTCCAAGAAGTAATCCTGCTACTTATACTAGTGTTTTTGATGATATTAGGGATGTCTTTGCTCAAACTAAAGAAGCGAAAATAAGAGGATATGCTAAAGGAAGATTTTCTTTTAATGTTAAAGGGGGTCGTTGTGAAACTTGTTCTGGTGATGGTGTTAAAAGAATAGAGATGCATTTTTTACCTGATGTTTATGTTCCTTGTGAAATATGCAAAGGAACAAGATATAATCGAGAAACTTTAGCGATTAAGTTTAAAGGAAAGAATATAGCTGAAGTTTTAGATATGACTGTTGATGAAGCTTATGACTTTTTTTCTAGTTTTGCTAAGATTAAGAATAAACTAAAGATCTTATTAGATGTTGGATTAGGTTTTATAAAATTAGGTCAAAGTGCTCCTACTTTGTCTGGGGGAGAAGCTAGTCGGATTAAACTAGCTAAAGAGTTACAAAAAAAGGCAACGGGGAAAAGTTTATTTATCTTAGATGAACCAACCACAGGGCTTCATACTGATGATATTAAAAAACTATTAATTATATTAAACCGAATTGTTGATAATGGTGATACTGTAATTATAATTGAACATAATTTAGATATTATTAAGGTAGCGGATTATATTATTGATTTAGGTCCTGAAGGGGGAGATTTAGGGGGAGAGATTATTGCTGTTGGGACTCCTGAAGAAATTATGAATAATTCAAGATCATATACGGGAAAGTATTTAAAAGAAGTTTCCTATACAAATAGGTAATTTAATGTTAAAATTAAAGTGAGGTAGAAACATGAATAAAGCTTATGAATTTTTAACTAAGGAAGTTGGTATTAAATATCGTGATACTATAGTAGTAGGAGTTTCTGGTGGTCCTGATTCTATGGCTTTATTATATATGTTAATAGTTTTAAAGAAAGAGACTGATATTTCTATTATTTGTGCTCATGTTAATCATAATACAAGAGAAGAAAATGAAGCAGAAAGACTTTTTATTGAAAGATATTGTGATAATAATCAAATTATTTTTGAAAGTATGAAAATAGAAGAATATGGGGATGATAATTTCCATAATGAAGCTCGTAGTAAAAGATATGTTTATTTTGATTCTATAGTTAGAAAATATGGAGCTGAGTATTTAATTACTGCTCATCATGGGGATGATTTAATTGAAACAATTTTAATGAGGATTGTTCGGGGTTCTACTTTTAAAGGTTATGCTGGTTTTGCTAAGATTGTATCAATGGGTGATTATAAAATATTAAGGCCTTTAATTCATGTTACTAAAGAAGAAATATTAAATTATAATAATCAGCATAATGTTAAATGGGTAGAAGATTCTAGCAATAAAAAGGATAAATATACAAGAAATAGATATCGCAAAAGAGTTTTGCCTTTTTTAAAAAGTGAAGAAAGTAAAGTTCATGAAAAGTTTTTTAAATTTAGTCAAACTTTATTTGATTATAACGAATATATTGATCAACAAATGTTTAAAACTCTTAATGATGTTTATAATCAAAATATTTTAAATATTGAAAAATTTAAGGAATTAGAGAAAGTAATTCAAAATAAAATTATTAATTATATTTTAGAAATGATTTATCATGATGATTTAATGTTAATTTATGATAGTCATGTTGATTTAATTTATCGTTTAATCGAATCATCTAAACCTAATTCTTATATTTATTTACCTAATGGGATAAAGATAATAAAGTCTTATAATAACTTAAATTTTATTAAAGAAGAATTAGAACCTCATGAATATGAAATAGAGTTGATTTCTTATGTTAATTTACCAAATGGAATGAATATTGAGTTGGTTAATAGTTGTGATTGGACAAATAATTATGCTTGCAGGTTGGATAGTAGTGAAATTAAATTGCCTCTTCATGTAAGAAATAGGCGTTTCGGGGATCGAATGGAAGTTAAAGGATTACTTGGGAGTAAAAAAGTAAAAGATATTTTTATTGATGAGAAAATAGCTGGTTTTGATCGTGAAACTTGGCCGATAGTTGTTGATTCTATGGAAAAAATAGTTTGGCTTCCAGGCTTAAAAAAGTCCAAATATGATAAGGCAAAAGATGAAAATTATGATATAATAATTAAGTATTATTGATAGGAGGTTTATAGGTAATGAAAAAAGAAGATATAAAAAGAGGGATTACTCCCTATTTATTATTGCTTGTTTTAGGAATTGTAGTAATTTTTGCTTTAAATTTTCTTAATAGAAAGATTAATAATTTATCTTATGCAGAATTTGAAAAGGTTTTAAAAGATAATAAAATAGAAGAGATTACTATAATGCCTAGGGATCGGGCTAAAGTATATGAAATATCAGGTCGTCTAGTAGATTATGAAGAAAATGAATCTTTTTTTGTTAGGGTTCCCTTTTCAGAACAAGTAATGAGTAGAATCTTAGAGGCTAGAGAAGAAGCGGGATTTGAAATGAAAACAGAAACTGATCCTGAATCTAGCACATTTTTATTGTTTTTAATGAATGTTTTACCAATAATATTGTTAGTTGGTGGAGTATTTTATATTTTTGCTAGACAAATGGCTGGCAGTAGTCGTTCTCTTGATTTTGGTAAAAGTAGGGCTAAATTAAGTGATGATAAAGGAAAGATTACTTTAGATGATGTGGCTGGATTGATTGAAGAAAAGGAAGAAGTTAAAGAATTAATAGATTTTTTAAAAAATCCAAAAAAGTTTCAAAGTTTAGGAGCAAGGATTCCTAGTGGTGTATTATTAGTTGGTCCACCAGGAACTGGGAAAACCTTATTAGCGAAAGCTGTGGCTGGAGAAGCAAAAGTACCATTTTATTTTATTAGTGGTTCAGATTTTGTAGAGTTATTTGTTGGTGTTGGAGCTAGTCGGGTTCGTGATATGTTTAAACAAGCTAAACATAATGCCCCTTGTTTAATTTTTATAGATGAAATAGATGCAGTAGGAAGACAAAGAGGAACTGGTTTAGGGGGAGGACATGATGAAAGAGAACAAACTCTTAATCAATTATTAACAGAAATGGATGGTTTTGGAGTAAATGAAGGTATTATTATTATCGCTGCGACTAATCGTCCTGATGTTCTTGATCCAGCTTTATTAAGGCCAGGTAGATTTGATCGCCAAATTACTGTTCATTTACCAGATGTTCGAGGAAGGGAAGAAATATTAGAAGTTCATGCCAAAGGAAAGATTTTCGCTCCGACAGTTCGTCTAAAATATATAGCTAAAAGAACAGTTGGTTTTAGTGGGGCTGATTTAGAAAATTTATTAAATGAAGCGGCCCTGTTAGCGGTTCGCCGTAATAAAAAGCATATAACAATGTCAGAAATAGATGAAGCAACAGATCGGGTTTTAATGGGACCAGCTAAAAAAAGTAGAAAATATACTGAAAAAGAAAAAACATTGGTAGCCCACCATGAAGCTGGTCATGTTGTTTTAGGATTAAAATTAGATGATGCTCATGATGTTCAAAAAGTAACGATAATTCCTCGTAGTTTTGCTGGAGGTTACGCGATGATGGTTCCTAAAGAAGAAACTTATACTCAAACTAAAAAGGAATTAACAGAAAGAATTATTGGGTTATTGGGCGGTAGAGTAGCAGAGAGCCTTATTTTTAATGAGATAACTACAGGTGCCCATAATGATTTTGCCAAAGCTACTAAAATTGCTCGTAGTATGGTTACAGAATATGGAATGAGTGATTTAGGACCAATTCAATTAGAAGATCAAGAAGAAGGAGTTTTCTTAGGAAGGGATTATACAAAAAGTAGAGCCTTTTCTAATGAGGTGGCTCATGAAATTGATGTAGAAATAAGGAAGATAATTAATAATTGTTATCAAGAAGCAGAAAGAATTATAAAAGAGAATATTGATTTATTAAAGTTAATCGCTACTAATTTATTAGAACATGAAACCTTAACCAAAGAACAAATTGATTATTTAGTAGAGCATGGAAAAATGCCTAAAGAAGAAGAAAAAGAACTTACTTTAGAAGATTTAAAAGAAGCGGCTAAATTAAGGGGGATTAAAGGTTATTCCAAAATGAAAAAAAGCGAATTAGAAGAACTTTTAAATAATTAGTTTGTAGTTTTCTAAGTAATAAAAGATCTATTCAGACATAGAATTAATGTGTAATAGATCTTTTTTCTTTTAAAGGGGATTGCATGAAAACTAAAATAAAAATTGGTATTCCTAGAGCTTTATTATTTTATCGCTATCAGAAGTTATGGTTAAACTTTTTTAATGATTTAGATTGTGAAGTAATATGTAGTCCATGTACTAATAAAAGGATTTTAGAAGATGGCATAAAACATAGTATTGATGAAAGTTGTTTAGCTTTAAAAGTATATTTAGGACATGTTAAATGGCTGGAAAACAAAGTAGATTACATTTTAGTTCCTCGTTTAAAATGTTTAAAAAAACATGAAAAAATGTGTACTAATTTTAATGCTTTATTTGATATTGTTAATAATACTTTTGACTTACCATTATTGGATTATAATATTGATGTTGAAGAGTTTAAAACTGAAAAAAGAGCCTTTTTAAAAATAGGGAAGAATCTTCATAAAACTAAGAAGGAGACATTAAAAGCATATTATAAAGCTAAAAGAATTGATAAAAGGGAAAAGGAGTATCGTTACCTTAAACAAGAGTTGTTATTAAAAGAAAACAAAGGAATAAAGATTCTTTTAGCTTCTCATGATTATAATCTTTATGATGCTTTAGTGGGTGAAAGAATAATTTTTCTTTTAAGAAACTTAAATGTTGATATTATCTACAGTGATATCTTTGAGGAGAAAAAGATAAAAGGGCTTTATAAAAATCTTTCTAAGACTCTTTATTGGACTTATAATAGGGAAATGTTAAGTTCGATAGAATTTTATACAAAAGATATTGATGGTTTAATTTTATTATCTGTTTTTCCTTGTGGACCTGATGCTTTAATTAATGAAATTATTTTAAGAAGATTTAAAAAGCCTGTAACTAATATAATAATTGATGAATTAACAAGTGAGATTGGATTACAAACAAGAATAGAAAGTTTTATTGATATTATTAAATCCATGAAGAAAGGAGAAAAAGATAATGAAAAAGATTAGTTTTCCTCATCTAGGAAATTATTATATTCCCATATCTTTTCTTTTAAAAAAAATAACCAATTGTCAAATTATAATACCTGATCCTATTACTAAAAGAACCTTAGATTTAGGGAGCAAGTATAGTCCAGAAAATGCTTGTGTTCCATTTAAGTATAATTTAGGTAATTATATAGAATCATTAAATAAGGGCGCTAATATCTTAATTCAAGCAGGAGGGGGATGCCGTTATGGGTATTATGCTGAAGTTCAAGAGGAAATCTTAAAAAATTTAGGTTATGATTTTGAATTTTACTGTTTAGTAAAAAATGATTGTAATATTTTAACAAATAGTTATAAAGTTTTAAAAAAGATAAATCCAAAGTTATCTTTTTTAAAATATAGTTATTATTTAGTTTTAACAATGAAAATGATTAATTATATGGATAAAATAGATATCTATATTAGAAAGAATATTGGTTTTGAAGAAAAAAGGGGAAGTTTTGAATTAATTTTAGAAAAAATGTTAAGGGAATTTTCTTTAGTAACAAGTTTTTTTCATTTAAGAAAAATATATAAAAAATACTTAAAGATATTTAAAAGTATTAAAATTAATAAACCAGAAAACTGTTTAAAAATAGGTATTTTAGGAGAATTATATACATCGATGGAACCTTTTTCTAGTTATTCAATTGAAAAAATATTAGCAGAAATGGGAGTAGAAATAGTTCGGTATACGAATGTAACTTATTTATTAATTACTAAACTTTTTAATAAAAGAAAGATATTAAAAGAATGTGGTTCTTATTGTAAATATACTATTGGAGCTGATGGAACAGATAATGTAGCTAGAGCTTTAGAATTAATTAAAGATAAATTTGATGGTTTAATTCATACTAAACCTTTTGGATGTATGCCGGAAATTGGAGCGATGTCTATTTTACAAAAAATTAGTAATGATTATAAAATTCCTATTATTTATTTTTCTTTTGATACTCATACTTCAGAAGAAGGTATTAAAACTAGATTAGAAGCCTTTTTTGATATGCTTCAAAAAAGAAAGGAAAGATTATGAAGAGTGCATATTTAGGTGTTGATGTAGGGTCTATATCAACTAAAGGAATTGTAATTGATGAGAACAATAATATTTTAGCTGAAGATTATTTATGGACAGAGGGAAATCCTGTTTTAGCAGTAAAGAAAGTTATAGATAATTTAGAGAAAAAGTTAAAATTTAAACCTTTTAAAGTAAGGGGGGTTGGGGTTACGGGAAGCGCTAGAAGATTAATTGGAACAATTTTAGAGGCAACGGTAATAAAAAATGAAATTACGGCCCACGCAGTAGGTACTTTATCTCTTCATCCAGATGTAAAAACTATCTTAGAAATAGGGGGACAAGATTCAAAAATAATTATAATTGATAAGGGAATAGTTATTGATTATGCTATGAATACTCTTTGTGCAGCAGGAACAGGAGCCTTTTTAGCTAGTCAAGCGAAAAGGTTAGGCATTGCTATTGAAGATTTTGGTGGTTTTGCTCTTCAATCTAAAAACCCGACAAAAATTGCTGCTCGTTGTACTGTTTTTGCTGAGTCTGATCTTATTCATAAAGCTCAAACAGGACATCAACAAGAAGATATTATCGCTGGACTTTGCCAGGCGGTTGTTAATAATTATTTAAATAATGTTGGTAAAGGAAAAAGAATTTTGGCCCCAATAGTTTTTCAAGGGGGAGTTAGTAAAAATGTTGGAGTGATAAAAGCTTTTAAGGAAACCTTACAAGAGGAAATTATTACAGATGAGTGTGGTCATTTAACTGGCGCTCTTGGTGTAGCGATTTTAGCTAAAGAGGATAAAAAAAGAATGTTTTTTAATTTTAATATAAAAAACATTAACTTTGAAACTAAAGGAATAGAATGTCAAAGATGCCCTAATAAATGTGATATCATATGTGTTTATAAGGATGGTAAATTAATTGATTTTTGGGGGAATAGATGTGAGCGAGGAGCAATTGAAAAAACTACTTTGAAATAGAAACCCCAGGATAATAATGAAGTAATATTTCTTTATAATTATAACCTTCCTTGGCCATTCCAGAAGCTCCATATTGACTCATTCCCACTCCATGACCATATCCTCTGGTGATAATTTTTAATTCATTATCTATAAAGGAAAATTCAAAATCTGTAGAACGAAGTCCTAATAAATTCCGCAGTTCTAAACCAGTAAAAACTTTTTCATCTATTTTAATTTTTTCAATTCTTTGACTATCAGTAAATGATAATACTTCAATAAGAGAATCATTATTAATATTTAATCCTAAAATATCATTAATTAAGTTAAACTCTTTAGAGGTTTCTTTTAAATAACTAGGCATTGCTAAATCCCAATGACTATCAACACTTTTTAAATAAGGAATGTTATTTCCCCAAACAGCCTTAGCATCCTCTGTTTTTCCATTACTTGTAGAATGATATACCGCATCAATATAAGAATTATTATAAGTTAAATATTCTTCTTTAGTATCATTAACAGCCTTCTTAATTTTATTAAAATAAGTATTAAAATTATTCCCCCAAAGTGCTTTTAATTGGTTTTGATCTTTATAATTTTGATGAGTATCATTATCATAAAGAAATTGATTAGTTTTAATTTGTTTTAAAGCATAAGTTCTAGCTGCTACTGCTTGCGCTTTTAATGCTTCAAGGGGAAAAGAAGCAGGCATTTCAGCTGCCACAACGCCTATTATATAATCTTCTAATTCTATTTCAATTACTTCTTGATTGGAACGTTTTAGATGAATTATTGTTTTTGTAGTTGATGTTTCCTCAACTTTTGGAGTAATCTTATTTTCTCTTGGAGATTCAAAAGTTTCTTTTGGCTTAGAAGAAGGTTTGTTTATTTTTTCATCTATTTTTTTAGTTTCTTTTTCTATTTTAATAACAGGCTTTCTTTCCCAAAAGTCTTTTGTATATTCTACGTATTGATATTTTGGAGTTATTTCTTCTTTTAAGCTTTTAGGAGAATACTGATTTAAAAAAATGGAACCAAAGATTATACCATTAGCAACTAAAAAAACTTTTGTTCCTTGAAAATTAATCCTTTTATTTTTTATATAAGATAAAGCTTGTTTTATTATATTTTCCTCCTTTTCCTTTTTTCCAAAATTATTTAAAATAGAAAATTCATAATCAAAGTTTATATATAAAAATAAATTAGTTTCTTTACCTACTTTAACAATTAAGTGTTTATCAAACATTTATTTTCACCTAATTTTAGTATTAATAAAAAGGAAATAAATATACACTTGTGTTTGACAAGAAGATTCTTTTAATATATACTTTTAAATGACAAGATGTCATTATGGAGGTGTTTGATGCCAACTTTAACTTTTAAAAAATTACCCCAAGAAAAAAAGGAACGGATTTTAAAAGCTTTAATTAAAGAATTTTCTCGTGTTCCTTTTAATGAAGCTTCTATTGCTAAAATAATTATTGATGCTGATATTCCAAGAGGAAGCTTTTATCAGTATTTTAAAGATAAAGAAGATGCCTTCTTTTATATATTAGAATTTCATAGTACTGATATTAAGAAGTATCTTTTAAATGTTTTAATTAAAAATAAAGGAGAAATGATTAAATCCTTTATTGAATTATATAAATATATTTTAGAAAAGATTACTAAAGAAGAAAATGAAGTTTATTTTAAAAACATATTTTTGAATATGAATTTTGCTGTAGAAAAAATGTTTTCATTAAATTTAGAAGATAATTTAAACGCTGTAATTAATTTAATAAATATAGATAATATTAATATTTCTAGTAAATTACAATTAATTTATATAATAGATATAATTGAAGCAATAATGTTTAGAAATTTAATTCAAAGTTATAAGAGATCTGTTTCTAAAGAAAAAAATATAGAAATATTTTTAAAAGAAATAAGTTTTTTAGAAAAAGGTATTTATAAAAAATAAAAGGTTTTATCCTTTTATTTTATAGTTTAAAATCGTTTATATCTTCATCACTTAAATCTTTTTGGTCATAATATAATCTTTCTTTTAATCCCGATATTTTACCAACCATATTAGAAGGAAAGAGCCGAATTAATTTATTAAATTTTGTTGTTATATCATTATAATATTGTTTATAAGCAATTAATTCTTCATTAGTGATTTCTAACTTTTTAAAACCTTGGTTAAAATGATCGTTATTATTTAAATCAGGGTATTTATTTTTTAATTTAGAACAGTTTCCTTCTAATTCTGTTAATTTACGATCTAGATCAAAACTTGATATTTTTAAATCTTTTAATTCTTTAAAAACCTCTAATTCCTCAATTTTACTTTTAGTATTATCTTTAGCAATAATAAAGTTTTTATTTAATAGATCAAATTTAGCCCGTAAAGTTTCATCTAAGTTATTTTCCACAGTATTTATTTTTATAATATAAACTTGAAACTTATTATAGATTATTGTATAAATCATTAATAAAACGCTAACAATAATAATTATTATAAGTATTATCATTATATTTTCCATTTCGTCACCTTCTATTAATCAAGATTATATCAAAAGAAAAAGGATGTTGCAACATCCTTAAACTTAATTTGTTGGTGGTAGTGATTAACTTATGATAATGTCTTAAGTGTTATCTTTTGATTATGTCTCAAAAGTAATTTATAATATATCACTGAGGTGATATGAATGAGAAAGGAACAATTAAGAATGAATGAACAAAAGAAATATGAAATTATTAAAAAGTTAGTAGAACAAGGAGGAAGCAAAAATCGGGTTGCATTACAACTATCTTTATCTAGAAGACAAATTGATCGTCTTTTAATTATTTATAAAAAAAGAGGTAAATCTGGTTTTATACATGGCAATCGAAATAAGAAACCCAGTATAGCACACGATAAATCTCTTTCTGATGATATTGTACTACTTTATACTATTAAATATCAAGGTTTTAATTTTAATCATTTTAAAGAATATCTTGAAGAAGTTGAAAACATAAAGGTCTCTTATAATTTTATTTATAATACTTTAAATAAGGCAGGTATTTTATCGCCTAGGGCTCGTAAAAGAACTAGAAAGGAATATAGAAAACAACAATTGTTAAAAGAAAAATTACTGACTGGTAAAACTGAAGAAGAAGTAGAAGTTATTGTTAATAATGAGATAGCAATTGAGGATTCTCACCCAAGGCAAGAAAAACCAAAATACTTCGGAGAAATTATTGAACAAGACGGTTCAATACACCAATGGTTTGGGGATTTTAAAACATGTCTTCATCTAGCTGTAGATAAAGCAACAAACACAGTTGTCGGCGGTTATTTTGACTATCAGGAAACTTTAAAGGGTTATTATCAAACCAAATATCAAATCCTAAAAGGTTATGGCATTCCTTATAGTTTTAAAACAGATAATAGAACTGTATTCAATTATAACAAATTAAACCCTGATAAAAAAACATCTGAAAATGATATCCTTACCCAGTATGGTTATTCATGTAAACAACTAGGTATTGATTTAAAAACAAGTAGTGTTCCTGAAGCAAAACCAATTATTGAACGTACTAACGGTACATTTCAAGGAAGACTAATTAATGAGTTAAAATTAAACGGAATACACACACTTGAAAAAGCTAATGAATATTTAATAAATGTTTTTATTCCTAAATATAATAAACGCTTTGCTATGGATTATAAGAAGTTTCCAAGTGCATTTGAAAAATCATCTAGTGAAGAAAAAATAAATTATACTTTAGCAGTTTTATCAACAAGAATAATAGATAGAGGTAATTCCATTAAATATAAAAACAAGTATTATTTACCTTATTTTAATAATGAGTTAAAATGCTTCAGGCCTAAAACTAAAGCATTAGTTATTGAAGCATTTAATGGTGATTTAGTGGTGAGTATAGACGAAAAAATTTATGAGTTAAGAGAACTGTCCAGAAATAAAAGGTTTTCAAAAGAACTTGATCTACCTCAGGAAGAAATAAAAAAGGAAAAATATGTGCCCCCTATGAGTCATCCTTGGAAAAGAGCTTCTTTTGAGAAACAAATGAAAAAATCTCATAAAGAAAAGGTTTATGCATAAACGAGTTTTATGCCGAGATAATCCATCAATTTAGGAGATAATATCCGTAATGTTTCAGGCAATCAAATTAAAAATTTGATTGCCATCTAACTAAAGGATATTATCTAGATTCCTGAATTGATGGAGGAATTGGAATAAATTTTCCAAACTATTTTTTTTATCTAATGTGAGACATTTTCAAAAGTTATTGACACATCCTTAAACTTAATTTGTTGGTGGTAGGGGATTATTTTGATGAGGAGGAAATGTTAATTCATAATCGATGGGTTCATCAAATTCTACAAAGTTTAAATATATTATTAAAAGTAAGTACCATTTTCCTGTGGAAGGATCACTTATAACAATATGATCCCTACCTGCTTGTTCTATTATGCCGGAAAAAATTCGATCACGCCATTCAACTGAATCAGGATAAGAAAAATAAAACTTTGCCATTTTTCCCCGATTGAAACGGAGGATATTTTCTATATAAGAAACCTCAGTCAGAGGAACTCCTGTTATTACTTGTTCTAGTGGAGGAACACTTTGTTGATTAGGAGTTCCTAGATTACTTGGCGTTCCAGGAAAAACAGGGTTTGTATAAAAGTTACCATTCAATAAAATCATCCTTTCTAAATGTAATATAGTATATGAAAATGTAAAATGGATATGATAAAATGCTTTAAAAATAGTAATGATATTTTAATTGTGATATAATTTTTATATGTTAGAAAGGGGAGCATAAATGAGAATAAAGATTGGAGTATCAGCAAGACATGTTCATTTATCAAAAGAAGATTTTGAAATATTATTTGGGAAAAATAAAACATTAACTAAATTAAGAGATTTATATAGACCAGGTGAATTTGCCGCTAATGAAACTTTAACTTTACAAACTGAAAAGGCGGAAATAAAAGGGGTCCGGATTATAGGACCTTTGAGAAAGGAAACTCAAATAGAAATTAGTAAAACTGATGCTTATATGTTGGGATTAAATCCCCCAATTAGAAATTCAGGTGATCTTTTAGGTAGTGAAGCGATAACCTTAGTTAGTGAAAAGGCTCAAGTATATAAGCCTTATGGTTGTATTATTGCTACTAGACATGTTCATGTTCGTAAAGAAGATATAGCGAAATATGATTGGGATAATAATAAAAAAGTTCGAGTCAGATTATTTGGAGAAAAGGGTGGTATTATAGAAAATGTTTATGTTCGGGAAGAAAATGATACTAATTTTGAACTTCATATTGATTTAGACGATGCGAATGCTTTTTTAGTTAATCATGGTGATGAAGCAGAAATCTTACCTGATGAATAAAGGAGATATTATGGCTTTTAAAATAGGTTCTCTTTTAATAAAAAATAAAATTTGTTTAGCACCGATGGCGGGTGTTTCTAATAGTGCTTTTCGTCGTCTTGTTAAAGAGATGGGTTGTGGTTTAGTTTTTGCAGAAATGGTTAGTGTTAAAGCAGTATTAAATGATAATTCAAAGACGAAACGAATGTTGTTTTTTACTGAGGAAGAAAGACCTTTTGCTCAACAGATTTTTGGTAGTGATAAAGAGTCTTTTGTTCAAGCTGCAAAAAAGGTTTATGCTCTTATTAAACCTGATATTATTGATCTTAATATGGGATGTCCTGTTTCTAAAGTAGCCCTAAGAGCTCAAGCGGGGGCTTTTTTAATGAAGAATCCTTTTAAAATTTATGAAATTGTTCAAGGAGTAGTTGAAGCAGTTCCTTGTCCTGTAACTGTAAAAATAAGAAGTGGTTGGGATAATAATAGTATTAATGCTGTTGAAATAGCTAAGTTATGTGAAAAAGCAGGAGCGAAGGCTATTACTATTCATCCTCGAACAAAAAAACAAGGATATAGTGGTTTAGCTGATTGGAGTTTAATTAAACAAGTTAAAGAAAATGTTCAAATACCAGTGATTGGTAATGGTGATATAAAAACTGTTTTGGATGCTAAAAGGATGTTAGAAGAAACTAATTGTGATGCCATCATGATTGGCCGAGGATTATTGGGTAATCCTTGGTTAATTAAAGAAATATTATTTTATCAAGAAAATGAAATTCTATTAAAGAAGCCTTCTTTTAAGGAAAAAATAGAAATGTGCCAGCGACATTTTCTTTATTTATTAGAAATAAAAACTGAAAAAGAAGCAGTATTAGAAATGAGGAGCCATACTAGTTGGTATCTCAAAGGTTTTCCTCAAGCTAAAAAACTAAAATTAGAAGTTTTTCGGATTAAAACGAAAGAAGAAATGTTAGATTTCTTTGACAAATGTTTACAATAACAAAAAAATGTTATAAAATATATAATGAGGTGGGCTAATGAGGGAGTTAACAGAACAAGAACAAATTAGAAGAGAAAAACTTCAAGTTTTAAAAGAATTAGGTATTAATCCTTTTGGTGAATCTTATCAAGTATCAACTAATTCTAAAGAATTAAAGGATTTATATAATGATTTAACGAAAGAAGAATTAAATGATAAGGATATTTTAGTAAGTATTGCTGGACGTATTATGACTAATCGTCGTTTTGGAAAAGCTGGTTTTATGCATATTCAAGATAAATTTGGTCAAATTCAACTTTATATAAGATCAGATACAGTTTCTAAATTAGAATATAAGTTATTTGATTTGGCTGATTTAGGGGATATTATCGGGGTAAAAGGAAATGTTTTTAAAACCAATACTGGTGAATTAAGTATTAATGTTCAACAATACACTCATTTATCTAAAGCTTTACGTCCTTTACCAGAAAAATATCATGGTTTAACTGATATTGAAGAACGTTTTCGTCGTCGTTATGTAGATTTAATAATGAATGAAAATGCTCGTCGGATTGCTTTTTTAAGGCCGAGGATTATTCGTTCTATTCAAAAATATTTAGATGAAAAAGGTTATGTTGAAGTAGAAACTCCTATTCTTGGAACAATTTTAGGGGGCGCTTTAGCAAAACCTTTTGTAACTCACCATAATACTTTAAATTTAGATATGTATTTAAGAATCGCGACAGAACTTCCTTTAAAAAGATTAATTGTAGGTGGAATGGATGCAGTTTATGAGATAGGAAGATTATTTCGCAATGAAGGAATGGATAAAAATCATAATCCAGAATTTACAACAATAGAAATATATAAAGCTTATAGCGATATGAAAGGGATGATGGAATTAGCAGAAGATCTTATTAAAGAAACTGTTTATCAATGTTTAGGCACCTATGAAATAGAATGGAAAAATCATAAAATTAACTTTGATCAACCATGGAAAAAGGTTCATATAATTGATGCTATAAAAGAAACTTGTGAGATTGATTTTTGGGAAGAAAAGACTTTTGAGGAAGTTAAAAGGCTAGCCAAAGAACATGATATTGAGGTGGAGGCCCATTTTGGGAGTGGTCATATTATTAATGAATTCTTTGAAAGGTATGTTGAAGAAACTTTAATTCAACCGACCTTTATCTATGGACATCCATTAGAAATTAGTCCTTTAGCTAAAAAAAGTCATGATGAAAGATTTACTGAAAGATTTGAGTTATTTATTGGTGGTGATGAATATGCTAATGCTTTTAGTGAATTAAATGATCCTCTTGATCAAAGGGAAAGATTTTTAAATCAATTAAAAGAAAGAAGTTTAGGGAATGTGGAAGCGAATGAAATGGATGAAGATTATGTTGAAGCTTTAGAATATGGAATGCCACCGGCAGGAGGGATAGGAATAGGTATAGATCGATTAATTATGTTAATTACTAATTCAGAAAGTATTAGAGAAGTTATATTGTTTCCTCATATGAGAAATAAAAATTAAGGGAGTGAGAATATGAAAAAGAAAAGTTTATTAAAAATTTTAGGTATTACTATTTTAGTTGTAATTATTTTGACTTGGATTATTCCATCATCTAGTTTTGATGGATATAGTGTTCATCAACAACGAATAACACCAACAGGAATTTGGGATATATTTAATGCTTTAGGGATGTCGATTGCTTACTTTTGGCAGGTAGGTTTATTCATTTTATTTATTGGAGGATTTTATGGAGTTTTACATAAAACAGGTTCTTTAAAAAACTTAGTTGATCTTTTAACTAAAATATTTAAAGAAAAAGGATTAATGTTTTTAATAATTACTATTACCTTATTTGCAGTCTTTACTTCATTGACAGGTATTTATTTTCCATTTTTAATCTTTGTTCCATTTTTCATGGCTGTGATTTTATCATTAGGATATTCTAAATTAGTCGCTTTACTTTGTACAGTAGGTTCTATTATTGTTGGTAATATTAGTATTATGTATAATGATTTAGTTTATAATGTTTTACAAATTGAAGGTAATATTAATCTTTGGTATAAATTAGGTTTATTGTTAGGTACTATAGCAGTTTTAATTTTATTTGTTTGGAAAACAACAAAAACTAAAAAGAGTGAACAAAAGGAAAAAGTTTCTGATATTCTTCCTTTTATGGTAGAAGAAAAGAAATCTAAAAAGGGAAAAGAAAAACTATGGCCTCTCATTACAGCTTATTCAGTTTTATTTGTGGTTTTTGTTTTAGGAATGACCAAATGGGTTAGAGCTTTTGATGTAAATGTTTTTAGTCGAATGCATGATTGGGTAATGGATGTAAAAATAGGAAACTTTTATATTTTTCAAAATATTTTAGGTAGTTCAATTTTACCATTTGGTTATTGGGAGATTACAGAGTTATTTACAGTTATAATATTTGCTTTATTATTTGTTGGATTCTTCTATAAACTTAGTATTAAGGATATGTATGAAAGTTTTTTAGAAGGAGCGAAAAAGGTTTTACCAACAGCAGTTATGGTTACTTTTATTAATATTGTTGTAATTTTAACTTTAAATTCAGGTTTTTATACAACTGTTATGAATTTCTTTGTTGGTTTAACTAAAAACTTTAATGTTATAACTATGAGTCTTAATTCATTTTTAGGTAGTATTTTAGTAATTGATAATTTATATGTTTCTAACTATGTAATAAATATAACAGCTAATTTGCTTCCAGCTGAGTCTTCAGTAGAGTTATTATCCTTAATCAATCAAACAATGTATGGAATGGCAATGTTAGTCGCTCCAACTAGTTTAGTTTTAATTGCTGGATTATCTTATTTAGAAGTCTGTTATCTAGATTGGTTAAAGTATATTTGGCGTTTGGCCTTAATATTACTAGGAGTTGTTTCTATAGTTTTAGGAATTGCTTATTTTATTTAAAATATAATAAAGAGGTTAAATTTTTAGCCTCTTTTTTTTTCAAAATTTTCAATATATGATATAACCCGAGTTTGACAGTTAAAAAAACAAAAAACAAGGTTTAACCTATGCAAATACAAGGTTTAATCTTGTTTTTTATAATATACTATTCTTATCATATGTAATTATAAATTTTTTGATGAAATTAAATTTTTATAGGATTTTATTTCATTTAAACTAGATAAGCTTAATTCTTTATTAACCCCTATAGATTTTTTAATTAAATTTATATATTTAGTTTCTTTTGTTATTTGATAATAACCATCTCCAATATGATTAGATTGATAATTAATTAATGATTTTTTTATTTTTTCTGCAGTAATACCTTGTGTCCAACCTTCAGTATTTAATGTTGATTTACCTAGATATTTTAAAACTTTATATTGAATTATTCTTGTAATTAATAAAGCGATAAAGCAAACTAGGAAATGGGCGTTTATATGTTCTTCTGTTCTTACATATATTGGTCTTCCTTCTAAATCACTTTTAATTATTCTAAATGAATCTTCTATTCTTGATAACCCACGATATCTATTAATTATTTCTTGATCTGATAAATCAATCTCATTTGTTACAATTGAATAAAATCCCATTGTTTCTTTATATTTTTTAATTTTATCATCTAATAAAATTACTAAAGGTTTTGTTTTTAGAACTTCTCCTGTTTTTTTATCTGTTTGTAAAACTTTTAGAAAATCTTGACTTTTTCTTTGTTTATCTTTTAATTTATTAGGATTATCTTTGCAAGATTCTAAATATTTCATAAATTCTTCATTTTGTTTTAATTCTCTTTCATAATGCTTTTTACTCCAAAAAACAATCTGTTTTTCTTTAATATTTATTTTATTTCCTTCTTTATCTTTCAATTCCTTATCATAAATTTTTGATTTTGATTTAAAGATTACAATATCATCATTATTCTTTATATAATTGTAACCCTTTTCTTCTAAAGCCCACTCTCTTAAACTTACTTCTTCTGCTTCTTTTGGTTTGGTATTCCAATGTTTTTTTACTGATTTAGAAATTATATATCCATTTTCTTTAATTGCTAATAAATACATATTTTCTTGTGAATATACACCATTATCAGCAACGACAACTACTTTGTTTAATTCTAAATTATTAATTGTTTTATTTATAATCTTTTTAAAAGTTGTTTTATCTTGCATATTACCAGGAAAAATATCATAGGAAACTGGTAAGCCATTATTATCAATAAGTAATCCCATCCCTACAATAGGATTAGGTTTATTTTCTTTACTTACTCCTCTTTTTCTTAAACCATTTTTAACAATTATTGGTTTACTTTTTTTATCTAATATAACTTCTCCTGATTCATTCACTTTATAAGTATCTTCATCACCATACATTGTTTCAAAATAATAATTAGTAACATCATAATAAGTTAAATTAGTTTTTCTTTCAATTGAAGACTGATTAATTCTAGTGTTTATTCTTTTTTGAATCGATATTGATTTTTCATTTAAAATGTCTAATGCCCGATATATTTCTTTTTCCTTAACTGAAGTTGTAATAGGAAATAAATAATTATCCTTATTTAAAAATGTTGCCTTTTTACTTTGAGGATTTAAAATTCTGCCAAATACTAATATTTTAGTTAAACCATTAAGATCATATTTTATTTTAGAATCACTTTTATATTTTGATAAAACTTCAGCAATTCCTAATTGGTTATATAAAGATTCTAAGAAAAAATAACCAAGATTTTTTAGTTTTAATTCTTTTTCAATATTTTTAATTGTTGTTTTTACTTTGGGAATATTTAATTCTTCATAAGGCATACCTATATCTAATTCTTTATTTTTAAATTTTTCTCTTAATCTTAATAATAATCCCTCCCCAAGATTATCATCAAATTTTGATAAGGGGCCAAGATTTTTAATAGTTCTTCTTTTAACAGTAGCTTTACCATCAGGTTTTTTAAAATAATATCCTTCAACAATTCTTAAATAATCTTTTCCTGTGTTTTTAAAACAGTCTAAAAAAATACTTGCCATACCGCACCTCTATATACTCATATACTAATTATAGTGTAACACAGTTTTTAGAAAAAAGCAACAAAAAAAGTCATATTTTATATAACTTTTTAAGTTTTTATTATTTTTTAAACTGTCAAACTCGGGAATGACCAAATGGGTTAGAGCTTTTGATGTAAATGTTTTTAGTCGAATGCATGATTGGGTAATGGATGTAAAAATAGGAAACTTTTATATTTTTCAAAATATTTTAGGTAGTTCAATTTTACCATTTGGTTATTGGGAGATTACAGAGTTATTTACAGTTATAATATTTGCTTTATTATTTGTTGGATTCTTCTATAAACTTAGTATTAAGGATATGTATGAAAGTTTTTTAGAAGGAGCGAAAAAGGTTTTACCAACAGCAGTTATGGTTACTTTTATTAATATTGTTGTAATTTTAACTTTAAATTCAGGTTTTTATACAACTGTTATGAATTTCTTTGTTGGTTTAACTAAAAACTTTAATGTTATAACTATGAGTCTTAATTCATTTTTAGGTAGTATTTTAGTAATTGATAATTTATATGTTTCTAACTATGTAATAAATATAACAGCTAATTTGCTTCCAGCTGAGTCTTCAGTAGAGTTATTATCCTTAATCAATCAAACAATGTATGGAATGGCAATGTTAGTCGCTCCAACTAGTTTAGTTTTAATTGCTGGATTATCTTATTTAGAAGTCTGTTATCTAGATTGGTTAAAGTATATTTGGCGTTTGGCCTTAATATTACTAGGAGTTGTTTCTATAGTTTTAGGAATTGCTTATTTTATTTAAAATATAATAAAGAGGTTAAATTTTTAGCCTCTTTTTTTTTCAAAATTTTCAATATATGATATAATAATCTAATTTATAGAGGAGGAATAAAGTGGGAATAGTTGAGCTTACTAAAGAACAATTTGATGAATATGCGAAAAAACATCAAAATTGTAATTTTTATCAAACTAGTCAATATGGCACTCTTATGTCTAGACATGGTTTTACTGATCTTTATATTGGTTTAATTGATAATAATCAAATAAAAGCGGCTTCTTTGATTTTGGTAAAAACTATTTTTGGACGCTTAAAATATGGTTATGCTCCTCGTGGTTATTTAGTAGATTTTAATGATTATATTTTATTAAGAAATTTTACCGCTCATTTACAAAAATTTTTATATAAACAAGGTTTTATTTATTTAAAAATAGATCCTTATGTTATTAATACTGTTAGGAATAAAGAGGGTCAAGTAATAGAAGAAAAAAATGAAAATGCTTTAATTAAATTTTTAAAAAAGATTGGTTATGAACATTTAGGATTTAATTTATATTTTGAAACTCTAAAACCAAGATGGAATATGGTTACAAAAGTTAATTGTTCTTCGAAAAAGTTATTTACCTTATTTGATAAGGAAGTTCGTAATAAAATAAGAAAAGCTGAACGTAAAGGAATAATGGTTTATGAAGGAACAAAAGAAGAACTTAAAGATTTTTATAAACTAGTTCAAAAAAAACATACACGCAAATTGGATTATTATTTAGATTATTATGAAATATTTAGTAAAGAAGAGATGATTTCAGTTTTTTTTGTTAAATTAATACCAGAACAGTATTTAAAAAATAGTCGTAATTTATATGAAAAAGAATTAAATAATAATAATTTATTAAGTGATAAAATGCAACAACAAACAAAGAAAAATAATCATTTGCTGAATAAAAAAATGGAATCAGATAAAATTTTAAATGTTTATAAACAAGATTTGATTTTTGCTACTAAATTGTTAGAACATTATCCAGGTGGTATTATTTTAGGGACTTCCTTAATTATTAAATATGAGAAAGAGATATTTTTTATGATTGATGGGTATAAACCTAAATTTCAATATTTTCCTGCTAGTTATTTATTAAAATGGAAGATAATGCAAAAGTATGCGAAGGAAGGCTATTTATATATTCATCATAATGCTATTACTGGGGATTTTAATGAGACTAATAAATTTTTAGGATTATATCAATTTAAAAAAGGATTTTATTCTAATATTACAGAATATATTGGGGAGTTTAATTTAGTTATAAACAGAAAGTTTTATAGTTTTTTCAAAGATGGAAGTTTTGTAAGTAAGTTAGTAAATAAATCTTTAAAGGATGTAAAATTAAAAAAGTAAGAGTGTCTCTTAACAATAAATTACTTTTTTAGTATACTTAATAGAGAAGGAAGTGGAGGTATGTTTCAAGGAAAAAAGATTTTTATTTTAGGAATGGCTCGAAGTGGTTATGAGGCGGCTAAGTTATTAATTAATAGAAATAATGAAGTAATTATTAATGATAATAATCAAAACCAAGATAAAAAGAAATGTGCAGAATTAAAAAAGTTGGGAGTAAAAGTAATCTTAGGGGAACATCCATTAGAATTATTTGATCAATCTTTTGACTATTTAATTAAAAACCCAGGGATTAAAAATGATCATATTTATGTAAAAAAGGCTTTATCATATAATATTCCTGTTTTAAACGAAGTGGAGATGGCTTTTCATTTGTTTCCTAAAGATGTTGATATTATTGGAATAACAGGAACAAATGGTAAAACAACAACAACAACTATTATTTATCTTATCTTAAAAAAGGTTTTTAAAAGAGTTCATCTTTTAGGGAATATTGGGATACCTGTTAGTTCTTTTGTTAAAAGGTTAAAGCCTAAAGATATAATAGTTATGGAGGTTTCGATTCAACAATTATGTAATTTTCAGAATTTTAAAACCTCGATGTCTATTTTTACTAATTTGTTTCCCGCTCATTTAGATTTTGTTGATAATTATGAAAATTATCAACAGATTAAAAAAAGAATATTTAATCATCATACTAATAAAAATTTAGCAATTTTAAATTATGATAATAATGATTTGTTAAAGTTAACGAATGATATTCCTTCTTCTAAAAAATATTTTTCTAGTAAAAAGAAAAATGTTAAGGGGTGTTACCTTAAGGAAGAGGCAATTTATTATAATGAAGAAAAAATCATTTCTTTGAAAGAAATTAAATTAAAAGGGGTTCATAATTATGAAAACATTATGGCCGCAATTATTGTTGCTAAAGAATATGAT
Source organism: Bacilli bacterium (assembly GCA_050948865.1). Taxonomy (GTDB): domain Bacteria; phylum Bacillota_I; class Bacilli_A; order RF39; family UBA660; genus SKGN01. Next base: position 290,191 of record JBMNEQ010000001.1, read on the forward strand.
GTTTCTAATGAGATAATTAAATCTGTTTTAAAAGAATTTAAAGGGGTAGAACATCGAATTGAATTTGTGAGAAAGTTAAAAGGTGTGGAATTTTATAATGATTCAAAATCAACTAATGTAAAAGCAACTCAAATAGCTCTTTCTTCTTTTAACAAGCCCATTATTTTATTATTGGGAGGTTTAGATCGAGGACATTCATTTTTAGAATTAAATAAGTATTTAAAAAATGTTAAATTAATTATTAGTTTTGGAGAAACTAAAGAAAGAATTAAAGAATGGGCTCATAAATTAAATAAAGATTGTCTTGTTTTAGATAATTTAAAAGGGGTTATTGAAGAAGTAGAGAAAAATATGGTGAATGGAGATCTTGTTTTATTAAGTCCAGCTTGTGCTTCTTGGGATCAGTATGCTGATTTTGAAGAAAGAGGGAGAGAATTTAAAGAGTTAGTAAACAAGTTGAAAGGAGATTAATTTAATGGAAATAAAAGATGTTAAAGCAAGGGAGATATTAGATTCAAGGGGAAATCCAACCATTGAAGTTGATGTCATAGGAATTGATGGAAGTTTAGGAAGGTGTAGTGTTCCTAGTGGGGCTTCAACAGGTATTAACGAAGCCGTGGAATTAAGGGATCAAGAGAAACGTTATCGAGGAAAAGGGGTTTTAAAGGCCGTAAATAATGTTAATCAAATAATTAAACCATTAATAGTAGGAATGGATTCTTTAAAGCAAAAGGAGATTGATTTAAAGATGATTGAGGCTGATGGAACAGAAAATAAAAGCAATTTAGGAGCGAATGCGATTATGGGGGTTTCGGTGGCTTGTTTAAAAATGAGCGCTAACAGTTTAAAGAAACCGTTATATGAATATATTGGAGAAGGAAGGAAAATGCCTTTAGCAATGATGAATATTTTAAATGGTGGTGCTCATGCGGATAATAATCTTGATTTTCAAGAATTTATGATTGTTCCTGTTGCAGAATCCTTTTCTAAAAAATTGCAAATAGGGGTAGAAGTATTTCATTCTTTAAAAGATGTTTTAAAACTAAAAGGATATCACACTGGAGTTGGTGATGAGGGTGGTTTTGCTCCTGTTTTAAAAGATAATATTGAGGCTTTTGATTTGATAATGGAAGCGATTAAAAAGACTTCTTATCAAGCAGGAAAAGATATCTTTTTAGCCATTGATGTTGCTGCTTCTCAGTTTTATGACTATAAAAAAGAGAAATATATTCTTAATGGCGGGAAAGAAGAATTTTCTCCAGAAGAATTGATCGATTATTATGAAATGTTGATAACTAAATATCCACTAATTTCAATAGAAGATGGATTAGAAGAAACAAATTTCAAATTTTTTTCCTTAATGACCAAAAGATTAGGGGATAAAGTGCAATTAGTGGGTGATGATTTATTTGTAACGAATACAAAATTATTAGAAAAAGGAATTAAAGAAAAAGCTTGTAATTCCATTTTAATTAAAGTTAACCAAATAGGAACTATTACAGAAACATTGGAAGTGATTAATTTAGCTAAAGCTAATGGTTATAAAACTATTATCTCTCATCGTAGTGGAGAAACTGAGGATACTTTCATTGCTGATTTAGTTGTTGGTTTAGATTTAGGACAAATAAAAACAGGTTCATTATCTAGAACAGATCGTGTTTGTAAATATAATCAATTATTAAGAATAGAAGAAAATATTTAATAAAAGGAATATTCACAAGGAATAAATTACATGATATAATTTAAAAGAAAAGAGAGGATGAATATGAAGTTTTCTTTTGTTACTAAAACTAATAAAATAGATACAGTGGTTGATTGGTTAATTTATATTGTTAGCTATACAATTATTTTAATTGTTGTTTCTATTTTATTTGAATCTGTTTATATAGATAATAGTTATTATGGTTTGTGGGCTTTGTTAGCGTCAATAATAATTTATATCTTGAATAAAACGGTAAAACCAATTATCTTTTTACTAACTTTACCAATTACAGGATTTACTTTAGGATTGTTTTATCCTTTTATTAATGTTTTTATTTTAAAAATAACAGATTGGATATTAGGAGTTCATTTTATTACTAAAAATATTTTTATTTTATTTTTTATTGCCATTTTAATTTCTATTCTTAATTTTTTAATGGAAAAGATCGTTGTAGAATCAATAATAAAAAGGGGATCATAATATGAATAATGTTTTAGTAGATTTTGGTATCTTTCAAATTACTTATTATGCTGTTATTGTTTTAATAGCAATTTTTATAGGGGGAACAATAGCTATTAAAGAGGCTCAAAAGTTTAAACTTAATATTGATTTTGTTTCTAATTTAATTTTTTGGATGATTATTTTTGGTTTAATTGGAGCACGGTTATATTTTGTAATTTTTCACTGGGATTATTATCAAGATAATCTAATAGAAATATTTAAAACTTGGGAGGGTGGTTTAGCGATTCATGGTGGTATTCTTTTTGGTGTTTTAGTTTTATTAATTTATGCTAAAAAATACAAAGTTAAGCCTTTTAGATTAACAGATATTATTGTTGTTGGATTAATTATTGGTCAATCTATAGGTCGATGGGGGAATTTTTTTAATCAAGAAGCTTATGGAGCGGTTGTCTCACGTGATTTTTTAACTAAATTACATTTACCAAATTTTATTGTTGAGGGAATGAATATTTATGGAACTTATTATCATCCAACATTCTTATATGAATCTTTATGGTGTTTGCTTGGTTTTATAGTTTTATTAATTATTCGAAAAAATAAATACTTAAAACTAGGACAATTAACAGGTGCTTATTTAATGTGGTATTCTTTTGGAAGGTTTTTTATTGAAGGTTTAAGATTAGATAGTTTAATGTTTAGTGAATTTAAAATTGCTCAAATAGTATCGGGAATATTATTTATTATTGGATTAATAATAATTGTGGAACGAGGTAGAGGATCACGTTTTGAAAATTTATATATAGAAGGAGAAACAACAGATGCAGTTAAATTTTGATGTCGTAGTAATTGGAGCTGGTTCAGCAGGAATGACAGCTGCTATCAACTTAAAAAGGGCTAACCTTAATGTGGTTATGATTGAAGAAGAAGCACCAGGAGGACAAATAAATAAAACAGATTTTATTGAAAATTATCCTGGTTTTTTTAGAATTGAAGGTCCAACTTTAGCTTATAATATGTTTGAACAAACTCAAAAGTTAGAAATTCCTTATTATTCAGGTAAGGTTTTAACAGTGATCGATAAAGGAGATTATAAAATAGTTAAAACTAAGGAAGAGGAAATAACTTGTTTAGGGGTTATTATTGCATCAGGAAGAAGGCCTCGACATTTAGGTTTACCAAAAGAAGAACAATTAAAGGGTCAAGGAATAAGCTGGTGTGCGATTTGTGATGGGGCCTTTTTTAAGGGAAAAGAAGTAGTAGTAGTGGGAGGAGGAAATAGTGCTTTAGAAGGGGCATTATATTTAAGTGAAATTGCTAAAAAAGTAACCCTTATTCATCGCCGTGATACTTTTAGAGGTGATAAAGTCCTTCAGGAAAAGGTTTTAAATAATAAAGTTATAACTATTAAATATAATTCTGAAATTGAAGAAATAGAAGAAACTAATGGTCTTTTAAAGGGAATTAAAATTAATAATAATTTAACTAAAGAAAAACAAAGAATTAAAGCAGATGGTCTTTTTATTTATATTGGATTTGAACCTGTTTCAGATTTTATTATAGATAAAAAGATTAAAGATGAAAATAATTATTTGATTGTTGATCAAAATATGCGGACTAATAGGAAGCTTATTTATGCTTGTGGTGATGTTATTAAAAAAGAATTATATCAAGTAACCACGGCTATTGGAGAAGGGGCTAAAGCTGCCCATAGTCTTATTCAAGATTTACAAAGAAAGACTTCTTAGTCTTTTTTTTTAGTTAATATTTTATATTGTAGTATAATGTATTAAGGGTGTGATGATTATGAAAAAAGTGGTCGTTTTAGGAGGAGGTCATGGTTTATCAATTCTTTTAAAAGGACTTAAATTATTTCCTATTGATATAACAGCTGTTGTTACTGTAGCGGATGATGGTGCTTCTACAGGACGTCTTCGTAAAGAATTTAAAATTCCTGCTGTTGGTGATATTAGAAACGTTTTAGTTTCATTATCTTCTTCAGAACCTTTATTAGAAAAACTCTTTCAATATCGTTTTGATAGTGAAGGAGAATTAAATGGTCATTCGATAGGAAATCTTCTTCTTACAGCCTTAATTGAAATGAATGGTAATTTAACAGAAGCAGTTTCTTCCTTAGGAAAAATTCTTAATTTAAAAGGCAAAGTTTTACCTTTAACAGAAGATGTTGTTAATTTGGTTGCTTATACTTATGATGGGGAAGTTTTAATGGGAGAAGAGAATTTAAGAAAATCTGGTAAAAAAATAAAACAATTAGCTTATGATTCAAAACCTCAAGTTTTGGGGGAAGTTATCGAGGTTATAAAAGAAGCAGATTTAATTATCTTTGGTTTAGGTAGTCTTTATACTAGCATTTTACCGCATCTTATTTGTGAAGAAGTAGTTGAAGCAATAAAAGAAAGCAATGGAAAAAAGCTTTATATTTGTAATGCTATGACAGAAAAAGGAGAGACGGATAATTTTAAAGTAAGTGATCATTTAAAGATTTTAAAAGATTATCTTGGGGATAATATTTTAGATGCTGTTTTGGTAAACTCTGGTTATATTGATATTGATATTCAAGAAAGATATAAGGCCTTAGAAAGTAGTGAACCTGTATTAATTGATGAAGAAGAAATTAAGAAGTATAATGTTGAACTTTTAAAAGAAGAATTAGTTATTATTCAAGAAGAGATGGTTCGTCATGATCCTGTTAAAACTGCTTTTATTATCTTTTCTTATTTACTAAGATAAGGAGGATTAATTGATGTCATTTTCTATAAAAATAAAAAAGGAAATTACTAATTTAGAGAAAACTAAAGCTGAAAAGATTGCGGAATTATCAGCTTTTATTAGAAATAATGCCTATATAGATGAAAACTTAATTAATATTCATACTGAGAATATAACCTTAGCTAAATGGGTTTTTAAACTTCTTAAAGATTTATATGATATAAATCCTCAGATAATTATTCGTCGCAATTTTAATTTTAAAAAAAATTATTCTTACTTTCTTAGTATCAATCCTCGAAGAAATGATCTTTTAAAAGACTTATCAATTATCAATAAGGAAGGTTTTTTTATTAATATTCCTAGAGAATATATTATAGGGGACGAAGAATTAATAAAAGCTTATTTAAGGGGAGTATTTTTGGCAAGTGGTAGTATTAATAATCCTAAAACATCTCAGTATCATTTAGAAATAGCAATCGATGAATTAGAATATGCTCTTTTTATGGAATCTTTACTTAATAGTTTTAACTTAAATAGTAAAATGATTAAAAGAATAAAAGGATATGTAATTTATATTAAAGCAGCGGATAAAATAAGCGATTTTTTAAAAATGATCGAAGCTCATAAAGGTGTTCTTTATTTTGAAGATGTAAGAGTTTATAAAGAACAAAGAAATATAACTAACCGTTTAAATAATTGTGAACAAGCAAATGTGGAAAGAATTATTAATACCGCTTTTAAACAAATTGAAGATATCAATTTAATAAAAGAAGAGTTAGGATTACATTTTTTAGATAATAAATTAGAAGAAGTAGCTAAATATCGATTGAAATATCCTGAATATTCTTTATTAGAATTAAGTGATATAATAACTTCTGAGACTAAAAAACCAATTAGTAAATCAGGATTATATCATCGTTTTCGTAAAATCAAACAATTAGCTGATAATATTAGAAAAAATAAAATAAAATCAGAAGATAAAAAGGAAGATATCTTTTAAAATCGTTTCATATTTTGGTTTTATTTGATAAAATAGAAATAGAAGTAAGTATTATATAAAGGGAAGTGATGTTGGTGGGAAAAATTGTAGCATTGGTTAATCAAAAAGGTGGCGTCGGAAAAACAACAACAAGTATCAATTTAGCTGCTTCCCTTGGTGTTTTAGGAGTTAAAGTATTATTGGTAGATTTAGATCCACAAGGTAATGCTTCAACAGGGGTTGGTGTAGATAAAGGAATAATAGATAAAAGTATTTATGATGCCCTTATTGGTGAGGTAGACATTAAAGATGTTGTTCTAAAAACTAATTTTAAAAACTTATATTTAATACCTGCGACCATTAATTTAGCGGGAGTAGATATTGAATTATTAGAAAAAAGTAGAAATACTAATAATTTTAATAAAGCTGAACAATTAAAAGTAAGATTAGATCAAATAAAAGATAATTTTGATTATTTAATTATTGATTGCCCACCATCATTAGGTATTTTAACAACTAATGCTTTAACAGCCTCTGATTCTGTTATAATTCCTGTTCAATGTGAATTTTTTGCTTTAGAAGGTATTATGCAATTATTAAATACTATCATGTTAGCCCAAAGAAGATTAAATCCCAATTTAGATATTGAAGGGGTCTTGTTAACAATGCTAGATTCTAGAACAAATTTAGGTTTAGAAGTTGTAGAAGATATAAGAAGTTATTTTAAGGAAAAGGTTTATAATACCATTATTCCTAGATTAATTAGATTATCAGAAGCTCCTTCTCATGGAAAACCAATTATTGCTTATGATTTTAATAGTAAAGGAAATCAAGCTTATTTAAATTTAGCCAAGGAGGTGTTAATCCGAAATGGAAAACAAGCGTAAAGCCTTAGGAAAAGGATTGGAACAATTATTTAATTCTGAAAATTTAAATTTTGATGAAATAGAAAATGAAATAGTAGAAACTGCTAAAAATGAGGAAATAAAAGAAATAAAATTAACAGAGTTAAGAAGAAATCCCTATCAACCAAGAAAAGTTTTTGATGAAGAAGCCTTAAATGAATTAGCGGCTTCTATTAAAGAAAATGGGGTTATTCAACCAATCATTGTTAAAAGAAGTATTAAAGGATATGAAATTATTGCTGGAGAAAGACGAGTAAGAGCTTCTAAAAAAATAGGATTAGAAACAATTCCTGCTATTGTAAAAGATTTTTCTGATGAACAAATGATGCAAATAGCTTTATTAGAAAACTTGCAACGAGAAAATTTAAATGCTATTGAAGAAGCGGAAGCTTATAAAACTATCATAGATTCTTTAGGTATTACTCAAGAAGATTTAAGTAAAAAAATGGGAAAGAGTCGTAGCCATGTTACTAATATGTTAGGACTTTTAAAATTACCTTTAGCGATTCAAGAATTAGTTTTACAAAATAAAATCTCTATGGGACATGCTAGGGTTTTAAGTAAATTAGATAATTTAGTTAAAATTGAAGAATTAGCTGATAAAATAGTTAAAGAAGATTTAAGTGTTAGAACTTTAGAAAGGTTAGCTTCTAAAGGTAATCTTCCTAAAAAAGTAAAAAAACCTAAAAATAAGGAATTCCTTTATCTAGAAGAAAAATTAAAAGAAATATTTGGTACAAAAGTAATTATAAATAAAGGAAAATTACAACTTAGTTATGAAACAAAACAAGATTTAAATCGATTATTAGAAATAATGGGAATTAAAATTGATTAAAGGATAGGTGGTTTAATGGAGAAAATAATAAAAGTTCTTCCAATTAGTAATTTAATTATATTTCTTTTAGTTATTTTATCTTTTTATTTATTCTTTAAAATTATGAATAAAATTATAAAAAGTACTTTAAAAATAAGAGCTCATCGAATTGGTTTAAGTGAAAGAAAAAGAAGAACTTTAGAATTGTTATTTCAAAAGATTACAAAATATATTTTAATAGGGATTGTAATTTTAATAATTTTTAGTTTATTTGGAATTGATAAAGCAACTTTAATTGCTAGTGTTAGTGTTTTTGGAGTAGTTATTGGTTTAGCTTTTCAAGATACTTTAAAAGATATTTTAGCGGGTATTTTTGTTTTATTGGAAGATCGTTATTCAGAAGGTGATTATATAAAAGTGGACGACTTTATGGGAGAAGTAGTTTATTTAGGCTTAAAAATAACTAAAATTAGAAACTTTTTAGGAGAAACAAAAATTATCGCTAATCGTCATATTGAAGAAGTTATTAATTATAGTATTAGTGATTCAACAGCAGTAATAGATATTGATGTTGCTTATGATTCAAATATGGAAAAGGTTGAAGAGGTTTTACAAACAACTATTAAAGAATTAAATTTAACAGTAAAACATTTACGAGGGGAATTTAACTTATTAGGCATTCAAAATATTGGATATTTTATTACTTATAGAATTACTGTTAAAACAGAACCAATGCAACAATATGGAGTTAAAAGAATTGCTTTAAAAGAAATTAAAAAAGCTTTAGATAAAAATAAAATAAAAAGAATTAGGTGATTTAATGAAAAAGGAATATAAACTTAATTCAATTGTTATGATGAAAAAGGAACATCCTTGTAAAAGTAATAAATGGCAAATAACTAGAGTTGGTGTGGATATAAAAATAAAGTGTTTAAAATGTAACCGTAGTATTTTAATGTCTAGAATAGATTTTAATAAAAAGTTAAAGAAAGTTTTGGAGGAATAAGTTATGAAAGAAACAATCAAGAAAGAACCAAGCATTTGGAATAATAATATTTCCTTTTTTTCTTTGCTTATTTTTTTAACATTAGTAATAAGTAGTATTGGTTTTATTTTAAATTGGCAGGTTACTTATACGAAGATAAATCCTATTACTGGTGGTTTAGAACAAAGTATTGTAGCTGTAGAAAATCTTTTAAGTAAAGATGGTTTAAGATCTATAATAGGGCATTCTGTTACTAATTTTATGAATTATACTCCTTTAACTTTAATTATAGTAGCTTTAATTGGAATAGGGATTGCACATAAATCAGGATTATTACAAGTTTTATTTCATTTACTAGGAGAACATTTATCCAAATATTGGTTAACTTTTATAATAGTTTTTTTAGGAATAATAAGTAGTTTTAGTAGTGATGTTGGTTATATAATATTACTTCCTTTAGCAGCTCTTTTTTTCTTAGCGAATAATCGTAATCCGATTATTGGTATTTTTGCTGCTTTTGCTAGTGTTGGATTAGGGTATAGTATTAATTTTTTTGCTGGTATTATTGATTATAGTCTAGCTCCTTATACAGAAATGGCCGGTCTTTTAATTGATGAAAGTTATCAAATGAGTATTTATGGTAATATTTTCTTTCTTATATCCTCTTCGATCGCTTTAACCCTTTTTCTAACTTATTTAACAGAAAGTGTGATTGCTCCTCGTATTCCTAAATATAAATATGATGGAGATTTAATTGTAGATGAAATTATTATTACTAAAAAAGAAAAAAGAGGATTATTTTTAGCGGGAGTTGGTTTCTTTGTTCTTTTTTTAATGGTTATTTATATGTTTATACCAGGTTTACCAGCTTCAGGTCTTCTTTTAGATTTAACTGAAGAAAGTTATTTAGGACAATTATTTGGAGGTAATGCTTATTTTAATCAATCAATAGTTTATTTAATATCTCTTTTATTAGGTTTATGTGGTTGGCTCTATGGGATAGGCGCTAAAACAATTAAAAATGTTGAAGATTTAAGTAAAACGATAAGTAATAGTTTAAATAATATTGGACATCTTTTGTTATTAACGTTTTTAGCTTCACAGTTTATTGCTATTTTTAAACAAACTAATTTAGGAACAATCATAACTATTTGGTTAATGAACTTAATAGAAACTTTAGACTTTGTTTCTTTACCCCTTATTATTTTATTTTTCTTCTTTGTAGCAATAACGAACAAGTTCTTAGTTTCTTCTGTAACTAAATGGGCTTTAATAAGTCCTGTTATTGTTCCTTTATTTATGAAGGCGAATATTACTCCTGAATTTACTCAATCTATCTTTAGATTAGGAGAATCAGTATCTAATATTATTACTCCTTTATTACCTTATTTTGTTATCTTTATAGGATTTATTCAAATCTATAATAAAGGAGAAGAAATAATGCCTTTTACAAAATGTTTTAAGTTATTATTAATTTATGTTTTAAGTGTTACTGCTTTATGGTTATTTATTATAATAAGTTGGTATGTTATTAATTTACCATTAGGAATTAATATCTATCCTACGGTATAAGGAGTGAGATTATGTCATTAACTGCTGGTATAGTTGGTTTACCTAATGTTGGTAAATCAACTTTATTTAATGCTTTAACTAAAAGAAAAATTTTAGTTGCTAATTATCCCTTTGCTACAATTGATCCTAATGTGGGAATAGTAACAGTTCCTGATGAAAGGTTAAATATTTTAACTGATATTTATCAACCAAAAGAAATAATTCCAACAACATTTGAATTTATTGATATCGCTGGTTTAGTTAAAGGAGCTTCTACTGGAGAAGGATTAGGAAACCAATTCTTAAGCCATATAAAAGAAGTAGATGCTATTTGCCAAGTAGTAAGGTGTTTTGAAGATTCATCTATAATTCATTTAGAAAATGAAATAGATCCCATTAGAGATATAGAAATAATTAATTTAGAACTTATCTTAGCAGATTTACAAGTAATAGAAAATAGAATAATAAGAATAGAAAAGAAAGCTTTAACAACAAAAGATAAAGATAGTTTAGAAGAATTAGATGTTTTAAAAAAGATTTATAATGCTTTAAAACAAGATGTTCCTGCTAGGAAGTTAACATATACTGAAGAAGAATTAAAATTTATAAAGGGCTTTAATCTTTTAACTATTAAACCTATTATTTATTTAGCTAATGTAGGAGAAAAAGATTTAGGAAAACCAAATAAATATCTTCAAACTTTAGAAAAATATTTAGAGAAAGATAATTCAAAACTTATAGAAATTTGTGCTAAGGTAGAAGAAGAAATAAATGAATTAAGTGATGAAGATAAAGAAGAATATTTAACTGTTTTAGGTCAAAAAGAAAGTGGCCTTGATCAAGTAATTAGAAAAACCTATTCCTTATTAAATTTAGGAACCTTTTTTACTTGTGGAGAAAAGGAAGTAAAGGCTTGGACTTTTGTTAAAGGTATGAAAGCTCCTAACTGTGCAGGAATAGTTCATAGTGACTTTGAAAAGGGCTTTATTAGAGCAGAAATAATAAGTTATGAAGATCTTCTTAATTATGGTAATGAAAAAAGAACAAGAGAAGCTGGAAAAGTAAGAATAGAAGGAAAGAATTATATAGTAAAAGATGGAGATATCTGTCATTTTAGATTTAATGTAAATTAAAGTAAATACTTTTCAAAAATTTCCCCTAAAATAGACATAAATAAAATGTTATGATATAATTTTGGCAACAAAGGGAAAAGGTGGTAATTTTGAAAAAACAAGGTTTTACATTAATTGAATTATTAGCAGTAATAGTTATTTTAGCAATCGTCTTAGCTATCGCTTTACCTTCTATTACAGGATTAATAGGAAGTACAACAGAAAGGGCTTTTTTATTAGATGCAAAAATGGTAATAAAAGCAATAGACTATCAACTTCTAGAAGGTTATGATTTAGAAAGTAATCCAATTGATAAGGAAAGTTTTGAAGAAGTATTAAATTTAAGTGCTAAAAATTATGAAAGTGTTAGTGTAGCACTTGATGAAAAGGATGAACCATATGTAAAGTTGGTAGGTAAAAACAAATGGGAAGGTTTAACTACTTGTGGAACTTATAAGGATATGTTGATAGGTAAAACAGATGAAATAGAATGTAATGTTCCTGAAGGCTCATCATCAAATGGTAATTTTGTTAATTGTGGTGATAAGCTTATTGATTCAAGAGATTATCCGGAAGGTATAAAGAACACATACGAAACAGTTAAAATAGGAAATCAATGTTGGTTTGCGGAGAATCTAAGGTATACAGGGAAAGAAGGTAGTAGTTGTTTAATTAATTCTGTAGATAATTGGAAGGATAAATCTCCTTATAATGCTTGTATGAAAAATATCGGTGCTACTTGTACTCACGGAGGGGATTATTATTGTGATTGGAATTATGAAACTGAAGTTTTATATCAGTGGGGAGCAATATTTGGTAGTGGAGAGCCTCGAACTATTGAAGATAATCAAGATAAAATTCAAGGATTATGTCCTAATGGCTGGCATTTACCTACTGATGAAGAATGGGGTACGTTAATTGATGGGTTAAATGGTTCAGCTGGTGATAAATTAAAAAGTGCCTCAGATTGGAATGGTAATAATGATTCAGGATTCAATGCCCGCCCTGCTGGTTACCGCTATACGTCGGGGACTCTTTACAGCGTGGGGTATCGCGCGAATTGGTGGTCGTCCTCTCCTGGTGATGGCTCTAATGCTTGGCGACGCCTCGTGTATTCGGGTTATTCTGATGTCGGTCGCATTCGAGTTCTCAGGCTTACGGTTATTCGGTCCGTTGCGTCCGGGACTAAATTCGGCAAGCCCGTAGGGCGAAGCCTTTCACTTTCATCTTCCAAGACCGAAGAATTCGGTCTTGGTTTTGGCAGAGATAAAAAGCAAACTGTAAGCAGTAAAAAAACAAAGAGGCAGAAAATTAAGCGTGCGAAAGGGTTTACGCTTTCGCCCGCGGTTGCTTTTTTCTACTTGTTAACAATATATATAAAAGTAGAGGTGTTATCTAATTAAGTGTCTTTATTTAAAGGGTTATAAGGAAGGTTGTAGAAATAAGTGAGTAAATTATATAAGAAATATTTGATGAAAAAACAAGAAAATAAGAATAAAATTTATTTGTTTAAAAGTGGAAGTTTTTATATCTTTTTAGGAGATGATGCAGAATTAATGGCTAAAGAATTAGGTTTAAAATTGACTAAGTTTTCTACTTTATCTAATAAATGTGGTTTTCCAATTGATAAATTAGATAAATATAAAAGGTTTATTGAATTATTAAAATATGATTATGAGATAGTTTTAAATATAGATGATTATATTATTAATGATATAAAAAATAATGATGTTTTTGATAAAGATGAAGCGTTTAAAAAATTTAAAAAGTATAAGGAAATGTTAATAGAAAATGAATAAGAAAAAAGGAAAACAAATAGAACTTCCTATTTATAAAGAAAGTTATGAATTATTATTACTTAGTTTTAAATTAATTAAAGATTTAACTAGAGAATATAAATATACTTTAGGGGAAAAGATTAAAAATGAAATAACTGATTTATTGATGGATGTTTATCGGGCTAACAAAGTGAAAGTAAAGGGTTTAAAATTAAAATATGTTAGTCTAGCAATTGAAAAAATAGAAGTGATAAGGTTACTTTTTAGATTGTTATTTGATTTAAAACAAATAAGTGAAAATCATCATGTTTCAGTTAGTTGTAAAATAGAAAATGTCAGAAGGCAATTAATAGGTTGGGAAATATTTTTAAAAAAATAAACTGGCGAGAGTTTCATATGGTATTCTGTATGGGAGTGAGCCAATTAAGTCCGGTGGCTCCCCATGGAAGTGGGATTGAAATGTTTTTACTCACGAGAGTAATAAATGAGTGGTAATTATTAATAAATTAATACTTACCTTAGTAGTCACTTTTAGCGCCTTGTGGGAGGATCAGTTTTTGGTGTGTGCCCGCCCTGCTGGTTACCGCAATACGTCGGGGACTCTTAACAACGTGGGGTATAACGCGAATTGGTGGTCGTCCTCTCCTGGTGATGGCTCTAATGCTTGGCGACGCAACGTGAATTCGGGTAATTCTAATGTCAATCGCAATTCGAATTCTCAGGCTAACGGTTATTCGGTCCGTTGCGTCCGGGACTTGATATTAAGGAGAACAAATGAATAATTTAATTTTAACAGAAGAAAAAGGAGATATAAGTTTAAATGATGTTTTTCGGGCGTATTATTTATGTAGGAAAAACAAAAGAAATAAATTAGAATGTTTAGAGTTTGATTTAGATTATGAAGAAAATTTAATTAAATTATGGGAAGAAATAAAATTGGGAATTTATAAAATAGAATCCTCTTCTGTTTTTATAGTTGATAAGCCTGTTAAAAGGGAAATTTGTGCTGCTTCTTTTAGAGATAGAATAGTTCATCATTTGATTGTATTAAAGTTAGGTTATTTATTTGAAAAAGAATTTATTGATGATTCATATAGTTGTAGAAAAGGAAAAGGAACTCACTATGGAATTAAAAGGCTAGATAGGCATATAAGAAGGGCTAGTACTAATTACCAAAAGGAAACATATGTTCTTAAACTAGATATTAAAGGCTATTTTATGAGCATTAATAAAGGAATCTTATTATCAAAACTAGAAAAATTTATTAATGATAATTATATGGAAGATGACAAAGCTAAAATATTATGGCTTTGTCAGTTGATTATCTATAATGATATAACTAAAAATTGTGTTTTTCATTCTTCTTTTGAGAAATGGGATGATTTACCTAAATCTAAAAGTTTATTTCATACTAAAGATAATTGTGGGCTTCCAATTGGGAATTATACGAGTCAGGTGTTTTCTAATTTTTATTTAAGTAGTTTTGATCATTTTGTTAAGAGTGAATTAAAAATAAAACATTATGGTCGTTATGTTGATGATTTCTTTTTGGTTTCTAATTCTAAAGAAGAATTAAAAAGATGTATTCCAAAAATAAGAAAATTTTTACTAGAGGAGTTAGATTTAGAATTACATCCTAAAAAAATATATTTACAAAACATTAATAATGGAGTTGAATTTTTAGGATCATATATAAAACCTTGGAGAATCTATATTACTCCCCGCATTAAAAATAATTTTTATTTGACGGTAAAAGAACTTGATAAATATTTTGATCAAGAGGATATTTACTATGATGAAGGGTTAAAGATTAGAGAAAAACTAAATTCTTATTTAGGGATTGTTTCTCATTATGATACTTATTTATTAAGAAGAGGTCTTTTAAGAATGTTAAACGATTCTTTTGAAAGGCATTTTTTTATTCCAGATTGGGCAAGGAAAATTGTTTTAAAAGGTTGTTTTAAGTGGAGAGATTTCTAAAGAAGATTTCTTATATATTTACCATACCATTATCAGTGTATGAATATATAGAGGTATGATATGGCTAGTATTTTTCTAGACTGTTTTAAAAACATAAGGAAAAAGAAATATCGATTTAAAAAGAATAAAGGTTGAATTAAAAAGTAAGTTCCCGTTTGTTTAATACAAATGGAAAATGATGGATTTAAGGGTAAGGATTATAATTTTTTATAGAAAAAAACAAAAAAAGTAATATAATAATGTGGAAAAAGAAGTTTTTTTAAAAAATTTCCTTAAAAGGAATCCAAAAAATTATTTCAACAACTAAGTTCCCATATGGTAGTTGGGCGGGAACTTACCTTTTTATTTAACAAATTCAATTAACAATATTTACTTTGTTATTTTTGTTTGATATAATTTAAACGAGTATTTTAATACTCCTTGCCTATTATTTAGGCCATTAGACCGAAAGGAGGAATAGATTATGAAATATGAGATTATGTTTATTGTAAGACCTGACTTAGAAGAAACTATTATTAAAGGGATAGTTAAAGATTTAGAAGAAATATTAACTAAAGAGAAAGTTAAAATAATTAGTTTTAAAGAAATGGGTCAAAGGAAACTTGCTTATGAGATAAAAAAACATCATAGTGGTTATTATTACTTATATGAAGTTGAAGCAGAAGCACAAGCTATTAAAGAATTTGATCGTTTAATTAGAATAAATGAAAATGTGATTCGTTATATTATAATTAATTTAGATAATTAGAAAGGAAGTTAAAAATGAATAAAGTGTTTTTAATTGGTCGTTTAACAAAGGATCCTGAACTTAGATATTTAAATGATAATACGGCTGTTGTTAATTTTACAATAGCGATTAATCGTCTTTTTACTAATCAAAGTGGAGAAAGAGAAGCAGATTTTATCAATGTTGTTGCTTGGCGTAGGCAGGCAGAAAATATAAAGAAATATCTTAATAAAGGTAGTTTATTAGCGGTTGATGGTAGGATTCAAACTAGAAATTATGAAAATAAAGAGGGTGTTAGGGTTTATGTTACTGAGGTTGTTGCGGATAATGTTCAATTTTTAGAATCAAAGGCTCAACGTGAACAAGGGATGACTCCTCAAGATTTTAATCAAACTGAACCTAAGGAAGGAACTAATATCAGTGATGAACCTTTTGCTGATTTTGGAGAAACGATTGAATTAAGTGAAGATGATATTGCATTTTAATTAAAGGAGGTTATTTTACATGGAACAATATCGAAGAAGAAAAAAGGTTTGCCAAATGTGCATTGGTAAAACTGTTGACTATAAGGATTTAGATGTTATAAGAAGATATATCAATGAAAAGAATAAAATAGTTGCAAGAAGAGTTACTGGAACTTGTGCTAAACATCAAAGATATATTGCTACTCAAGTTAAAAGAGCACGTTTTATGGCATTGATACCTTATTCAAAATAGTAATTTATTAAATTTAAAAAAAAGATAAGAGAGTATTTATTATTCTTTTTTTCTTTTTAAAAAAATAATGTATAATAGTAATATAGGTGAAGATATGGTAAGAAAGATATTTAAAAATTTAGAAGAACAAATTGAAATATTGAAATCTAAAGGTTTAACTATTAATGATGTGGATAAAACAAAAGAAATTTTACTTCGGGAAAATTATTTTTTTGTTAGTGGTTATCGTCATATTTTTATGAAATCCCCGAAAGAAAAGATTTTTATTGAAGGTAGTACTTTTGATGAATTATATGGTTTTTTTGTTTTTGATCGTAGTATCAGAAATATCTTTTTTAAATATATTTTAATTATTGAAAATAATTTAAAATCTATTATAAGTTATCAATTATCAAAGCAATATGGTATTAGAGAAAAAGATTATTTAAAGGTTTCTAATTATACAGAAGATCGAAAGAAAAGTAGGCAGGTTATTGATGTTTTAAATAAGATGAGAAGGCAGATTAGGGTTAATGGAAAACAACATCGTGCCACATTGCACTATTTAAGCAATTATGGTTATATTCCTTTATGGATTTTAGTTAAAGTTTTATCTTTTGGTATTATAAGTGAGTTATTTTCCATTCTAAAAGGAGAAGATCAAATGGAGATAGCTGATTTATATGATTTAGATGTTGAATGTTTATGTACTTTTATTGCTATTTTAGCTAATTATCGTAATTTATGTGCTCATGAGGATATCTTATTTGATTACCGTAGTCAAAGGGCAATTAGGGATAATAAATATCATTTAAATTTAAATATATCTTTAATGAATGATGAATATATTTATGGTAAAAATGATTTATTTGCAGTAGTTATTATTTTAAAGTATTTATTAAGAGAAGAAGACTTTAGGAGATTTGCTTATGAAGTGGATTATGAAATAAATGTTTTAGATGGTAAAATATCAACTATTTCTCTTGATAAAATATTAGATAGAATTGGTTTCCCCATTAATTGGCGAGATATTATAAATATGTAGGAGGTTATTATGAGAAAAAGATTATTACAAATTTTATTAATTTTGATTGTTTTTTTTATGGGTGCTGCTTCTAATTTTCTTTTGTTTGAATATTATGTTCGTCCAGTCCAAGTTAAAGAAACGTTAAAAACAGAAATAAAAGCAGAAGAAACTGTTATTGAAGAAGCGATTGGGAAGGTTTATGATTCTGTTGTGGTTGTAGAATCTCTTAAAAATGGTAATAAGGTATCTTCTGGAACAGGTTTTGTTTATAAAGTTGATAATAAGAATGGTTATATAATGACAAATAATCATGTTGTTAGTGATGTTTCTGAAGTTATGATTACTTTTTCTTCAGAAGAAAGGGTTGCTGCGAAAGTTTTAGGGAAAGATATTTATGCTGATATTGCGGTTTTAAGTGTTCCTAAAGAGAAAGTTATTGAAGTGGCGGAAATAGGTAATCCTTTAGATTTAAAACTAGGTAATACTGTTTTTGCCATAGGAGCTCCTATAAGTGTCGATTATAGTGGAACGGTTACTAGGGGAGTAGTTTCTGGGAAAGATCGATTAGTTCCTATAAGTTTAAGTGGTGGTAGTGGTAGTGATTGGTTAATGAGAGTTATTCAAACTGATGCTGCTATTAATCCTGGTAATAGTGGTGGTCCTTTGGTTAATATTTTAGGTAAAGTTATAGGAATAAATTCTTTAAAATTAGTTAGTAATCAAGTAGAGGGGATTGGTTTTGCGATTCCAATTGATGATGCTATGGAATATGTAGGACAATTAGAAAAAGGATTAGAAATTATGAGACCAGCTTTAGGGGTTCATTTAATCGATGTTAATGAAACATTAGTTTTGTTTTATAATAATATTATTGTTGATGAAGATATTGAAGAAGGAACCGTTATTCAAGAAGTAGTTAATGGTTCTCCAGCTGAAAAGGCTGGACTTAAAAAGGGGGATGTAATTTTAAAAATAGCTGATAAAAAGATTAAGAATAAAGCAGAATTAAGATATGAATTATATAAGCATAAAGTGGGTAGTAAAATTAAAATAACTTATTATCGTAGTAAAAAGATTTATACGACTGAAGTATTATTAAAAGAAATAGCTGATTTATAAAAATTGTCTGGGGGAGAAGGATGAATATTAAGGAAAAAGCTCAATTATTTGCAATTAAGGCTCATAAAGGGCAAGTAAGAAAAAGTGAAATCGATAAGCCAATGCTTATTCATGTGATGAGTGTTGGTAACTTATTAGAAAAGTATGGTTGTGATGATAACGTTATTGCTGCTGGTTATTTACATGATATTATTGAAGATACAGATTATACTATTGAAGAGATTAAAAGGGAGTTTGGAACAGATATTGCTAATTTGGTTTTAGGGGCTTCTGAGCTAAATAAATCATTATCATGGGAAATAAGGAAACAAAAGGCTGTAGAAAAAACTAAACTTCTTTCGTTTCGAAATAAATTAATTATTGCCGCTGATAAGGTAAATAATTTGGAAGATTTGATGATTAAATTTAAAAAAGAAGGTGTTGAGGATTTTTCTTTATTTAATTCAGGGAAAGAGCACCAAAAATGGTATTATGAAAACATTTATAAGAGTCTTGTATTTCAAGAAAGTAAGGATGAACCTTTATTTATTAGGTTAAAAGAAGTTATAGAGATAGTTTTTAAGAATAAAGAAAATGAATTTTTAAAAGAAAAGGTTTTTAATGATAATCTAGATTATTATGAAAAACTAAAATGTTTACATGCTCAAAAAATGGAACTTCAACGATTAAAAGTTTTATCAAAATTAAATAAACCATTTGTAATTGAATTTTCAGGAACACCTCGAACGGGAAAAACAACTATTCTAAATAATTTGCAAGATTTTTTTAGAAAAGGAGAATTTAAAGTTAAACTTTTAGAAGAATTAACAACTTCTACTTATTATAAGAAAGTCCTTTTGCCTCAATTAAAAGGTTTATCTTCACCGAATATTAATATGGCTATTATTAATGAAATAACTAAACAATTAGAAGAAGAAGTATTAAAAGATAATGACATAATTTTAGTTGATCGCTCGTTGAATGATAGGATTATTTGGAACTTTAGAGAATATAAACGGGGAAGAATGATAAAAAAACAGTATGAGGGAATGTTTAATAAGTATTCTTCTTTATCAAAGGGTTTAATTGATATGTTGGTTTTAACTTATGCTGATCCTTTAATTTCTTTAAAAAGAGATTATTTTAATAGTTTGGCTTTAGAAAAAAGAAGGTTTCTTAATTTAGAAAATATTGAAGAATATAATAATGCTTTGAAATCTTTAGAACCAGTTTTTAAAGATAATGTTAAAAAAGTAATTAAAGTTGATACATCTAATATTGATATAAATGAATCTTCTTTTATGATAGTTAAAGAAATAATGCCTGTTATGAGAAAGGAGTATATTAAAACTTTTAAATCTCGTTATAAATAAGAATTTTATTGAATTTAAATGATAGATAGAAGGGTTTCTATCTATTTTTATGTCAAAAATCTAGGTATTGAATACTATATTATGGGAGGGATGCTATGATAGTAATTGATCCAGGACATGGTGGAGAGGATCCAGGAGCTATCTCTGGGGATATTGTAGAAAAGGATTATAATCTTAAAATTTCTAAGTATCAATATGATCGTTTTCGGGAAATGGGAATTCCTGTTATGATGACTAGATCTACTGATGAAACTTTAACACCAAAAGAACGTGTTAATAAGGTGTTAGAAGCCTTTGGTAATAAATCAGATGTAATAGTTTTATCAAATCATTTAAATGCCGGTGGAGGAGAAGGAGCGGAGGTTGTTTATGCTTTAAGGAATGATGATCGTTTAGCGAATTTAATTTTAACAGAACTTAGTAAAGAAGGACAAATAGCTAGAAGAGCTTATCAAAGGAGATTACCAGAGGATACGGCTAAAGATTACTATTTTATTCTTAGGAATACAGGGTTAACTACTCCAGTTTTAATAGAGTATGCTTTTGTTGATGGTCCTTTAGCTGAAAAGAATCAAATAAGGGATAATTGGGAAAACCTAGCAGAGGCAGTAGTTAGAGCAGTAAGTATTTATTTAAACATTCCATATGAGGGAATTATTCAAGAAGATGAATATATAGTTCAAAAGGGAGATAATTTATGGAGTATAGCAAAGAGATTTAATGTTTCAGTAACTGCCATTAAAGAAGCGAATAATCTTACAACCGATTTATTAAGTATTGGCCAAAGATTAATTATTCCAGGTTTAGTTCCCCCATCATTAGAAGAAGTAACTTATATAGTTCAAAAAGGAGATACTTTATATTCTATTGCTAGAAGATATGAAACGACAACTTCAGCTATTATGAATTTAAATAATTTAACAAGTTCTTTATTAAGTGTTGGTCAAAGATTAAAAATACCCTCAACACCACCTTTAACTAAACCAGTTGAACCAACACCACCACCGCCAGGAGTTTATACTGTAAAAAAAGGAGATACTTTATTTTCAATTGCTAAGAAATTTAATACAACAGTTCAAAACTTAAAAGATATAAATGATTTAACTACTGATGTTTTAAGTATTAATCAAGTTTTAGTATTACCAGAATCGGCAGTAACACCAATTATAGAACCAGAGGTTATTACTTATACTGTAAAAAAGGGAGATAATCTATATGATATTTCTAGAAAATATGGAACAACAGTAACAGCTATTATGAATTTAAATAATTTAACGAGCACTTTACTAAGTATTGGTCAGGTATTAAAAATACCAACAGCAACAATGCCATCACCAACTCTTACTTATACTGTAAAAAAGGGAGATAATCTATATGATATTTCTAGGAAACATGGAACAACGGTAACAGCTATCATGAATTTAAATAATTTAACGAGCACTTTATTAAGTATTGGCCAGGTATTAAAAATACCAGTAACCTCCAGTTCTAGAAGTAATGTTGTTCCTTTATCATTAATGGATGAATATGTAGTAGAAAAAGGGGATACTTTATATGAACTTGCTAAACGTTATCAAACAACAGTAACTGAATTAAAAACTATTAATAATTTAAAAACGGATTTATTAATGGTTGGTCAAATATTAACTGTTCCTCCTTTAATAGAAACGGAAGAAAAAAATAATAGTGATAGACCCCTAATTATTAATTATATTGTAGAAAGAGATGACGATCTATCATCTATAGCAGAACAATTTAAAGTTTCTCCTCAAATAATTATTAATGTTAATAATTTAAAAACAAGTGTTTTAAAAATAGGTCAAACTTTATTAATCCCAATAATAACTAAAAAAGAAGAACTAGAAATAGAGCCTACCGTTTTTTTATATAAAGTGATAGCAGGAGATACTCTCTGGAGCATAGCAAGAAAGTTTGGAACCACAGTAACTATTTTAAAAGAATTAAATGAATTAAAAAGTAATTTAATAGTTATTAATCAATTGTTATTAGTCCCTGTAGTTCATTCGTCAGAAATTCCTTTACAAACTACTCTTTATATTGTGAAAAAGAATGATACATTAAGGGATCTAGGTCAAAAGTTTGATGTTAATGTAAAAGATTTAAAAGAAATAAATAATTTAAAGAATGATAGTTTAAAAATAGGTCAAATTTTATTTATTCCCCAAAAAAATTAAGTGAGATTTTCTCACTTTTTTATTATATGTTTAGAATTATTTAGGTTGAAGGATGGAAAACATTTGGGTCAATAATTGTAAATTTTATTAAAGTATGATAAAATTAATCATGTTTAGGGGCATAGTTAAACGGTATAATAACGGTCTCCAAAACCGTAGTTGGGGGTTCGATTCCCTTTGTCCCTGCCATATAATTATTTATAATAAGGATGGTTTTAAATTGTGAATTTAATTAAAGATGATTGGAAAAAGGAAGATGGAATTAAATTTATTAATTATATAGAAGGGTTAAAAGATATAAAGAAAATAGATTGGAAAAGGAATTTATTAAAAACCAAGATGTCTGTTTTAGGTATTAAAACTTCTTTATTAAAAGAGATTGTTAAAGAAATTAAGAAAGGAAATTACTTTTCTTTTTTAGATTTAAATTTAGATAAACATTATGAAGTTTTAGTTATAAATGGTTATCTTATTAATCAAATAACTGATTTAGAAGTTATGAAGAAGTATTTAGATAGGTATGTAATAAAAATCGACAATTGGAGTAATTGTGATTTGTTATCCTTTAATATAAAGGATAAAGAAAGGGAATTTTATCAAATAGTTTTAGAATATATAAATTCACCACATCCTTTTATTAGAAGAGTTGGTTTTGTTATTTTATTTAAATTTATTGAAAAAGATGAATACTTAAATAAGATCTTTAAAATAATGAATAGTTTTTATGAAGAAACTAATTATTATGTTAATATGGTAAATGCTTGGTTGTTTTGTGAATGTTTTATTAAGAGAAAAGAAGAAACGTGGAAGTTTTTAAAAACTCATCAGTTAAATAAATTTACTATTAATAAAGGAATTAGTAAATGTCGTGATAGTTTTCGGGTTTCTTTTAAAGATAAAGAAGCGTTATTAAAATATAAATGTTAGAAAGGAGGAAACTATGCAATTAATTAGTCCAGCTTTTAATAATGGAGAGTTTATTCCTATTAAATATACAGGATTAGGTGAAGATCTTTCTATTCCTTTAATTTTCAAAGATCTTAATCCTTTAGGAAAGTCTATTGCTTTAATAATGGATGATCCTGATGCTCCAAGAGAGGAACCTTTTGTTCATTGGGTGATTTTTAATATTCCTTCTTCTATTTTGAAAATACCAGAAGGAATTCCCACGAATAATAAAGTTCTTTCTTTGGAAGGAGCTATTCAGGGAAAAAATGATGCTGGGAAAATAGGATATATTGGTCCTAATCCTCCCTCGGGAGTTCATACTTATAAAATAAAGGCATATTTATTAGATTCTTTTTTGGACTTAAAAGAAGGGGTATTAAAAAAGGATTTAGAAAAGGAAATGCAAGATCATATTATTTCTAAAGCTTTATTAGAAGGAAAGTTTCAAGCAAAAGAAAAAATCTAGTTTTTAAACTAGATTTTTATATTTATTAGGTTGTTATAATATTATCTGATACTGGATTAAAATTTATAATTTCTAATATTATAGGTGTACTTGTTAAGATAGGATCACCACCAGCAGGTAAATCTATTTCTAGTTTTCCAACTTCACTTTCTCCTGGGGTATAAGTGCATATACTTTCCATTTGTAAGACGCCATTAATAAAAACGTTGAAATAACTATTATTAGTTGTTAATTCTGGTAATTCATCTACTGCTGAACCAGTATCATCTAAAAAGTCTTCAGCATTAATAGTTAGTGTTTCTCCAGCTTCTGTTTCTTCATCAGTTACATAAAAGAAGCGAGTATCAGTTGGAGTTGTAGCGAGATCTGTTACAACATTAACTTTTATTTTCATTAATTGAGCAGCCATAAATATCCACCTCCTTTCATAATTAGGTAGAGATAGTTATTAATTGTAATATTAAATAAGAATCTTTTATTGGTGCTTCTTCAACATTAAGAGTTAATTCTCCTTCAGTATATGTATAAAATGATGGTGGTTGGAGCATTCCATTAACAAATAAATTAGCATAAGAAATAAAAAGAGGATCAGGGATTAGATTAAAGCCTTCTAGGCCATCACTATTTTGATAGACCTTTTTAATTCCATCAGAAATAGTAATATATTCTTTAGTCTTTATTTTTAGATTGTTATTTGTTATTTCTTTAGGGATTTCCTTTTTGGCATTAATTGGTGGTAAACATTCTATACCACAAAAAGAGTTAATATTAATTTCTAGAGCTATTCTTGTTCTTATTAATTTTTTTATAGGAAATGAGGAAAAAAACTGACAAACATTATTATTATTTGGAGTTTTTATTATTTCTTCTTGATTAGATTGGGGTTGTAATAATTCTAAGACTATAAATTCTTTATTTTCATCTATTTTATTAATTCTAAAAAGAGGGGTAGTAAAACATTTAAAAGTATTTGTAAGGGGATCTTTAAAAAGACCTGAAGCGATAAAAGGCTTACAATCACTTTGACAATATAATATAAAGGGAATGGTGTTATAAAAAGGTTTCTTAGGACCTAAGTTAAATAAAGAAGAATCATTAACATATTCTTGATTTCTTTTTATTTTTTTTAAAATATCTAATATTTTAGAAGAAGAATTTTTGCTTTTCATAACATCACCTCTTTTATTATTTTATGAAAATTAAAAAAAATTGAGTTGGCTCAATCTATCATTAAAATAATTTTAAATAAAAAACCACCAAATGGTGGTGAAATTAAGTTCTATTCCAAAAACGTTGTTGGGCAATTGCTTGAATGAATTCTTGATTAAAATGAGGATTATTAGTTGAAAAGACAAGGCCTTCTAAATTGCTTTTTGAAGAAACATTTATATATTGTTCAGCTGTAGAAGCTATTCCTATTGGTTTATAATGTCTATAAGCTTCATTAAAGTATTTTAAAAGATGTTGATTAAAATTAATTTGATTATTTACTGTTCCTCCTACAAGATAAAAAGAATCATATAAGGCTGGTTCTTTAATTAAAAAGGTTTCATCAACTTCTAAAGTAGATCCATCATTTCCTTTTAAAGGACCTAATTTATCACTGATAATATCATAGAAGACGCCATATTGTTGAAAAGCATTTAAGGTAGTTTTAACTTCATTAGTATTAAAATTATTTCCAATTAAAACTGCAACCTTTTGGGTATAAGCATAATGGGGAGTGTTAGCGAGACTAAGGGCGGGTGATTTTTTAGTAAAAGGGGGGAGATTGACCTTTTTTGGACGTCTTACTCCAATGTTATCAGCTAAGATAGAGGCCATTTCATAATCAACATTGGCCCACATATCAACATTTTGTTCCCTAACAGATTGACTTTTAACATTTTGTAAGTGAAAAATAAAAGTATTTATTAAATCTTTTTTTTCAAAATCAGCTAAACTATGATAAAAAAGTCGTGCTTGAGAAAAGTAATCTAAAAAGGATTTACTTGGTTCTTCTCTTGTAAAAACACCTTCTACTTTTTGAGGGTAAAAGATAAAACCACCTTCTTTAATATCAGCGACATTTGGAGTATTATCAGCTAAAGAGTTATTATGATAAGTTATTTGATCAGTATCAATCCGATATTTAGAAAAACTATCTCGTTGATTAGTGTTAACTTCTCTGATAGGTTTATTAATAGGTATTTCATTAAGGTTTCCTGTATTTAAGCGATGATAATCTGTATCTCGATAGGCAAATGTTCTTCCTTGTAAAACAGGATCATTAGAAAATTCAATTCCTGGAACTAAGGTGCTAGGATCAAAAGATGATTGTTCTTCTTCAGCAAAAGCGTTTTTAACTAAACGGTTTAGAGTTAATTTTCCAATAATTTTTACAGGGATTTCTTCTTCAGGCCATAGTTTGGTAGCATCTAAAACATCAAAATCGTATTTAAATTCATCTTCTTCAGGTATTAATTGAACTCCTAATTCATATTCAGGATAGGCTCCTTTTTGGATGGCTTCAATTAAATCGTGATGATGAAAATCAGGATCAAGTCCTCCTATTGCATTCGCTTCTTCTAAGAGTAAAGAATGAACACCAAGAAGGGGTTTCCAAACAAATCTAACAAAGGTAGTTTGACCTTGGTCATTAATAAAACGAAAAGCATTAATTGGCCAACCTTCGATCATTCTCCAACTTCTTGGACGTCCTCTTAATGACATTAACCACATAACCATATGGGCAGATTCTTGATTATTGGCTACATAATCCCAAAATCGATCATGGGCAGTTGTTGCTTGAGGAGTATCTGTTATAGGATTTGGTTTAGCAGCATGAGTGACATCCATAAACTTCATGGCATCAGTGAGGATAAAGACAGGAAATTGAAGAGAAAGCATATCATAATTTCCTTCTTCTGTATAAAATTTAACAGCAAAACCTCTCATATCAATAGCTGTATCTTTAGATCCTTTACTACCAATAAAATTAGAAAAACGAACAAAAACAGGAGTTTTACATCCGGGTTCTTGTAAAAATTTAGCTATAGTATAATCTTTCATCGATTTATATAATTCAAATTCCCCATAAACTCCATAACCTCGAGCATGAACTACCTTTTCAGGAATACGTTCTCGGTTAAAACGAGATTGTTTTCTATAAAAATGAAAATCTTGAAGTAATAAAGGTCCTCTTCTTCCTGCTTTTAATCCCCAACTATCATTAGAAATTTTTACTCCAGTATCTTCAGTCATTTTTTTATTAGGCCCAGTGTTTTTAGAATAAAATTGTTTTAATTGTGTCTCTTTACTTTCTTCTTTTTTCAATTTAATATTCTTCCTTTCTTTTATTAAATAAGGTCAATGATAGTATATTCTTTTTTATTAAACTTGCCACTAATAACTTGGTGAAGTTATTTTTTCAATAAAAAAAGTTAGTAAATTTTTTACTAACTTTAATTATTTATTAGATATATGTTTTTCTAATACATAAACTTTTTCCTTTTTCGCTTCAATTTCAGCTTTTAAACTTTTTACTTTTTCAGGTCCAAGAGCTAATTCTATAGCATATGGTAATAAAGTGTTAAAATTATATTTAGTATACTCTTGCTCCATTAAAGAACGAGCTTCAGCATTATATCCTAAAGCTTTAAGTCCGGAACCTATCTCTATAGTAGCGACAGCAAAATCCTTATTTATTGGTTTATAATGGCTGGAATAATTTTTAAGATCTTTAAAAATTAAAAGAGGTAATTCTTCATTATTAACATTTAAAGTCATTCGTCCATATTTTTTACTAAATTGAAGACCAGCAGCAACTGAGGCCCCATAATCGGTAATAGTTCCACTACTACCATCAAAACCATAGTTAGAATTATCTGATAAACGAATATATCTAGAGGGAGCATTTTTATTAATATGGTTAAGAAGATTATTTAAAAAGTTAACATTAATTTGATTATTACTACTAGTGTTCCAAGGTTTAGTAACATAAATACCTCGACCTTGTTGGTGATAGTCCATATGAAAATTAGCTTTAGGCATATGTATTTGTAACCAAGTCATTAAAGCTTGAGTTTCAGGTTCTGAACCTAAATTATAACCAGCAAAAAATTCTAATCCCGGTTTACTAGCAATAAGAGGATTTGTTTTTTGATTTTTTCCTACTTGAGAAGCACTTACAGCTGGAAAATTACGATTTAAATCTACTCCATTAGCATTAGATTTTTTTCGAACATTACCTCCATTAATAATTTCTTCTCGTCCATCAGGATTAACAATTGGGACTGCTTCAATCCTTATATTTTCTAGTAATAATTTAGTATAAGGATCAGTTTGAGCTTTTTTAATTAAATCTTCAAATTGTTTTAAAACAAACATTCCTCCAGCAAATTCTCGGGCATGAACTTGACCAGTTATTAAAATCAGATCTTTTTTTTCTATAAAGGGATTCACATTTAAAGATAAATTATAAATATTTCGGCCTTTTACACTTTTTCCAATAATAGATAAATCAAGACCGTTATATTTAGATAAATCCTTCATAAAATTTTCTAATTCTTGATATGAATAAGATTTTTTTAAATCAAGGGATAAATTTTGAAACGGCTCATTTGATTCAACAGGTTTCCATTCAGTAGTCATTACTTTAGCATAATCTTTTGTTTTCATTCCCGCGACATTAAATCTTCCATATTCTTGTAATTCAGCATTAGTAGTGGCTAAATCTTGTAGTTCCTCATTAACATTAATCCATTTTTGTTTTTCTGAGTTTTCCTTTTTTTCACTTTCCATTTCCAGTTTTAATTGTTCAATTATTTCTTCAATGACTTCGTTTCGATTTTCCATTTCTGAAATAGTTTGAATAATACTAGGAGGAATTTTATTATAAGTATCTTGTTTAATAGTGTATTTGCAACCACTAGTTGAGATAACCATTCCTAATAATAAGATTAAACCAATTTTACCTTTTTTATAAGGCGATCCTTTTTCTAATTTCCATTTTTTCTTCATTTTTTTCTCCTTTTTCATTTATATAATTAAAAATTTGGCATTTTCTGTAATTAGTTATTCTATTATATTAATATTTTTTTAAAAGTCAAACTTTTTGACAAGTTTTTTAATAAAATGTAGACAAATGATTATAAATATGTTATTTTTAAATAAAGGTAAAACATAATAATTGGGAGGTTTTAGAAGTGAAAAAGAATAAGAATCAAAAATTGATTAAAATTATTCTTCTTTTTGTTGGAATTTTTATTTTCGGTTGGATAGTTTTTATTAATTTAGAAAAAAAAGAAAATGGAGATATTTTAATTAAAGAAAAAGCTAAAACAATTTTAAAGGCAATTGAATCAAAAAAGGAAAAAGATTCAAATTTTAATGAGCAAGAAATTACAGAGAAAAATATTGAAGAGTTACTTGGAATACCAGCGGATAATTTTAAACAAGTAAAAATCAAAACAGGCAAGGAAGAAGTTACCATCTTTATATTTGGAAAAAAAGAACTAGATGGTTTAGCTGTTTGTGGGACAATTGATAATTTAAAAATGGGAGAAGAGTGTAAAGATAAAACTTCCCCCAAAATAACTTTAAATGGGGAAAAGGAAATATTTTTAGAAATAAATAGTGAATATGAAGAATTAGGGGCTATTGTTACAGATAATTTTGACGATGATTTAGAAATAAGAATAGATTCTAGTGAATTAGATATAGAAAAAATAGGAATATATAAAGTTTATTATAATGCAATAGATACTTCAGGAAATAAAGCTAAAGAGGTAATAAGAACAGTTATTGTTGAAGATACAACTTCTCCAATAATTAGTTTAGTAGGTTCAAATGTTATTAGATTAAAATTAAATGAAGAATATAAAGAATTAGGAGCTATTGTTACAGATAATTTCGATGAAGAATTAGAAATAGATATAAATTCTAGAGGATTAAATATAAAGAAAACAGGAATATATAAAGTTTATTATAATGCAATAGATACTTCAGGAAATAAGGCTAAAGAAGTAGTAAGAACAGTTATTGTTGAAGATACAATTCCTCCTGTAATAAAATTAATTGGTTCAAATCTTATTAAATTAAAAGTTAATGATGAATATAAAGAATTAGGAGCAACAGTTACTGATAATTATGATAAAGAGTTAGAAGTAAAAATAAATTCTAGCGAATTAAATTTGTTAAAGCCTGGAACTTATAAAATTTATTATAATGCAATAGATACTTCAGGAAATAAAGCGGTGGAAATCATAAGAACAATTATAGTAGAAGATACAGAAAAACCAACTATTCAGTTAAATGGTGATGAGGAAATAAGAATTGAAGTAAATAGAGAAAATCCTGAACCATATGAAGAATTAGGAGCAATTTTAAAAGATAATTATAATAGTGATAGAGATGTAACAGATATCACTTATCAAATGAAAAAAGATGGAGTATATGAAGATGTTACTGAAATTGATACTTCTAAAATAGGTGAATATAAAGTAATCTACCGAGGAAGTGATAGTTCAGGTAATGAGGCAGTTGAAGTAGTAAGAACAGTTATAGTAGCAGATACAACTTCTCCAGTAATTCAGTTAAATGGTGATGAGGAAATAAGAATTGAAGTAAATAGAGAAAATCCTGAACCATATGAAGAATTAGGAGCAACTTTAATAGATAATTATGATAGTGATAGAGATGTAACAGATATCACTTATCAAATTAAAATTGATGATGATGAGTATGAAGATGTTACTGAAATTGATACTTCTAAAATAGGTGAATATAAAGTAATCTACCGAGGAAGTGATAGTTCAGGTAATGAGGCAGTTGAAGTAGTAAGAACAGTTATAGTAGCAGATACAACTTCTCCAGTAATTCAGTTAAATGGTGATGAGGAAATAAGAATTGAAGTAAATAGAGAAAGTCCTGATTTATATGAAGAATTAGGAGCAATTTTAAAAGATAATTATAATAGTGATAGAGATGTAACAGATATCACTTATCAAATGAAAAAAGATGGAGTATATGAAGATGTTACTGAAATTGATACTTCTGAAATAGGTGAATATAAAGTAATCTACCGAGGAAGTGATAGTTCAGGTAATGAGGCAGTTGAAGTAGTAAGAACGGTTATAGTAGCAGATACAACTTCTCCAGTAATTCAGCTAAATGGTGATGAGGAAATAGGAATTGAAGTAAATAAAGAAAGTTCTGATTTATATGAAGAATTAGGAGCAACTTTAATAGATAATTATGATGAAGATATAGATATAATAGATATCATTTATCAAAAGAAAATTGACGGTGAGTACGAAGGCATTTCTAAAATTGATACTTCTGAAATAGGTGAATATAAAGTAATCTACCGAGGAAGTGATAGTTCAGGTAATGAGGCAGTTGAAGTAGTAAGAACGGTTATAGTAGCAGATACAACTTCTCCAGTAATTCAGTTAAATGGTGATGAGGAAATAAGAATTGAAGTAAATAGAGAAAATCCTGATTTATATGAAGAATTAGGAGCAACTTTAATAGATAATTATGATAGTGATAGAGATGTAACAGATATCACTTATCAAATTAAAATTGATGATGATGAGTATGAAGATGTTACTGAAATTGATACTTCTGAAATAGGTGAATATAAAGTAATCTACCGAGGAAGTGATAGTTCAGGTAATGAGGCAGTTGAAGTAGTAAGAACAGTTATAGTAGCAGATACAACTTCTCCAGTAATTCAGTTAAATGGTGATGAGGAAATAACTTTAATAATTGGAGATGAATATAAAGAATTAGGAGCAACGGTTACTGATAATTATGATGTGGATTTAGAAGTAAATATCGACTCATCAGAACTTGATCTTACAGAAGCGGGAACGTATGAGATTTATTATAATGTAACAGATTCCTCAGGTAATGAGGCTGAAGAAGTAGTAAGAACAGTTATAGTAAAAGAAGAGGCAGATGAAGAGGAAGAAGAAGATTAATTAAATTTAAATAAAACTTAAGATTAAAGTTATAAAATAAGATCTTGAGTTTTTTTTATGTTAAAATTTTTAAGATGACGTATATTTTAATAGGTGAAGGTAATGAAAAGGCGAGGTAATTATAAGTTTTTTACTTTTCCTCTTGGAGGATTATTTTTATTAGGAATATTATTTAGTATTATAATTAGTCGGTATTTGGAGTTTTATAACAGTTTGAAGAAACCTTTTTTTAATATTTCTAGCTTCCTTTTTCTAATTAGTTATCCCTTTCTTTATTTATTAATGGGGTTTGGTGTTACTTTAATAATAGAATTTAAAAAAAGATATACTGAAGAAGCTTTGTTTTTGTTTATGGTTCAAATTATTATGAGCTTTTTTTGGATAATTCTTTTTTTTAGTTTTAAAACTTTCTTTTTTTCCTTTCTTTGGTTATTAATTTTAATCATTATTATTTTATTAATGATGGAAAAGTTTTATTTAATTAATAAGGGGGCTGTTTATTTTTTAGTTCCTTATTTTATGTGGTTGTTTTATTGTTTGTATTTAAACTTTTTTATTCTTATTCTTAATTAGGAATAGAAGGATGAATTCATGATATAACTACATACCATTTATCATTAGAGACATAATTTATAGTAGGGGTGATAACGTGCTTGAGAAAAAGAATAATATAGGAAAACGCGTTTTAGATATTATAAAACATATTAATTTACTTCAAAAGGAAATTAAAGAGAAGAAAATAACAGATCCCTGTTCTAAGGGGGATTTGGAAGGAATGAGTAAATGTAAGTATAATACTAGGCCAATTAAATTAATTTTTTGTGGTGGTAATGTTTTAAACGTTCCTTTTGATGATAATACTAATCAATCTACTTCATTTTTTCGTATTGAGAAGGTAGATGGAAGTTGTGTTACTTTACGGTTATTAAGGGATATTTCTAATAATGGTGTTATAAATGATTCTGATAATTGGTTAGAAGCATCTTTAGAAACTTTAGTTGTTGATATTAGTTGTTTTTGTGCGATTAAATGTTTAGATGATATTTATTTAGATTTGCCTGAATGTAAACAAAAGATAGTTATGACAGCTTTTACTTTAACTAAAGATGATGAAGTTATTGATCATCAAATCTTTAAAGGTGGGGTTAATCATTTTAATGCTTTTGATTTACAAAATTCTGAAGTAGATCCCACTTATCAAATGAAGATTGCACTTCGGGATTTAACTTGTAATTATTGTTTAAAGTTAGATGATGGTGTAACAGTTGATAATCCTAATTTCATTATTGATAATGTTAATTTAGATGATAATATTTGTCCTACTTTTTTAATAATTGATTTTTCTTTAATAGGAACAGAAGGGGAAGGGAATTTTTCTTTTAATATTAGTAATAGATGTGGTTTAACAGAAACTTTATCCTATAGTGTGGAAATAACTTCTTCATATCCTTCATAAAAAAAAGAACTAATTAATTTTTAGTTCTTTTTTTATAATAAGAGATAGTTTTTTTTAATCCTTGATCAATACTAAATTTTGGTTCATATTTTAATTCTGTTTTTATTTTTTTAATAGAAGCTAAAGAATGGGGGATATCTCCTTTTCTTTTTGGGGCATAAATAATTTTTGTGTTTTTATTTAAAATCTTATCTATTTTTTTAGATAGTTCTTTTAAGGTTGTTTGTTTTCCATAAGCAACATTATAAACGTTTCCTAAATATTTATTATTGATTAAACAAGCTTTTAGATTAGCTTGAACCACATCGTCTACATAAGTAAAATCTCTAGAGTTTTTACCATCTCCATAAATGGTTATTGGTTGGTTTTTTAATGTTTTAGTAATAAAAATAGGTATAACTGCTGAATATTTAGAATGGGGATCTTGATTTGGTCCATAAACATTAAAATATCTTAAACCAATAATAGGTAGATGATAGATATAAAAAAATATATGGGCATATAATTCATTTATTTTTTTGGTTGCTCCATAAGGTGATAAAACGTTTCCTTCTTTTCCTTCTATTTTAGGTAGTTTTAAAGAATCTCCATAAACATTAGAAGAAGATGCGTAGATAACTCTTTTTATTTTATTTTTTAAAGCTGCTTTTAAAATATTTAAAAAGCCATTAACATTTATTTCATTTACTAAAAGGGGGTTTTTAATAGAACGGGGTACTGAATTTAGGGCTGCTTGATGAAAGATATAATCAATATCTTTACTAGCTTCTAAACAGGTATTTAAATCTCTAATATCACCTTTAATTAATTCAAAGTTCTTATTTTTTAATAAAGATTCAATATTATCTTTTTTTCCAGTAATAAAATTATCTAAAATACGAACATAATATCCTAAATTAATTAACTTTTTAGCAATATTAGAACCTATAAATCCCGCTCCACCAGTAATTAAAAATCTTGTTTCTTGGGGAAAGTTATAAATCATAAATAATTCCTCCTTTTAATTTAGTTTTTGTTTTAGTATTTTTTAAATCTAAAATTAAAGAAGAATTGGAATAAATAAAATCATAATCAAGAAGGCTATGATCAACACAAAGTATTACTAAATTAAAATTAGATAAAGCATTTAGATTTGTTCTTTTGATCTTTTTCTTTTTAATCTTAATTTCTTTAATATAAGGATCATAAAAACTAACATTTATTTTTCTTTTGATTAAAAGTTCAATTAATTTTAAAGTAGGACTTTCTCTTAAATCAGTAGTATCCTTTTTATATGTAATTCCAATTATTAGGATCTTGGCTTTTTTAATTTTTTCTTTTTTTAATATTTGTTTAATTATTTTCAAAATTAAATAAGGCATCTTTTTAGTAATTTTTATCGATAAATTTATTAATGGTAGATTTAACTTTTTCTTTTTCATTAACCAATTTAAATAAATAGGATCAATAGGGATACAATGACCACCTACTCCAACATTGGGATAAAAAGGTTGAAAACCATAAGGTTTACTTTTAGCAGCTTCTATTACTTCCCAAATGTTGATTTTAAGTAATTGACAAGTTTTTGTAAATTCACTTATTAAAGCGATATTTACTAATCGATAAGTATTTTCTAAAAGTTTACTCATTTCAGCTGTAGTGGGATTAGATACTGTAAGAAGCTGTGCTTTTATAATGTTATTGTAAAAGGATTTTGCTAAAAGGGTACTTTCTTGGTTAATCCCTCCAATAACTCTTGGTGTATTCTCTAAATTAAATTGTTTATTTGTTGGATCAATCCTTTCTGGAGAAAAGGCTAAATAATAATTATCTTTTAAATGATTTTTGTTTACTTTTTCGGTAAAGGTTGGATAAGTGGTACTTTCAATTATTATTAAAGAATTCTTTTTGGCATATTTTTTAATTTTCTTAAGAGCATTATAGATAGCTGTTAAATTAGGTTTTTTTCTTTTAGTTAAAGGAGTAGGAAGGCAAATTATAATGATGTTTATTTTTTTTAATAACTCATAGTTATTAGTTGGAATAAAAGTATTATTATTTATTACTTTTATTAATTTATTATTAGGAATATCTTTTATATAACTTTTACCTTTTAATAAGGCTTTTATTTTTTTTTGATTTATATCTAGGCCGATAGTTTGATATCCATTTAGGGCTGTAGTAAGGGCTAGAGGTAATCCAATATAACCAAGACCAATAATGGCAATTTTGCTTTTCTTATTATTAATATCTTTGATAAACTTTTTAATTTTTAACATTTTCCTTCTTCCTTTCTTCTAGTAAATTATCAATCATCTTTTCAATTTGGAAAATGAAACTATTAATATTAAAACGTTTAACTGCTGTTTTACAATTTTCTTTTAGGTTATTATAAAGTATTGGGTTAGATAATAATAGATGGACTTTATTAGAGAAATCAAGTGGATTGTTTTTGGTTAAAAGGCCACATTTAGCGGTATTTATTAATTCTACTGCTCCTCCTACTTTAGTTGAAACAAAAGGTAAGTTTAAAGTACAAGCTTCTGATATTGCTAAACAAAATCCTTCAGAAAAAGATGATAGGCAAAAAAGTTTACCTTTTTTTAAAAGCGGAAAAGGATTAGAATAAAAGCCAACTAAGGTAATATAATCTTCTAGTCTTTTTTCTTTAATGGAAGAATTTAATTTGTCTTTTAAAGAACCATCACCAATAATAATTAATTCAACATCAGTTCTTCTTTTGGTTAAAATATTCATCATATCAATTAATAATTTTTGATTTTTAATTTCTTTTAGTTTTCCGACATTAATTAAAACATTCTCCTTTTTAGGTTTATAAGAAGTAATTTTTTCTTTACTTAAATTTATTATTTCTTCGGTATTAATGTTGTTATAAATTAAGATAAATTTTTCTTGATGATGGGGAAAGAGTTTTAAAAAGGATTGATATAATAAATCAGAGACTAAAACTATTTTTTGATAATAATTAAAGGTTTGATCTTGTATTTTATATCTTTTTAAAGCTGCATTTTGATCCCAAAAATCTTTATAAGAATTTTTATCTAAATTATCAATGGCTCCTCTAATCCAAACTATTCTTTTTTTAGCGGGGATAAAGGCACTTAATAAAGATGTATTGCCTCTATTACAAGCGATTACACAATCATAAGGTTTTGAAAATAATTTCGAGAATGAGGGGGGATTTTTAATAAAACGGTTAAGAGCTATTTTTTCTGTTTTAAGATTTTTTGTTTTTTGATAATTTATTAGAGGTTTTAAAAAGATGATAGGGGATTTAAATTTAAGGGATTTATTTCCTTTATTTAATTCTAAAACCTCGATATGATATTTATCTAGATTAATATTGTTTAAGATATTAAAAACACTCCTTGCTTCACCGCCTCCTAATGATAAAGACCAAGAAACAAATAATAATCTTTTTTTATTCATTTAGTTCATTCCCCTTTTTTAGATTAAAATGATTGATTATTTTTTGTTTTTCTACTTCATTAGTAATAATTCCTTTATTAAAAGAAGAATGAAAACGAGAAACAGTATTTTTATTATGAATAATGACGATGAAGTTATCACCTTCTATTAATTCATGGGGGAGATTAATAACTGATTTATGTCCTTTAATTTGATGCCTAAGACCATTATAAAAGTCCCAAGTCTTATAGATTAAAGTATAAAAAGGTGGTGAGATATAAGACCAGTGGGCAAGGATATTATTAAAAATATCATAAATATATCCTTTTTGACTAATTAAAGCTTTTGTTTCTTTTTTTGGTTTGATTAGATGAAGTTTATGTATAAAGTTTTTATCATACATATCATCACTATCAATTCTAACTAAAAATAAATAGCGATAATTAATTATTATTTTTTTTATTTCCCGATGATAATTATTAGTAAAGATGATGTTTTTAGGAAGAGGGGGATAGTTATTTAATTCTTTTAATAATATATCTTTAGAAGCATTATCATAATTAAGTAGATAAAAAAAGTTTTGATTAGTCTGGTTTTTAAAACTTGAAACAGTATAATTCATCAAGATTTTTAAACGATGTTTTAACCATTCTTTTCTTTCTTGTGCATTCATGTCTTTTGTTTTAAATTTAGACCAAATAATGATTATTCGTTCTTTTACCTTTTTAGGAAAATAAAACTCGTATAAGTTTGGATGTTTTTCCATCCATGTTTTTAATTCTTTTAATTGTTCTAAATAACTTTTAAATTTGTAATTTAAGTTTCTTTTAGTGATTAAACTTCGATCGTTTTTCGGTTCTTCACTGCTAATGATGTTTATGTCATCTTTTTTAAAAACTTCTTTTAGTAAAAGCAATAAATCATATTTAGAAATCTTTTTAGGAGGAACAACGTTATATATTTGAAATAAATCATTAGCAAGAGCATAATCTATAAAATGGGCTAGTTCTAAAGTTGTTAACCCCGTCCAATAGACATTTTTAAAACCCTTTATATTCCCTTTTTGTTTCATAAACCAATGAAATAATCCTGAGCCATCTTTTAATTCTGGTCCTATAATAGAAGTACGAATAGTTAAATCCTTATTGTTCTTGATTTCTCCTAAGTTTTTACTTAATCCATAAATAGTAGCATCATCTTTTTCATCATTTTCTGTATAATTGCCTTTTTTTCCACTAAAAACACAATCAGTACTTAAATGAATAATTTTAGTTTTAGTTTTACTAAAAAATTTTTCTAACCAAAGAGGGAAAAAGGTGTTAATGTATGTTGTATAAGCTAAATCATTATCACTTTTATCGTTTAAGATCCCAATACTATTAATAATGATATTAGGTTTTATTTCTTTTAATAATTCTTTTACCTTTGATAAATCTAAAACATCGATTAATTTACTATCAGGTTTTAGTTTCTTTTTATAGGAAATAGAATAAACTTTATATTTTTTAGTTTCTTCTAAATAAAGAGTAATTATATGACCAGCCATCCCTCTAGATCCTAATATTAAAACTGTTTTCATGTTATCACCTCAAAGATATTTACTTTCTTTTAATTTTTCTTCAATCTCTAATTTAGTTAGTAGATTTTGAGATGATTTATAAGAAGTAAAGTTAACCCTTTTTAAATTTTTATAATGGGTAGTTAAATCCTTTTTCATAATGGGGGAAATTATTAAATAATAATTATCTTTGAGGTAAAAACAATTTTTGCTTTCAACTTCAGAAATTAATTCTTCATGTATTTTTTCCCCTGGTCTTATTTCAGAAAAGTTTATTATGGTATTTTCATTTCCGTAATGTTTTATTAAAGTTTGGGCTAAATCCATAATTTTAAAGGAAGGCATTTTGGTAATTATAATTTCACCACCACGACCTAATTCTAAAACTTTTAGAAGAGTTTTTATCGCTTCATCTAAAGTTATAAAAAAACGAGTCATTTCTTGATCAGTTATAGTAATGTTTTCTTTATTTTTTAATTGATTAATAAATAAAGGAATAACACTACCACTTGTTCCTATTACATTACCAGCTCTAAAACAAATAAATTTTGTTTCTGTTTGTTCTTGATTTGCTTTAATGATTAGTTTTTCTCCCATGGCTTTAGTTAATCCATAAAAATTACAAGGATTAACGGCTTTATCACTAGAAATATACAAAACTTTTAGAATTTTATTTTTTAAGGCTGCTTCAATGACGTTTTTGGTACCAATAACATTTGTTAAAAAAGTTTCCTCTAATTCTTGTTCACAAATAGGAACATGCTTTAAAGCAGCTAGATGAACAAGATAATCAACATTTTTAGTAACTTTTATTAATTTGTTTTTATCTTTAACGTCACCAATAATAAATTTTATTTTTTCATTTTTAAAAGTTCTTTGCATTTTTACTTGTAAACTTTCATTACGAGAAAAAATACGTATTTCTTTACTGTTTTGATTTAATAAATATTTGACAAGTTTTTGTCCCCAACTTCCTGTTCCACCTGTTATAAAGATGGTTTTGTTTTTAAACATATTTTTTCCTCCGCTTCTAATATAAGATATGGCGTTTTTTTAAATTGATATGGATTGTAAACTAGAAGTGGGAGTAAGGTTTAGAAGAAAGTTTTAGACATTAAAAAACCAGTTTGTTTATAAAAACTGGTTTTTTAATATAATCTTGGACAAACTCCAGGAGCTGGAACATAAAAGCAATGATTTTTATAACGGCCAGAATTACGTTGGTTAAACCAAAGGGCTCGGCAATTTTCATTGAGACCGGGAGCATAAAACCATAAAGCATGAGTGGCCGGATGATAAGCGCGTCCTTCTAAAACTTGGCGGGCTAAATTCTTTTCTAAAGTAGTAGCAGAACCAAAAAAAAGAGGACTATTAGTGGAAGAAAATCCACCGGGAGTTTGAAAAATCATTTCTTGAACAGTTCTTATATTTGGGAAATCTAAACAATTGGCAATGATTCGATTAATTCCAACATTACCAACCATTAGCATTCCTAAACTACCTTCTCCAATCGCTTCTGCTCGCATAAGCCTTCCTAATAAATCAACATCCTTTTCTGTATGAGCGACAATTGCCATAAATATCACCTAAAGTATTATATGCAACTATTCCTTTTTTTTGATAGATAGACGTCGATAACTATTTAAAGTATTTTCATCAATGTTATAAAGAGGACAACCAACTTCCTCTAAATGATTGTGGATATTTTGTAATTCCTTTTTCCATTTTTCAAATTCGACAACTTTATAATACTTTTGATAAACATTTTTATTTTCTTTTTTTTCTTTTTCGTTTAAATAAATAATTTGTTCATTAAAATAAACATTGAGACGATCTTTTTCATTTAATTTAAAACTAAGCCAATTGTTAGTAGGTTTAAAAAATAATGTAGAATCTTTTTTATTAACAAATAACATTCTTTTATTATCATATTGTTTCCATCCATTTTTATTTAAATATTTAATAATATATGATGAACAAGTAGGTTTACCAAAGATTTTAAAAATCCCTAAAATAATAATAAAAATAGTTAATAAAATAAGAAATAATTTTTTGTTTTTTTTGCTAATCATAATGAATCCAACCTTTTAGTGCTAGTATATCATAAATTATAAAAAAGTTTGTGATACAATAGGAATATATAATTAAAAAGAGAAAATATAATTTTCTCTTTAATCTAAATTAAAACATTCTACAACCACAAGCAATAATAGCTAAAAGGATGAATAGAACTAAGATAAAAGCAATATTTGAACCACCAAAACCACACATAAATTATCCCCCCTTTCCTAAGAATTATTCATAAGAGTTATTAGCATCTTGGTAGACAAGAAGGTTGACATAATGAACAGACTATTATTATTAATAAAATAAAGAGGACTAATATTATGGAAAAATTTGATTCATATCCAAAACCCATCATAAATAATCTCCTCCTTTGGATATTTATATTATAGTGTATTAAAGTTTTCTTTAAATGGTTATAATGGAAACCTATTTTTTTTATAAAGTAATAATAACTTTAATGTTAAGAGGTGTATATGAAAACAATAAATAGTAGTTATAAAGGTGAATTAGTAGTGAATAAATCTAAATTTATTACTTATTTATTTTATGTGGAAGATGAAAAAAGGTTTATAGATAAATTAAATAAAATAAAAAAGGAATATAAAGAAGCTACTCACTTTTGTTATGCTTATATAATTGATAATTTAATTCGTTTTAATGATGATAATGAACCAAGTAATACTGCTGGAAAACCAATTTTAACCGTCTTAAATAAAAATAATTTAAATAAAATAGGCTGTATTGTAGTTAGATACTTTGGTGGTAAAAAGTTAGGTAGTGGAGGCTTAATAAGAGCATATAGTAATAGTGTAAGTGAACTATTAAAGGAAGTAGAAGTAGTAGATTTAGTTAAATTTAAAGTTTTAATAATTAGTTTTGATTATTCTAAAGAGAAAGAAATAAATTATTTATTAAAAGGGGTGGAGATTATTGAAAAACAATTTACTGAAAGAATTTCTTATAAAATTAAAATAAAAGAGTCTCATTTGAAAAAGATAAAAGAACATTTATTATTATTGGGGGAAATAAAAAATATCACTTTCTAAAAAATGATATTTATTTTTTTGCCTTTTGATAAACCTTTCCTTTTTCTAATTCTGTTTCGGCTTCTTTAAACAGTTCATTGATAGTTACAATTTTATAATCTCTTTCTAAAATTTTAGGTATTAATATTTTAGTAGCTTCTACAGTTCGTTCGTGAATATCATGCATAAGAATTATTCGCCCATCTTCAAGATTATTAAGAACTTTATTAACGATAGTTTCAGGGGAAACCTTATGCCAATCTTGGGCATCAATAGACCAAAGAATAATGGGATTATTTATTTTTTCTTTTATAGCGTCTGTAATATCACCATATGGAGGTCTAACAACGTTTGGAGCTTCTCCAGTGATATCTTCAATTGATTGACTTGTTTTATTAATTTGATTAATTAATTCTTCTTCATTTAATCTTTTAAAAGAAGAATGATCATAACCATGATTGCCTATTTCATGGCCATCTTGATAGATATTTAAGATAAGTTCTTGGTTATTTCTAATATTTGTTCCTAAAACAAAAAAGGTAGCGGAAACATTATACTCTTTTAAGATATCTAATATTAAAGGAGTTGTTTTTTTACTTGGTCCATCATCAAAGCTTAAAGCAACTGTTTTAAATTTTTCAACATTTTTTTCATCATTAGGATTTTCCTTTTTTTGTTCTTCTATTATTTGTTCTTCAATAATTTCTTTTTCTATTTGGGGTTCTTCTAAAACCTCTTTTTCTATTTTAGGGGGAACATAATATTCCCTTGAAGGTGAAAAACTAGGTTGAGAAAAAGAGGCTGTTAAACTTTTATTGCTTGGACTTATTATTCTATTGTTTTGGATTTGATTTAGAATAATAGAAGGGGCAGTGATAATTAATAATCCTAAAGAGATACTTAGAAAAATCTTTTTTGTTATTTTAAAATTTTTTGCTTTGGTATATTTTTTACTTTTTTTTCTGTCAAATTTCATATAGCGATCAACCTCATTTAAAAAATATTATAGCACATTTAGGGAAAAGTTGTTAAAAAGTATTATTTTTTTAAAAACTTAACATAATAGTAATA
Source organism: Bacilli bacterium (assembly GCA_050948865.1). Classification (GTDB taxonomy): domain Bacteria; phylum Bacillota_I; class Bacilli_A; order RF39; family UBA660; genus SKGN01. The sequence continues at coordinate 332,268 of JBMNEQ010000001.1, forward strand.
TGAAGGTGGTGATTATATGAAGGAGCATTTTGATGAAAAAGAAATAGAAAATGAAAAAGAGGAAGAAATAGAAGATTTTCGTTTATATCCTACTTCTGATGATGATCAAACTAAAATAATAGATGGTAAAAAGAATATTGCTAGTTTTCGTTTATATAAGAACAAAAGGGAACAAAAGAATAAAGAGGGTTGAATCACTTTTTAATATAAAATAGTTTTTTAGCACTCTTTATAGCAAAGTGCCAAAAAACTATTGACAAGTTAAGTATTTTTAGTATAATGAAATTAGGAGGGATTTTTATGGATTTAATACCAAAAAACATTTTTTTTAGGGAAATATTTGATGATTTACTAGATATGCCAACTTTAAAATCAGCGGAAATGATGCGTTCAGATATTTACGAAGAAGGAAATAATTATATTATTGAAGTTGATATTCCTGGCTTTCAAAAGGAAAATATTTTTGTCGATTATGAAAAAGGATATTTAAATATTAAAGCGCAAAAAAGTAAAGAAACAAATGATGAAGATAAAGAGAAAAAATATTTAAGACGAGAAAGATATTATGGAGAATTTAAAAGAAGTTTTTATATAGGTGATATCGATGAATCGCAAATTGAAGCTAATTTTGAAAATGGTATTTTAAAAGTTTTATTCCCTAAAAAACAAGCAGAAGATAAGAATAAAAAGCTTATTGAAATTAAATAAGAAACATTGAAAAGTGTTTCTTTTTTAGTTTTAGCACTCTTTTTTTAGTTTCGTATATTATAAATAGGGAGTGTTAAAAATGCTTTTTTATCTTGGTTTAATATTAATGTCTTTAGTTATTAGTTTAGATGGTTTTTGGATGGGAATAACTTATGGAGTAAGAAATATAACAATTTCTTTTAAATTATTATTTATAGTTATGTTCTGTAATTTTTTAGTTTTCACTTTATCAATGTTTTTAAGTAATTGGGTAGGATCATTTTTAAAAATTAGTTATACTAATAAAATTGGAGGTCTAACTTTAATATTACTAGGATTAGGTTGTTTATATAATGTTTTAAAAATTGAAACAAAATCTTTAAAAAAAGATGTTTCTTTTTTATCTTTTCAGAAAAAAGAAAAAATAATTACTTCTAAAGAATCCTTTTTTTTAGGTTTTATTTTAGCAATAGATTCTTTTGGGGCCGGTTTTGGGGCTTCGATGTTAGGTTATCCTCTTTATTTAACAGCATTTTTAACTTCTTTAATAGGAGGCATTTTTATATTACTAGGAATGCAACTTGGTTTACTTATTTTTAAATTAAAAATAATTAAAAATATTTGGTATTTCCCATCGTTTTTATTAATAGTATTTGGTTTAATAAAAATGTTTTAACATATAATAGAAGAAGTCGTTGCTGGTTTTTTATTTTTTTGCTATAATGTAATTGTTATGGGGCTATAGCCAAGCGGTAAGGCAAGGGACTGCAAATCCCTGAGCGTCGGTTCAAATCCGATTGGCCCCTCCATAAAATGCAGGTGTAGTATAATGGTTATTATGCAACCTTGCCAAGGTTGAGATACGGGTTCGATTCCCGTCATCTGCTCCAAGATAAAAATATCCCTTATTTTATAAGGGATTTTATTTTTTAAAACTATTAGATACTATAAATAATGTTATATAATAATAATTAGGAGGCTTTATTAATAAAATGAAAAATATAAAGAAATTATTGAACTTTAATATTAAAGAAAAGATTAATTTAATAGAGGAAATATTTATTTTGTATTATGGGGAGGAATATAGAAGTTATATAACAGAATCATTAAAAAAATTAATTTTTATTCCTTATATTAATTCAAAAAAATTTGATCTTTATTATCAAAAACGAGAGCTTCTTAAAAATGAAAATTTAAAAAAAAGATTAGAAGGATATAGTATAAAAAAGAAGTTTATAAAAATGATTAATAAAAAACAAATAGGATTTAATGAAAATGTCTTAAAAAATAATAATGTGGGGATGATACCTAATATTGCAAACAATGAACTAATTACTACTATATATTTTCCTATTTTGGGGATTAAAAAAGAAAGATTAGATCTAGTTTTAATTCATGAAGTATTACATGTTATTGAAGAACATATTATTGAAAATAGTGAAAGTAATGTTATATTAGGTGGTGGTTTTGAAAAATGGGTGTTAAAAGGTAAAGATGAAAATAATCGAGAATTTGAGTTTTTTAATGAATTGATTCATCATGAAATTTCTAAAGAAATTACTGATTTAATGCATAGTAAAAATTTATATTTATTTTTAGAGAAAAAGGATAGTAAAGAAAAGTGTTGTGAAGATTGTTCTTTAGTTATAAAGGAGTTTTATTATTCTTTTAAAGAGCCTCTAATAAGGTCTAAATTGGTGGGGGATATTGATAAGTTTGAAGGGATTGTTGGTAAAAAGGAATTAGGATGTTTGGCTAAATGGTGTGTTGAATTTTATAATGAATATCAAACTCCTAAAGAACGAAAAGAGTTAGAAAGATTAAAAAACAAAAAATATTTAAATAAGATTGAAGAAGGATTAAATATTGTTAATGAAATGAAAAGAAAACAAAATATTATTAAGAAGATGATATATTAAATTTAATGTTATCCCTTATTTTAAAAGGTTTTTTAAGGGGGATATAATTATTAAGGTTGTAAATGAGATTTATTTTGGAGCTAAAAAGGACTAACTATGAGTAAACCAAGTGAAATTTGAAAGAAAGGAAGAAATCGCAACCTTTAATCTTTTATTTTATGAATTTTTAGATTATAACAATAGTAATTTATTTTTCTTTATGTTAAGATTTTCATTATGATAACTTTATTATTAGTAAGGAGAAAACATGAAAGATAATATAATTAAAGAAATAAGTGATAAATTAAAGATTAATGAAAAGCAAGTTATTAATACTTTAAAATTATTAGAAAGTGATAATACTATTCCTTTTATTGCTAGATATAGAAAGGAAATGACGGGGAATCTTCATGAAGAACAATTAAGAAATATTGAAGAAGTTTATAATTATCAATTATCTTTATTAAAAAGAAAAGAAGAAGTAATTAAGTTAATTGAAGAAAAAGGAATGATGACAGAAAATTTAAAGAAAAGAATAATGTTTTCTAAAAAATTAGTGGAAGTTGAAGATTTATATCGTCCTTATCAAGAAAAAAGGAAAACAAAAGCTACTGAAGCAATAAAAAAAGGATTAAAACCTTTGGCTCAATTAATAATGTCTTTTCCAATAGAAGGAAGTCTTGAAGGTTTAGGGAGGGGTTTTCTTAATAAAGATGTTAAAACAGTAGAAGAAGCTTTTTTAGGGGCTAAATATATTATTTCAGAAGAGATTAGTGATAATGCTGGTTATCGTTCTTTTATAAGAAGGTATACTTATTTTAATGGGGTAATAATAACTAAGAAGAAAAAGAATGCTCAAGATGAAACTAAAATATATGAAATGTATTATGATTTTAAAGAAGAAGTTAAAGATATAAAATCTCATCGTATTTTAGCAATAAATAGAGGAGAAAGAGAAAGTATTTTAACAGTTAAAGTAGATGTTTTAGAAGAGGAGATATCTAAGTATTTAGAAGAAAAAATAATTAAAAATAATAATTCTTTTGTTGTAAAGATAGTTAAAGAAGCGATAGAAGATGGTTATAAGCGTTTAATAAAGCCGAGTATAGAAAGAGAAATTAGAAAGGGATTAACGGTTAAAGGTGAGGAAGTAGCGATTGAAGTCTTTTCTAAAAATTTAGAAAGATTACTTTTACAACCACCTTTAAAAGATAAAGTAATTTTAGGGTTTGATCCAGCTTTTAGAACAGGCTGTAAATTGGCGGTAATTGATTCTTTAGGAATAGTTTTAGAGATAAGTATTATTTTTCCTCATGAACCTCAAAAGGAAATAAAGAAAAGTGAAGAAAAATTATTAGAATTAGTTAAGAAGTATCAGGTTAATGTTATTGCTATTGGTAATGGAACTGCTTCTAGGGAAAGTGAAGAATTTATTAGTAATTTTATTAAAAGAAATAATTTAGATGTATCATTTATTATTGTTGATGAAGCGGGTGCATCTGTTTATTCAGCTAGTAAGTTAGCGATTAAAGAGTTTCCTCATTTACAAGTTGAAGAACGAAGTGCGATAAGTATTGCGAGAAGACTTTTAGATCCTTTAAGCGAATTAGTAAAAATCGATCCTAAAAGTATTGGTGTTGGTCAATATCAACATGATGTTTCTCTTAAAGAATTAGAAGAAACTTTAAAGTTTGTTGTTAGTAAAGTGGTTAATCAAGTAGGGGTAGATATTAATACTGCTAGTGAATCTTTGTTAAATTATATTTCTGGGATGAATAAAGGTAATATTAAAAATTTAATAAAATACCGTGAAAAGAAAGGTTTTATTAATAATAGAAATGAATTAAAAGAAATAAAAGGAATGGGAGAAAAGACTTATGAGCAAGCAATTGGTTTTTTAAGAATTATTGATGGTGATAATCCTTTAGACAAAACTAATATTCATCCTGAAAGTTATGTTTTAGTTTTAAAATTATTAGAAAAAATGGAGTTATTAGAAGAAAGATTTGGCAGTAAGAAAATGATAGAAGTTTTAAATAAAATAGATATTAATCAATATTTAGAATATTTGAAAACAGATTATTATACTTTAGAGGGAATTATTAAATCTTTACAAACTCCTCTTCCTGATCCTAGAGATAAATTAGAAAAACCACTTTTAAGAAAGGATATTTTAAAATTAGAAGATTTATCAAAGGGAATGAAGTTACAAGGAACTGTTCGGAATGTTGTTGATTTTGGGGTTTTTATTGATATTGGTTTAAAAGATGATGGTTTAGTTCATATATCTAAACTTTCCAATCAATATGTCAAACATCCTTTAGACATTGTTCAAGTAGGAGATATTGTTGATTGTTATGTTGATGAAATATTAAAAGATAAAAAAAAGGTTAGTTTATCTTTACTAAAACCTTAATTTTTATTTAATTAATATATAAAGCATAATATTCTTCTAAAGTAAGATTTTTCTTTTTTATAATCGTAGCTATTTTAATTCCTAGAAAACGATAATGCCAAGGTTCATAATTATAACCAGTAATTGTTTCTTTATCTTTTGGATATCTTAAAATAAAACCATAACAGTGGGCATTGTTTTTTAACCATTTAAATTCTTGACTTTCTTCAAAGGAAAGAGAAGTATCATTAATATCAATTGCTAAACCTGTTTCATGTTCAGAAAAACCAGGACGAGCAGAATATTTATCAGCGTATTCTTTTCCTTTATTTAAAATAATAGTATTATATAATTTAGTTTGATATTGATGAGTTCTATATCCAGAAATTATCTTTAAGGTAAGATTCTCTTTTTTAGCTGCTTTAGCCATTTTAATAAAATGAGTTAAGGCTATTTTATTAAGTTTTTCATTTCTTTCGCCTTTAAAGAATAAAATAGGAATCTTAACTAAATTGTTAGGAATGAAACTTTTGGGTAATTTATTATATTTATTACATAAAACTATTAAACTATAAGGATTCTTAATCTTTTTATAATTAGTATAAAAAGGTTGATCTAAATTCATGTTAACATTTAAAATTATATTTTTTAAGGATAAACCTTTATTTTTTCTTTGATAAGAAAAATATCGTTTTAAATTTTTAATTTTCAATAAAATATAATCCCTCTTTTCGTTTAAATTTTGTTGTTAAGAATATCTTTAACAAAATTATAAACAGACTGATATTCTCCTTTACAAATCTTTTTTAAATCAGGAAGACTATTAGTCATACAATAACTATTAAAGATGGACATCGAAATATCATTGATGGTATCACCAATAGTATAAATATTATCTTCTTTAAGATTTAATTTTTTATTTAATATTTTGATTGCGTTTCCTTTTGTAACTGTTTTTTCAGTAATATTAATATGTTTTAAAGTTAAATAGCCATGAATATCATTATGTAAAGTAACAATGTTTTTAAATAAAACTTCTGCTTCTTTTAAATTATTAAAACGTCCTATTAATCCGTTGACATTGTTATTGACATCTTTTGTTATTCCTAATCCTGTATCAACATACCAGTCAATTAAACAATTACTGTTTTGAAAAATTTCAATTATTTTTTGGGCTGTTTTTTTAGGAATGTTCTTTTGATAAATAATATTCAAATTATGGTCAAATATTATTCCACCATCATTATTTATTAAATAACTATATTTAATATCATAAGTTTTTATTAAATTCAACAAACTATTTATATGACGGCCTGTCGCAATAACGAAGATGTTACCTTGTTTAACAAATTCATTGATAATTTTAATGTTTTTCAAAAAATCATCATTATTTAAAAGAGTATTATCAAAATCACTTACTAAAAGTTTTCTCATATAATCACCATAAAAAGTTTAACATATATATTATAAAGTATCAATTTAGAAGGCATTTACTTTAAAATTTATGTTTGACTTTTTAACTATGTTCTGTATAATATCAATTATGAAATGTTTTTGCGGATGTAATTTAATGGTAGAATATCAGCCTTCCAAGCTGAGTATGTGGGTTCGATTCCCATCATCCGCTCCAAGATAAAAACAATCCTTATTTTATAAGGTTTTTTTATTATAAAAAGAATAAAATTGAATTTTGAATAAGAAAAAAGAGGTATAATTTATTTCTTTTTTTAGATCCATGACTATCTAAGATTTGTCAATAATAAATTATTGTGGTAATATAAACGTGACAAAAACACACGAAATATTTAATTTTAAAAAAAATTAAGAATATAATGTGTTGAAGTGTAATATGTAATATATAAATAGTTGTGGGAACTAATTACATATCAATTTGTGTTTTTCTTGCATAATGCGAGAATTAAGCGTAATAGCTTGGTAGTGCAAGCTATTACAGCGACGTAATGATGTTTACCTTCATTGCGTTTTTTTCTATAATAAACAAGTATTTCATTATCAGGATTGTTTCTACTAGAAGTCATAATAATATTACAAATAGTATTAAATAAAATTCTTCTAATATATTTATTCTCCGTCTTAGAAATATGACCTTTTCCATTAACAGAAGAACCGGATTGTTTAATTGTTGGATCTAATCCACAATAAGCAGTTAATTCTTTTATGTTATTAAATCTGTTTATATCTTTGAGTTCTGCAATAATCAAAGCAGTAGTTAATTCCCCAAAACCATTAATAGAGTTAATAGATTCAAACAGATAACATTGCTTAGCTTTATCGATTAGTTTTTCTTTTAAATCATCAACTAATGCAATGTTATATCTTAGTAATTTAGTAGTAATAATTAAATTATTAACTTTTTCATCATCTTTAGAAACGGCTGGATAACTTGTCTTAGCAGTTTTTTTAATTAAAGCAGCTTTTCTTTTGTAGTGTCCTTCATGTCTGCCATTAAGTTTAGCCATAAAATTGCTTATTGCATCAACTCTCGTACTAGTTAAAATATCTGCATGAGGATATCTTTCGATTAGTGATAAAGCAGTATTAGAATAGATTAGTGCTCCTTTAAATAAGTTTTCATATTCTGGAAAAGTTAAATTAACTTGTCCTTTAAACTTATTTTTAAGACTAGTTGTATTTTCTACTAAGAATTGGTACTCTCTAGCCATATCATTTAAATTTAAATAATATTGTTTATGATCAGCATAGTTTTTAACTTTGCCGGTAAAGTATAAATCGGCTAAGTTGTAACAATCTTGTTTATCAGTTTTAGTTTTTCTAAGATTTCTTTTATGCATAGCAGAGTGAAGTGAATTAATAACATGAACTTCATAATCTGTTTCTTCTTTAAAAAATCTTTTTACTGATAAATGATAATTAGCAGTAGATTCCATAAATACAGTTAAATCACCGTGATAGATATCATAGTTTTCTATCCTTTTTTTTAAATTTTTAAAATCAATTAATGTGTGATTAATGTCATATGGTTTGATTAATATTTCTCCACCAGAACTGATTAAAGAAACCATACTTTTGTTTTTAGCTATATCAATAGCTAGTACGTAATTCATAACTTCGTACTCCTTTCCTTGTAGTAGCGATTGGACTCTTATTTACTTCAATACTCCTCATCACGCGAGTGATATAGATATAAAAACCTCACCATCTTAAAATAGGAAAATATTAAAAAAGAGCTAGGCCGTCATGTTTATGGATACTAAAGACCCGTGTTATAATTCGCCTGAACTCAATCGCGATTTTTTTATCTTATTTTTATAAAAATAAGATAAAAAATATTCTACCATATACCAAGATTAATTACTTCATTGGCATACAAGTAGAATTATACGTGTTATAATATTAATAACATGAAGTTGGTGATTAAATGAAAAATGTTACATATGTTCAATTAGAGGGAGAAAACAATTATGCTATTTTAGCGCCTGATCAAATAACCTTTATCAGTAACGCCTCTAAAAAGGAGCTAGAAGAAGTGATGGAAGAAGTTTATGAAGAAACAAAAGACATTGAAATAGATAAACCTAACAAACTCCATGTTTCTTTAGCTCTTATGCCTACATACGATTGCAACCTACGCTGTATTTATTGTTATTCACAAGGTGGAAAAACAAAAGAAACAATTAATTTTGAAACTGCTAAAAAAACTATAGATTATGCTAGAAAATATAATAAAGAAGCAAAAACTTTAGATCTTTATTTAGTTGGTGGAGGAGAGCCTTTATTATATATAGATAAAGTTAAAGAAATAGTAGAATATGCTGATACAGTTTTTAAACGAGTTCAAATACATGTCGTTACCAACGCTACTTTTTCACCCGAAACAAGAGATTGGCTAATAAAGAGAAAAGCTAATGTCCGAGTGTCTTATGATGTTGTCGGCCAAAAAAAACAACGACCATTTTATAATAACAAGTTTTCTGGAGTTGTAGTTATTAATAATATTAAAGAACTAATTGCTGGTGGACTAGAAATAATCGTTCAATGTATAATAACTGATGATACGGTTACTAAAATGAGAGAAATAGTTAATGAATTAATAAATTTAAAAGTAAAGGTTGTTAAGCTAGAACCTTGTTTAATTAATGATATTTCAAGAGGAACAAAACAATTGCAACCAAGTGCTAAAGACTACGCAAATAATTTAATAGATGTAATTGAATATGTGGCAAACAATGAATTAGATATTTTAATCGACACTGGTTACTTTACGAGACCAACAACTGGCAATTATTGTGGTATGGGTGATGGTAATTTTGTCGTTACTCCTGAAAAGATGATTACATCTTGCGTTGAAGTTGCAAAAATGCAAGATCCCTATTCTGATATAGTTATGTTTGGGAAAATAACAGATGAAATAGAAATTGATTTGAAAAAGCAAAAATTTTTAAAAAAGCTTAATTATGAAAACCAAAAAGGGGATTGTCGTACTTGTAATCTTCGATTAATCTGCTTAGGAGGATGCCCAATGGCCAATATATGGGAAAATGGATTTCCTCTTACCAAGTCTAATTACACATGTATGTTAGAAAAAATATTTTTACCTAAAATATTAAGCAAAATATCGCAAAATGAAAATATAATTCAAGTTATCATGGAAAACCCTGTTATGAAATACTAAAGGAGGTGAATCATGAAAAAAGTCACATTAAAATGGCAACCTAATAAAATAGTCGGTATGGCTCACCCAGGATGCTGTCGTCAAGATGGTGGATGTGGCAAAAAACATTAAACAAAAACTTTAGTTTTTGTTTAATTGTTTGAAAGAGAGGTTTATATGATTAGATTAGATATGTTGTTAGTTAAAAAGAAAATGTTTAAAACAAGAACTAAGGCTCAAGAAGCAATAAAAACAGGAGCTATTTTTTGTAACGAAAAAAAAATTACTAAACCAGGCTCTTCTGTGCCGATTGATAGTAAGATTGAAATTAAAGGAAAAACTAATGAATACGTATCAAGAGGTGGTTTAAAGTTAGAAAAAGCAATTGATGTTTTTGGCCTTAATTTGAAAGATAAAATATTAATAGATATTGGTTCTTCAACAGGTGGTTTTACCGATGTCGCCTTAAAAAATAAAGTTAAAAAAGTAATTGCTATTGATGTTGGACGAAACCAAATGGTTGAAGAATTGAAAAATAATGATAAAGTATTTTTATATGAAGATCAAGACTTTAGAACTATTGAAAATTCATTGATAAATGATGCTGAAATAGCAACAATTGATGTTTCTTTTATTTCAGTGGTTCTTTTATTAAACAAATTAAGCTCTATAGAAAATTTAACAGAAGTAGTTTGTTTAATAAAACCTCAATTTGAAGCTGGTAAGAAAATGGTTAAAAAACATCGTGGTATTGTTCTTAATAAAGATCTACACATTAAAATTGTAAAAAAAACAATTGAAGAATTTCATGAATTTAATTTTACTTTAAAAGATTTTACTGCATCACCAATTAGAGGTGGTAGTGGTAATATTGAATATTTAGCCTATTTTCTTAAATACGGCAAAGCTATGAATCTAAATCAGCCCATGGAAGAGATTGAAAAAGTATTTAGTAAAAATTAACCAATAAACTTCCTTTTAAAAGTTCTTTATGAACTTTTTTATTTTAAATAATTTAAAGATTGCATGGTAAAATGAAAGTTAGAAATAAAAGTTCATATTAAAAGAGCAATATTAATTATAAAGCATAATAAATACAAGATAAGACATATTTGAATATTTGACAAAGTGTAGATATTGTGTATAACAATGTCAAAAATTTTTCAAGGGAAAGGGCGTTTTTGAAAACAATAATTAATATTACTTTTATGTAAGAATATTTAGTGGTAAGATAGTTTCTATTAAAATATACTTTGATGAGATTCATATTTATATTAATAATGAATTTATATGCAGTCATAAAAAAATAGATTGTTATAATAAGATGATTATAAACATTAAATATTATCTCAATACTTTTGTAACTAAACCAGGGGCATTAAAAAAAGCAAAATTTTATTAATATTATTTAACTAGAATCTTCAAATCATTCTTTTCCTCTGTGCTTATATCTTCTCTTGTAGTATAATACGACTATACACATATCGGGAATGGTATATTAAGGAGGATTCTATGGAAAAGGATACTAGAAAGATTGCTATTTATTCACGTAAATCTAAGTTTACTGGAAAAGGAGATAGTACTTCTATTCAGATTGAAGCTTGTAAAAAAGCTATTAATATGAAGTATGATGATATTGATATTAAAAAAGATATTATTATTTATGAGGATGAAGGTTATAGTGGTGCTAATACTAAAAGACCTGCTTTTCAAAATATGTTAAAAGCTATTCAAAATAATGAAATAAAAGCTATTGTCTTTTATAAGTTAGATCGTATTAGTCGTAATGTTAGTGATTTTAGTTCACTGCTTGAGGAGTTAACTGATTATAATGTTAGTTTAATATCTGTTACTGAAAATATTGATACTGAAAGTCCGATGGGAAAAGCTATGATTTATATTACTTCTGTATTTGCTCAATTAGAAAGAGATACTATAGCTGAGCGTATTACTGATAATATGATTGCTTTATCTAAAACTGGAAGGTGGCTTGGTGGTGCTACTCCTACCGGGTTTAAATCTGAGGCTGTTGAGTATGTTAAAGATAATGATGATAAGAAAAGAAAGTTATTTAAATTATCTCCAGTTGAGGATGAAGTTAGAGTTATTAAATTAATTTTTTCTAAGATGTTTGAACTTCGTTCTCAAACTAAATTAGAAACCTTTTTGATTAATAATGATATTAAAACTAAAAACAATAAAAATTATACAAGATGGACTCTTAAAAATATTTTAACTAATCCAGTTTATGCTATTGCTGATATGCATACTTATAATTATTTTAAAAATTTTAAAATTGATATTCATGCTGATATTGATAGATTTAACGGTAAAAATGGTTTAATGGTTTATAACAAAACAGGTACTGGTAAATCCTCTACTGGAAAGCCTGTTATAGTTGATAAAGATATTACTGAGTGGATAGTATCTGTTGGAAAACACAAGGGAATTATATCTGGAAAAGATTGGGTAGAAGTTCAAAACATAATTAAGGGAAATACTAGTAAAAGATATCGCCATGCTAGTGTTACTAATGCTTTATTATCAGGTATTATTAGATGTTCTTTCTGCGGCTCTTTTATGAGAGCTAAAACATCACCAGGTTATGATGAACTTGGCAGAAGAAAATTTAACTATATGTGTGAGTTAAAAGAAAAAAGCAGAAGAGTTAAATGTAACTGCCCTAATGTTAATGGAAGAGTTATTGATGATTTGGTAATGGAAGAAATAAAAAAAGTATCTCTTCCTACTTCTAAGTTATATTTAAAATTAAAAGATATCTCTACTAGTATTTTTGATAAAGAAACTAAAATTAATGAAGAACTTAAAACTTTAAGAAAAGCTATTAATAAAAACGAAAGCTCTATTGAAGGTTATATTGAAAAAATACCCTATATTGAAATTAGTGAAATGGATGAGATAAATAATAAGATTAAAAAACTTAAAGAAACAAATAAAAACTTAGAAAAACAAATTAAAGAAATAACTAAAAGAGATCATACTGAAATAAAAGATAAAGATATGGCTGATTTAATTTTAAATATATTAGATACATACCTTAACTCTTTTGATGATCTTAATTTAAAAGTTAAAAGAACTATGATTAAAGCCATTTTACCATCAGTTACTACTGATGGTGAAAGCTTAGTCATTAATTTTATAGGCACTAGAGATATAGATAATACAGCGCTTCCAGTGAGAGATGATTTCAAACAAAACACTCACTCTCTGAAAAGTATTTGAACGTTACTTTTTTAAGTGATATTTTCAATCTATCCACCTTCTTTTCTTTTTATTTATTAAAATTATTAATGTTATGATATATAAATCTTAAAAGAAACAAAAATAGCAAGAAAAAATATAAAGACATAAGAAAAACCATCACTAATAGTGGTGGTTTTTTATGATTAAATAAAACAAAAGCTAGGCAAAATTATTAGGTAAGTCTATTTTCTTGAATAGCAAAATGGAATTAATAATCTTTCTGCCCTTAGTAGTTAAATAGTATTTTGATGAGTGATTAACTTTCTTAATTATACCGTGGTGTTTTAGTTTGTTTAAAAGTCTTGATGTTTTAGAAGATACTTGTTTGGAATTAAAATTTTGATTCCTAAACAATCTGCACCTTAAGGTTTTATTGGTGATACCGTTAACAATAAAATCCCCAGACGCAATGATTTCTAGTATTTTAGAATCTGCACTTGAAAGGAAATTAAATCCTGATATTCTTCTTTCATTAACAATAATTATGGAAGATATAGTTTCAATCTCTTTTACCGGGGTAACAATATCTTTTGTAGCTGGAAGGGCATTAATATACCTTGTATTAGTAGCCTTTGCTACTTCAGCATATCGATATAAATTGGAAACACTTTTTCCCATAAGGATCCAGTGCCCACTATTTTCTATTTTTTCTCCAGTATCATCATTAAACTTATATTTCCATACTTTAAATTCATGGGGATCATTAATAGTAGTTTCGATTCTAATGATAGAATATTTGTCATACATTTTAACTTGGTTAGATTTCATTTTATGTTTAATCCGAAAACCTTGATATCGTTTTCTTAAATCGGAGACAATTTCCCCCTGAAACTTATAATCTAACTTACGTCCAAAAAAAGACATAATATCATCACACTTGAAAGTTGTGAATGCAGTTTCGACTAGAGATGGGAAAATATTCTCTACTGTTTCCCTATCTTTAAACATAATATCGGTCGCAAACTCACATTCAAAAACCGTCCAAAAATATTCATGATCCAATTTTTCTTTAATATTGGTAAGAAGTGGATTGAATTTTTGTGAGAAGTAATCTAATTTTCTTTCAATATTCATATTGAAAAGGTGATCTAATATTTCTTCAGCCCTTTCTATATTATTTATACTAGTAAGAGAGTTATTAAAACGCTCATACTTAATACCTTCATTATCTAATTGTTTGCATAAATATTCCCGCCCATTTATATATACTTGAGCATTATAAGGAAACCAGGTTTGTATTTTAAAATACATCCAACCAAACATTTCATCTAAGAAATATAAATAATAATATTTACATTTAGTTGGTTTCCACATAACCTCAAGTTTTTTAGATTCTTTATTCCCTTTAACAGTCATTGTTTTACAAACCTCTAAAGTACTAATTGCACATACTAATCCTTTTTTAATTGGATTGCCTTTTAAAGAATTAATGACATCTTCTTTGTTAACCCCTGATTTGGAAACATATATCATTGGTCGATTTTCTTCTTTGACGATATTATCGATATGGCTACATAATTTATTAGTTTGCTCATTTGCAAATTTATGAAAATCTACTAATTTAACATCATTTTGAATTAGATAATACAACATTTGTCTAGTATTACAAAGCTGTCTAATGAACCCATTGAATACAATGCGATCAAAACCAGGTTGAATTAAAAAGTAAGTTCCCGTTTGTTTAGTAAAAACTGAAAGTATTGGATTTAAAGGTCAAAATTATACTTTTTTATAGAAAAAAAACAGAAAAAGTAATATAATAACGTAGAAAAGGAAGTTTTTTTAAAAATATAAGCACACTAAAAAGATTAAAAGGGTATGTTTTTTAAAATTTTAATGTTAAATTCCCGTTTAATTTCAAATTTTTTTAAAAAAATTTGAATATGAAGTTGCTTTATTTATTAAAATTAAATTACTTTTTAAATAGATTTTTTGATAAATTAACTTCGTTTGGGCTTATTAAATTAATATTTAACTTTTCTAATAAACATTTGTATTCAAACATATCTATTGGTGTTTTATTTTTTAATTCTTTTCTAGAAGTGCTATTAATGTGATTACACATTAAATTACAGTCTTCTTGTTTTAGAAAATTAAAAGAAATTCCTTTTCTTAAATAATATCTAATAAACTCATGGTTTTTTTCTAAAGCTCCTTTTTGCCAAGAGGCGTAAGGATCGCAATAAAAGATATTAATAATTTTATTCTTTTCAAAGTCTGTTTCTATTATTGAAGAGTTTATAAATTCTGAGCCATTATCAGTTAAAATAACTTCAAATAGTATTTTAAAGTTATCAATACCTATAGCTCTTTTAATATTATCAAAAACTTTGTTAACTGCTGAATTAGTGTTGGAATCTAAAAGAAAAATTAACATGACGTTTGATTTTAAAAATAACAGAGTTAATAAAACCTTTTCACTTTTTCCTTTCTTTCCTTCAACAGTATCCATTTGAACAACTGAAGCATTAGGATTCTTTTTAATATATTTTAAATAATCATCATAAGTCTTATTTATTCTGTGATTGCTTAAAATTATTTTGTTATTTTTCTTTTTCTTTCGTTTTTTATAACTAACTTTTCTTAGTAAATCCATGTTTTGAAGATCAAATAATCCATTATCAATATAAGAATAAAAACTTGGTAAAGAAAAAGAAAGAATTTTAGGATTATTTATGAAGATATGATTAATACTTTGCCTTTTCTCTTTAATTAAAGGAACAATAGTTTTATTAATAAAGATTAATGGTTTTTTTGTTAATGTGAAAGCCTTCTCTAGAAGAAGATAATGTTTTTAAATAAGAATTATGAGCTTTTACTCCATCATAATAATGTTTTATATTTCGACATCTTGCTTTATTATCACATGCATTACATACATAAGGTGGTTTTTTTAAAAATTCACACATAAACTCTTCATAACAATCTTTTTTATTACTGCAATCAAAACTACCGCAAAGATGCCTATTCATACACAAGTTTGTGCAGTTGTTAAATTTTGAAGGATATTTTTTATAAAAGTGTTTTCTAATTTCTTTTGAAATGGTAGTCCTGTCATATCTTATGGCATCACTAATTTCAGTAAAATTCATTCCATTGTTTAAAAGTTGTTCAATAATAACTCTTAAATCTTTTGTAAGATGCTTTTTCATTTTTTACCTCCTATAAAAGCAACTTCAATTCAAATTTAATAGTTATTATACTAAAATAATCATATAAAATGTTAAATTCCCATTTTAATAATAAACGGGAACTTACCTTTTTATTTAACATGCGATCAAAACCATGTAAAATTCCCTTGATATTTTCTTTTTGTTCTTCTATAATATTCATTACAAAACACCCCATTAAAACTTTCAGGTCATTTAGTGACCGATATTGATTTAGAGACTTTGCTCTCGTGACAGTTATTATACTGTTTAAAGTATTTAATGGAAAGTGTTTTGTATTTTTTTGCCAAAAAATACAATCACTTAGGTTGCGGTCATAGTCTGCGGCATGACTATCTAAGATTTGTCAATAATAAATTATTGTGGTAATATAAACGTGACAAAAACACACGAAATATTTAATTTTAAAAAAAATTAAGAATATAATGTGTTGAAGTGTAATATGTAATATATAAATAGTTGTGGGAACTAATTACATATCAATTTGTGTTTTTCTTGCATAATGCGAGAATTAAGCGTAATAGCTTGGTAGTGCAAGCTATTACAGCGACGTAATGATGTTTACCTTCATTGCGTTTTTTTCTATAATAAACAAGTATTTCATTATCAGGATTGTTTCTACTAGAAGTCATAATAATATTACAAATAGTATTAAATAAAATTCTTCTAATATATTTATTCCCCGTCTTAGAAATATGACCTTTTCCATTAACAGAAGAACCGGATTGTTTAATTGTTGGATCTAATCCACAATAAGCAGTTAATTCTTTTATGTTATTAAATCTGTTTATATCTTTGAGTTCTGCAATAATCAAAGCAGTAGTTAATTCCCCAAAACCATTAATAGAGTTAATAGATTCAAACAGATAACATTGCTTAGCTTTATCGATTAGTTTTTCTTTTAAATCATCAACTAATGCAATGTTATATCTTAGTAATTTAGTAGTAATAATTAAATTATTAACTTTTTCATCATCTTTAGAAACGGCTGGATAACTTGTTTTAGCAGTTTTTTTAATTAAAGCAGCTTTTCTTTTGTAGTGTCCTTCATGTCTGCCATTAAGTTTAGCCATAAAATTGCTTATTGCATCAACTCTCGTACTAGTTAAAATATCTGCATGAGGATATCTTTCGATTAGTGATAAAGCAGTATTAGAATAGATTAGTGCTCCTTTAAATAAGTTTTCATATTCTGGAAAAGTTAAATTAACTTGTCCTTTAAACTTATTTTTAAGACTAGTTGTATTTTCTACTAAGAATTGGTACTCTCTAGCCATATCATTTAAATTTAAATAATATTGTTTATGATCAGCATAGTTTTTAACTTTGCCGGTAAAGTATAAATCGGCTAAGTTGTAACAATCTTGTTTATCAGTTTTAGTTTTTCTAAGATTTCTTTTATGCATAGCAGAGTGAAGTGGATTAATAACATGAACTTCATAATCTGTTTCTTCTTTAAAAAATCTTTTTACTGATAAATGATAATTAGCAGTAGATTCCATAAATACAGTTAAATCACCGTGATAGATATCATAGTTTTCTATCCTTTTTTTTAAATTTTTAAAATCAATTAATGTGTGATTAATGTCATATGGTTTGATTAATATTTCTCCACCAGAACTGATTAAAGAAACCATACTTTTGTTTTTAGCTATATCAATAGCTAGTACGTAATTCATAACTTCGTACTCCTTTCCTTGTAGTAGCGATTGGACTCTTATTTACTTCAATACTCCTCATCACGCGAGTGATATAGATATAAAAACCTCACCATCTTAAAATAGGAAAATATTAAAAAAGAGCTAGGCCGTCATGTTTATGGATACTAAAGACCCGTGTTATAATTCGCCTGAACTCAATCGCGATTTTTTTATCTTATTTTTATAAAAATAAGATAAAAAATATTCTACCATATACCAAGATTAATTACTTCATTGGCATACAAGTAGAATTATACGTGTTATAATTATATATATATTAGATAGGAGGTTTTCATGAATATAAAAGAAACGCTTATTGATGTTTTAAAATCAATTCTTCCTATTACTTTTATTATTTTAATTTTAGAATTCTTTTTTAAAACTAAAGAATTTTTAGATATCATTGTTTTTTTAATTGGTGTTTTAATAGTTATTATTGGTTTTACTTTGTTTTTAATAGGAACTAAAAGTAGTCTTTTACCTTTAGGAGAATTAGTAGGAAAAACTATTATTAGTCAAGCGGGACTGTGGTCAATTTTATTATTCGGTTTTATTTTAGGCTTTGCTGTAACAATGGCCGAGCCTGGAGTTCAATTGTTAGCTGATCATACTGATTATGTCTTTGGTGGGTTTATATCAAAGTATTTAGTTTTGGTTGTTGTCTCATTAGGAATTGGGATTTTCTTAGTTTTATCTTTATTAAGAAGTATTTTTTCTATTCCCTTAAAATATTTATTATTTAGTTCTTATATTTTAGTTTTTATTTTGGCTTATTTTTCAGCACCAGACTTTTTTCCGATTGCTTTTGATGCTGGTGGGGTTACAACAGGTCCTGTGACTGTTCCTTTTATTATGGCTTTAGGAGTAGGCATTACTTCAATTAAAGGAATTAAAAAAACTTCAGATGAAAATTTTGGCTTTGTTGGTTTAGCTTCCATTGGTCCAATTCTAGCTGTTTTATTGTTAGGAGTGATATTTAAATGATTACTTCTCTTTTTGGTGGTATTTTAGTAGTTTTAAAAGATTCATTTCTAGCTTTAATACCTTTAGTTTTAATATTTATTGGTATGCAATTAACTATTTTAAAACTTTCTAAAGAACAATTTTTTAAATTATTATCAGGTTTATTAATAACTTTTATTGGTTTAGTGTTATTTTTACATGGTGTTAATATTAGTTTTATTAAATTAGGAAATGATTTAGGTTATGAATTAGGGAATTTGGAACATCTTTGGTTAATTGTTCCGATTGGGTTTGTTTTAGGTTTTATAGTAACGATGGCTGAACCAGCAGTAAAAATATTGAATATGGAAATAGAAAAAATGACAAGTGGTTTTATTAATCAAAAAATACTTCTTTATTTTCTTTCTTTGGGAGTTGGAAGCTCAATAGCTTTAACAATGTTAAGGATTTTAACTAATATTTCTTTATGGTATTTTATTTTACCTGGTTATGTTTTAATTTTAATTTTAACAAGATATGTAGATCCTTTATTTGTAGCGATTGCTTTTGATGCTGGAGGTGTAGTTACAGGACCAATGATTGCCACTTTCCTTTTAGCTATAACTGTTAGTTGTGCTCATAAAATTCATGGTGGTAATGTCTTTATAGAGGGTTTTGGGATGATTGCTTTAGTGGCTTTAGTGCCAATTCTTTTTATTTTGGTTTTAGGTTTATTATATGAAAGGAAAATAAAAGAAGGGGGAAAAAGAAATGAACGATAATTTTGAAAAGCAACAATTAATTGTAGTTATTGTTAAAAAAGGAATAGCTTCTAAACTTATAGAAACAGCTAAAAAAGGTGGGGCAGTAGGTTGGACTTTGGTTTATGGTAAAGGTAGTGTGGAAAAAGATATTTATCAGAATGTGTTAGGAATTGAATATCAACCAGAAAAAGAAATAGTTTTTATTGTGGTTAAAAAAGAGATGGCGATTAAAATCTTTAATAGTGTAGTTAAAGCAGGTTCTTTAATAAAACCTGGTAAGGGAATAGCATTTTTATTAAATTTAGAAAAATGTAGAGGAATAGCAGATCTTTTAACTTTAATAGAGAAAGGGGAATATTGATGGAAGAGAAAAATCATAAGTTAATTGTTGTTATAGTTAATAAGGGAGATGCTTCTAAAGTAGTAAAAGGAGCAAAAAAGGAAGGAGCAGTTGGGGCGACAGTATTAACGGGGCGTGGATCTAGTATTCGGGATAAGGCTAAATTATTTGGACTTCCAATTGAACCAGAAAAAGAAATGATTTTTATTATTGTTTTAGAAGAACAAGTAGAAATTATTTTGAAAAAGATTACTACTTTAGTTGATTTGAATGCTCCTGGGAAAGGGATCGCTTTTGTTTTAGAAGTTGAAAAAGTGGTTGGGATTTTATAAAAGTAATAAAAGATTGTAAAGTGGTTAAAATATTAAAATGAAAAGATTGTTTTTTAAAAATGATGATGTTAAACTAAAAATAGAGATATAGGAGGAATGTTTGTGAGTTTTAAAAACAAAGTGATAGTTATAACTGGAGCTGCTGGAGGAATTGGAACAGCTGTTGTCAAGAAATTAGCGAAGGAAGAGGCTAAATTAGTTTTAGTGGATATTAATGAAGAAGAATTAGTGAAGTTAGTGTCTAATTTAAATTTAAAAGAAAGTGATTATTTATTAGTTCCAACTGATGTTTCTAAAGAAGAACAAGTAGAGAATTATGTTATAAAGACTGTTTCTAAATTTGGCCGAATTGATGCATTTGTTAATAATGCTGGAGTAGAAGGTAGTGTTAATAGTATAATTGATACTGAAGAAAAAGATTTAGATTTTGTATTAAATATTAATGTTAAAGGCGTTTATTTTGGTTTAAAATATGTTTTACCATTAATGATTGCTCAAAGGGAAGGAAGTGTAGTTAATACTTCTTCTGTTGCTGGTTTTATTGGGGTAGTAGGAATGGCTCCTTATATAGCGTCTAAACATGCTGTTTTAGGAATTACAAAAACCGCTGCTATTGAAGTAGGACCATATGGAATTCCTGTTAATGCGATTTGTCCTGGTCCTGTAGATAATAGGATGATGCGTTCAATTGAAGAAAAATCTTTACCGGATGCTCCTCTTGAAGTTAAAAATGCTTTTGAAAAGGATATTCCTTTAGGAAGATATGCAACCAATGAAGAAGTGGCGGATTTAATTTGTTTCTTAATATCAGATAAAGCAAAGTATATAAGTGGAGAAGCTTTTCGAATTGATGGAGGGATGGCAGCTAAATAACTTTAAAAAGACCTATTAAATAATAGGTTCTTTTTATTATGTTATGATATATGGTGAGGAGTTTAAGATGGATTATTTAACTTTAAAGAAACAAATTAAAAAATATAGTAAAAGGATTGGTATTAATGCTCTTGGTATAGCTGATCCTAGTCGATTAATAGAGATTGAAGAAAAATTAAAACTACAAGCTAAATTAAATTATTGTTCTGATTTTCAAAAAGGAACAATTGAAGAAAAGATTAATCCTAAATTATTAATGAAGAATGTTCAATCAATTATTGTAATATTAATGTCTTATCCTCAAACTTGTAAACAATTAGAAGAAATTAAAGATGATGAAGTTTATTTTGCTTCTGTTTCTTGGGGAAAAGATTATCATTTAGTATTAAGGGAAAAACTAGAATCTTTAGCGACTTTTATTAAAAAGGAAATACCCTTTTTAGAGTATAAAATTACTGTTGATACAGAAGCTCTTTGTGAGAGAACTTTAGCTTATCGGGCGGGTCTTGGTTTTATTGGGAAAAATAATTTATTAATTAATGAAAAGTTTGGCTCTTATGTTTTTATTGGGACAATGTTAATAAATATTAAACTACCTTTTGATCAACCTTTAAATTTAAGCTGTTTAAATTGTAATTTATGTCTTAGTGCTTGTCCAACAGGAGCTTTAAATGATAATGGTATTTTAAATGCTAATCTTTGTTTAGCTTATTTAACTCAAAAAAAAGGAGCGTTAACAATTCAAGAGCAAAAACATTTTACAAATTGTATTTATGGCTGTGATAAATGTATGCAAGTATGTCCCTATAATAAAAAGAATAATGAAGAAAATCTTGTTTTCGCACCAACAGGTTTAGAATTTATCAACATTAATGATTATCAGCCTTTAACCAAAAAAGAATTTAAGAAAAAGTATGGTTATTTATCAGGATCTTGGCGAGGAGAAAAAGTAATTAACAGAAATATTAAAATTATTCAAGAACGTTTTAAATAACTATCTTTTCTTAGCAAAATATGTTAAAATTAAAAAGAAATAGGAGGCGTTATCATGAAGAAAAAAAGGAATTATCAAAATCATTTAATTCTATTATTAATTTTATTAGGAACTATAATTTTAGTAATTCAGGCTTTAAATTGGCATTCTTTGTATGAAGAAAAGAAAGAAAATACAACCATTATAGTTGATTATATAAAAGAAGTTTTAATTGATGAATTTCATAATTATATTAATGATAAACGAGATGTAGTTATTTATTTTGGGATAAGAGGTGATGAGGCTTCCAGGGAATTTGATAAAAAATTAAAAAAGATTATTATTGATTATAATCTTCAAGAAGAAATAACTTATATTGATGTAAAACCTTTAAGGGGGGAAAACTTTTCTGAAGAGTTAGATAATATTTATAGTAATAAAGAACTTAAAAAACAAAAAAAGTATTTTCAAGAAGTTCCTGCTTTAGGTCTTTACCGAGATGCAGAATTAGTAACTTTTATAAACGGGAAAGATTTAACTAAGTTTAGTATTATAAAGTTTTTAAAGGAAAATGATGTAATAGAGGAAGTTGTTTTTTACTAATGATTAATATAGTTTTATATCAACCAGAAATTCCACAAAATACGGGTAATATTATGAGAACTTGTTTGGGGGGAGAAGCAAAATTACATCTTATAAAACCGTTAGGTTTTAGTTTAAATGATAAATATTTAAAAAGAAGTGGCTTAGATTATTTTAAAGAAATAGATTATGAACTTTATGAAAATTATGATGAGTTTTGTTCTAAAAATAAAGGAACATTTTATTTTATTACTAGATATGGAAAGAAACTTCCAACTTCTTTTTCTTATGTTAGTAAAGAAAACATTTATTTTATTTTTGGTTCTGAAAGTAGAGGAGTGCCCAAAAACATTCTTCAAGAAAATATTAATAATTGTATTCGGATTCCGATAACGACTAAAATTAGAACTTTAAATTTATCTAATTGTGTTTCGATAATGATATATGAAGCTTTAAGGCAACAAGATTATGAGGGATTATCCTTAGTTGAGCCTTTTAAGGGTTCTGACTATTTAGAAAGGTAATTTTTAATGCTTATTTTATTTTGTTTGTGGTAAAATTATTATAAGAATAAAAATAAGATATGATTTTAAGGTAGAAGGTAGGAGATAGTGTGAAAGAATCCTATTGGGGAATTTTTGTAGTAGTAATGGGGATTATAGGTATTGCTCTTTTAAATGCTTTTCAAACGATAGCAACAACTGGTTCTCATGATTATTATTTATTAAAGGAAGTAACAGAGGCTTCAATGCTTGATGCTCTTGATTTAGGGCATTATCGTCGTGAAGGAGAAATAAAAATAATTGAAGAAAAGTTTGTGGAAAACTTTTTACGTCGTTTTTCTGAATCATTTGGTCGTACTGATGATCGGGAAATAGTTTTTTATCATATCAATGAATTACCACCTAAAGTTAGTTTGGGAATTGATGTTGGTTTTGATTTAAAAGTTTATCATTTTGATGAAGTTGATTTTAATATACCAAATAATTTAAATGCTATTTTAGAAACGAAGTTTGCAGTTGATGCTATTTCAGTTGGTCCTAATAGTCCGGGTCCTTTTTATAACATGTCTTTATTAATTACTGAAGGTCAGAACATTACTTTAGAATGGTTTCCTACTACTTTTTGGGGAAATCCTAGTAGTGGTCAAAATTATCGCTTAGAAGTAAGTTGTGATGGAGGAACATGGCAATTTGTTAGAAATACGGGGACTTTAACTAGATCTTTTCAAGATACTTCTTGTTCTAGTGAAAAGATTCGTTATCGTGTTCGAGCAGAAAGTGACGGTGGAGTATCAGAATGGACTTATTCAGAAACTATTATGATTACTGATCATATTCCTCCAGCGGCCCCAGATCCTTTTGTTAATCCGACTCCTCTTTTAGGAGTTCTTAGTGGAGGAACAATAAATGTGAAATGGGGGAGTACTAATTTTTGGGGGTATCCTCAAGGAAATAAAAATTATCGTTTAGAAGTGAAATACGGAAATAATGATTGGACCTTAGTTAAAAATAATGGAACAACTATTAATGTAAATTATACTATCCCTAATTCTATTTCTTTTGTTGAGTTTCGGGTTCGAGCAGAAAGTGATGGGGGTAAATCCGCTTGGCGTTATTCAAATATTGTTGAAGTAATCCCTTTTACTACAAAAACTTTTACTTATACAGGTGGTTCTCAAACATTTACAGCTCCTTATTCTGGAACTTATAAATTAGAGGTTTGGGGGGCTCAGGGTGAAGGAACAAATGGTGGAAAAGGTGGTTATTCAACAGGATTATTAAATTTATCAGCTGGTGAAAAGTTATATATTTATGTAGGGGGAAGAAGTGGATATAATGGTGGTGGTATTGGTGGATATAATGGTGGTGGAGGAACCGATATAAGAAGAGGAGGAACATCTTTAAGTAATAGAATAATTGTTGCTGGTGGTGGTGGTGGTGTAAGTAATAATTCATCTTCTTCAGGAGGAGCAGGTGGAGGAACAAGCGGTGGTGATGGAACTGGTTATTATGGTGGACCAGGTGGGGGAGCTACTCAAAGTAGAGGAGGACAACCTAGAATTGTTCGGACAGCTAGTAACCCAGGAACAACTTTAGGAGGAGTTGGAACATTAGGCCAAGGAGGAAATGGAGCTAGAGTTGGAAGCACTAGGAATGCTGGTGGCGGTGGCGGCGGTTATTACGGTGGTGCTGGTGGTTCTACAGATTATCCTGGTTATAGTGATAATGATGATTATGGTGGTGGTGGTGGTTCTGGCTATATTGGTGGAGTTACAAGAGGTTCAATGACTGCAGGAACAAATACAGGAAATGGAAAGGTTATAATTTCTTCAGCAACACCATAAATAATTAAAATAAATGTTTATATTATAAAAGGTATGTTATAATAATTAATGAATAATAAAGAAGTTTTAAAAATAAGGAGGATATTTATATGAATAATTTAATGTTTCATTTGAAAAAATTTATGGCTAACAAAAATACAGTTACTGTTTTGGGGGTAATTATAGGAGTTCTAATTTTATATGTTGGTTATAATTATCGTATTAAACAGGCTATTAAACCAATTAGTATGCCTTATGCTTTAGAAACAATTCAACCGCGTGAAAGAATTACTGAAAATATGATTGGTTATGCTGAAATTCCACCAAAAATGGTGATCGGAGAGATAATTAAAAATCCTAATTTAATAGTTGGCCAATATGCTAATTATAACACCGTTATTCCTGCGGGTAGTTTATTTTATAAGGAAACGATTGTTGATGCTGCTGAATTACCAGATAGTGCTTTTATGCAAATTCCGGAAGGGCATAAAGCAGTTAATTTTCCTGTTAATATGGAAATGACTTATGGGAATTCTATTTTTCCTGGTAATTATATAGATATTTATTTTAAAGCTTTTAATGAAGAAGGAAAAATTATAGTAGGAAGATTAGCTTCTAATATAAAAGTTTTAACAGTAAAAGATAAAACGGGAAAACATGTTTTTGAAAATACTGAAGAAGAACGTGTTCCAAGCATTATAATTTTTGCTGTTCCTGAAGAATTACATTTATTAATTAGAAAATCCTTTTATTTGGGCGATATTAATTATATTAAAGCGGAACTTATTCCTGTTCCTAATACTGAAGCTTATCATACAGAACCGGGAGCGATTACGATAACTAATCAATATATTAGATCTTTCATTGATATAAGCACAGGATTTGTTCCTGAAGATGAATTGCCTGATGTTAATGATCCATTGCTTCCTGATTTTGATGATGATTTTGATTTTGATATTGAAGGTTAAAACTAATAAAAGAATAGAGAGGGATCTATATGTATAATGATAGTATGTTTACTAATGTTGATTTTGGTAAATTAACAAAGTATTTAGAAGATGATGATATTACGGATATTTCATATAGTAATAATGGGCAATTATGGTTAAAAAGTTTATCACAAGGTATTTATCGTGTGGAAAATAATGATATAAATAATGCTATGGTGGAAAAGATTGCTTTTCAATGTTCTAATATTATGGGTAAGACTTTTAATATGGCTCATCCCTTTTTAGATGCTGAGAGTGCGGAATTACGTCTTAATTTTATTCACGATTCTATCGCGAGAAATGGAATAGCTTTAGTAATGAGAAAAACTCCAGCTAAAATTAGATTAAAAAAAGAGAAAATTTTAGAAGAAGAATATATTACTGAAGAAATACATGAATTTTTAATTAAGTGTGTTCAAGGAAATGCCAATATTTTAGTAAGTGGTGAAACTGGTTCTGGTAAAACAGAATTAGTAAAGTATTTAGCGGCTCATACCAGAGAGAATGAAAAACTTATTACTATTGAAGACACATTAGAACTTCATTTAGATCGAATTTTTCCTCATCGGGATATTGTCGCTATGAAAACAAATAATATTGCTTCTTATACAGAAGTTTTAGTAACTTGTATGAGGCAGAATCCTAAATGGATATTATTATCAGAAGTTCGAAGTGCTGAAGCGGTAACTGCGGTTCGAAACTCTATTTCTTCAGGTCATAATATTTTATCGACCATTCATTCAGATAAAGCTCAATCAATTCCTCATCGATTATATAGTTTACTTGAGACTAATCTTGATGTTGATCAATTTTTAAAATCGATTTATCGTTATATTCAATTGGGTGTTCATGTCCGAGGATATCAGGATAAGGAGACTAAAAAGTTTAGACGAGAAATTGTTGAAGTCTGTGAATTTTATGTTGATAAAAATAATGATCCTCAGCATAATATAATTTATCGTAAAACTGCCGGTGGTCAGATAATGAGAAATAATCCAAGTGAATATTTAATAGATTATTTAGGAACAAGAGACGTCATAATTAAACCGGATATATTTGTGAAAAAGCCTACAGAAGAGATAATAGAAACTTTAATTTAAATAAGAAGGTGGTGGTTTCATGGAATTAATACTACTAGAATTTATTGCAATTTATGTACTTGTTTATCGAAAGAATGCTGGAGAAAATGTTTATAAGTATATCATTGAGCAAGCTTCAGCAATATATGAAAAATATGCTCCTTATTCTTTTAAAAGCGTTCGAGATAAGATTAAAGAATTAGGTCTTGAATATTCTTCTAGACAATATACTATCCAAATTGCTTTATTTGCTGGTGGCGGGTTTGTTGTTTCTTATTTATATTTTTATAATATAGTTATTAGTATAATATATTGTATTGTAGCAATTTTCTTTATTCCTTATTTAACCTTTTTGCGTTATAAACGGATGTATAGTGAATTTTTATTTGAACAAGTTCAGGTTTATACAACAAATACAATTATGGAGTTTGCGGTAACAGAATCTTTTGTTAAAGCATTAGAGGGTGTTTATTCATCAGGGGTATTAGAAGAACCGGTTTTATCTGATGTAAAATATATGATCGATAAAGCTTATCAAAATGGTTCTATTGATGAATCTATTAATTATATGAATAATAAATATGATTATTATATGGTAAAAAATATGCACCAACTTTTTTTGCAGGTTACCAAAGAAGGGTCTAAAGATGCGGCACGTGATTCTTTAGATAATATGCTTTTAGATATTGATACCTTAGTAGAAGGTGTCTATAAAGATAGAATTGAAAGAGAAACCTTTCATAAAGCTTTTTTACAATATGGAGCTTTATTATACTTGTTAGTTATGTTAGTTCAATATATGTTAGGTGTTGATACCTATCTTCAATTATTAGATATGTTGGTGGTTAAAATTCTTTTACATTTAATAATAATTATTAATAGTTATTTTTTAATAAATGGAGAAAAATATTATAATGAGAATGTGGGGGTTGAGTAATGGAAATACTATTTATAGGAATTATTGCTTTATTTTGTTTAGAATACAATAATAAAATTAATACAACTAAATTTCTTCGTGATAATGAACAGTATTTTCAAATTTTAAAAGAAGAAAGATATGATTTTTTAGTTAAAGCAAGGTATGGGGAAGAAATTAATCCTGATGAATTGTTTTCTAAAAGGGTGAAAAATGGCTTTTTAGCGATGATATTATTAATCTTCTTATTTTTAACACAGTTAACTTTTATTAATATTATTTTAGCATTTGTAGTTGGATTTGCTGTTTTTAAACTACCTTATATGAGTTTAAACTCTTATTATAAAAAACATTTACATAAAATTAATTTAATGTTACCTTATTTTTTAAAAACAATGGAAATTTTGGCTCAACATTATACCATTCCTGTTGCTTTATCTCGTTCGATTGAATCTTCTCCGGATATTTTTAAACCAGGTTTAAGAGAAATAATTGAAAAGATTAATGCAGGAGATTCTAGTGTCGATCCTTATATGGATTTTGCTAAACAATATCCAGTTAATGATTCTGTTCGTATGATGAGATTATTATATCGTTTAGGGCTGGGAGGACAAGAGGATAAACATGAACAATTAATTATGTTTTCAAGAAGTGTATCTGCTTTACAGAATAAAGCAAGGGAACAAAAATATAAAGAACGTTTACAAACAATGGAAGGTAAGACAATGTTAATGTTAGGAGCTACTGGTGGGGGGGTAATGATTTTATTAATATTGTCAATGATTACAATGATGCGTTTTTAAAGATTGAATAATAAAAGAAAATAATATATAATGTGTTTATTGATGTAGGAAGGAGGTATAAAGAATGAAGGAAGCGACAGGAGAACTAAATATGACAATTATTACTGTTATTGCTATTGCTGCTATTGGAGTGTTTTTATGGTTATTCCTCCCGGGAGTTTTAGAGAATATTAGAGATACTTCAGCTACAGGTTCAGATGCTGATCCTCACGGTTTACAACCATAATATAAATTGGTTAATTTTTTAAAATAGTTTTATAATTGTTATAGTTATTTAAAATTTTTAAGATAAAGTTATCAATGGTGTTAAAAAGCATGGTGCTTTTTGTTGTTTTAGTTGTGATTAATTGAATAATGTAAAGAAATGGTATATGATGTTCTTATTGATGCAAGAAAGGAGGCATAACAGATGAAGGAAGCTACAGGAGAATTAAATATGACAATTATTACTGTTATTGCTATTGCTGCTATAGGGGTCTTCTTATGGTCATTTCTTCCGGAAATTTTAGAAAATATTAGAGAAACCTGGCAAGAGGGAACTAGTGAAACTCCCGGTCATTAATTAGAATTATATTAATATAATATATAATATTACAGATAAATAGTAGAAGGTGATACCATGAGAGAATCAGTTGGAGGAGCATTTTTGCTTAAACTGATGGTTGTTTTTATTGTTTTGTATAATAGTTTGCTAGCTATAGCAGTTAATTATGCTATAGTTTTTCGTGTTAAGAATCAAATTATTAATTTGTTAGAACAATATGAAGGCTGTCAGGGTGCAGGTAGCAGAATTAGGCAATATGTTGAAGGTGTTGGTTATTATCGGGCTGGTGGAGCTGATCATAAAGGATATCTAGTAACTGCTCATACCATTTCTAATCGAGGAACATATTATGAAGTTACTACTTTTATAAAAGTTGATTTTCCATGGGTTAGGGATTTTTTTCGAATTAATATTAAGGGAGAAACCTCATTAATTTATGGCGTTTTTAATGATACTACTTGTTCTCACATATAAAATATTAAAATAGGAGGTTGGAGATAATTATGAATGTTATTGTTTCTAATAAATATCGAACTATGCTTGGTTCTTTAGAAATTGATATTATCAAATCTGTTGAAGGTGTATTTGAAGTTGATGAACTTGTAACTATGTTTTCCAACTTCTTTTTTCAACGGATGATTTTAGATATTACTGCTATAAAGGATTATAAGGATTTTAAAAATTTACAAAAGTTATCGATTTCTTTGGATGTAAGTAAGATCATCTTTTTATTAGATGATGATGAAGAAAGCACTTCTTCTGTTTATTTATCTAGACTTATATCGTTAGGTATTTATAATTTTACTCGTAATAAAGAAGGTATTTTATATCTTTTACGTAGTCCTAATAGCTATAAAGATGTAGCTCATATTCATCAACTAGAAGAATTAAAAGAAGTTGTCAGTGAAAAAATAGTAAATAAAAGTGTTAAGGTTTTAGGAATTAAGAATTTAACTGATCATGCTGGGGCTACAACTTTAATTTATATGTTAAAAAAACAACTTGAGAGAAATTATTCTGTTGTTGCTATTGAGATTGATAAACGAGATTTTGTCTATTTTAATGATAAATCAATGATTTCTACTTCCAGAGAAGGATTTCCTAAAGAATTATTAAAAACTAAAGATGCTGATATTATCTTGGTGGATATAAATGAAAGTGATAATGAAGATATTTGTAATGATGTTTTATATTTATTAGAACCTTCGTCAATTAAGTTAAATAAGTTAATTCGAAAAAATCGTCGTATATTTGAACAAATGATGGGTAAAAAATTGGTTTTAAATAAAAGTTTATTGTCTTCTAAAGATGTTTTAGATTTTGAACATGAAGCTAGAACTCCAGTTTTTTATAATATACCACCATTGAACGATCGTAGTTATAATAAGGTTTTAGATGCCTTTTTAACAAAGTTAGGATTTAGTAGACAAAAAAGAGAGGAATTAGAACCAAAGGGTAAAATCTTAGGATTATTTAAATTTTAAAATAAGAATTGACATTTACGCGAAATAAAGGTATGATGTAATTACTAGTAAGGAGGAATGAATGTGTTACATAATTTATTGTTATTAGGAGCATGTAATGATGACAATTTAGTTACAATTCTTTGTTATGTTGCTAAATTATTTGGTTATATTCAAATTATTATTCCTATTGCATTGATTGTATGGGGGGGACTTGATTTAGGAAAGGCAGTTATTGCGGGTGATGAAAAAGATATAAAAGAAAATCAAAAGGTCTTATTAAAAAGAGTATTAGCAGCAGTATTAGTATTTCTTATTGTTCCTATTGTTACATTTATCATGGGTTTTGTAGGAACTAAGCAATGGGTTGATTGTTGGGAAGAGGCAAAAGCAAAATCCTCTGGTGGTACTTGCAATGTAACTGATATTCCAATTCCGGCGACACCGTAATTTTAATTAATATTTAAGGTGTATATGTTTTAATACTAGGAACTTTTTGTTAAATAATTTGGATGAGTAGAAATTGTCAATAACAAAAAGTAATAAATAAGTGGTTAAGGTAAAAATTAACCATTTTTTTGTGGGGGTTTAATAGGTAGAATAGTAATTTGAATTTTCAATTTTTGGCTTTATTAATAAGAAGTGATATGTTATACTAGATATATATTTAGAAGGTAAGTAATTTTGTTTGTTTTATATTTAAATGTAAAGGATTTGATAAAATGAAAAAAATTATAATATTCATAATTTTTTTAATAATAATTTTTATTATAAAGATTGATAATGTTCACGCAGTATATTTTGAGTGTGTTTATTCTAAAGAAGCGGGGTTTGCTGAATGGGGTCGCAGCGTAAAGATTGGTTTTCATGATGGGAAGTATGAATTAATTTCTGTTATTTATTGGGGAACAATAAGAGGGCCTAAAGATGATAAAAAGGCGAAAATAGTTCGGGTTGAAACTGGTGGGAATTACATTTCTAATGGGAAATGTCCACCTTCAATAAATTATCGTAATCGTTATATTAATCCGAGTAAGGATATAGTTATTAATGATAATGATACAAAAGGTAGTGTTCCTTTAACTTTTAGTGATTATGAGGTATTAGCTCCTGTAAGATTAACTTGTCGTTATGAGCTTGAAGCTGAAGGACATGCAATTATTATAGAATATGATAATAAAAAGGCTTATGATAAAATAACGTCAAGGTTATATAGGAATTTTAATGGCGAAAGAGATAATGTAATTCTTCAAAATCACCAAATTAATGTTCAAGAAAAGGATTTTTATAAAAATGGAGAAATAGGAGGAGAGGCTGAATGCCCGAAAGGAACTTTATATGTTTCAACTGATCCGATGGATTCTCATCTTTTTACTGTTAATACTGCCGCTTTTAATAAAGAAAACCTTGATGAAAATAAAATTAAGGGAGATGTAATTGAATCTGAATTTGTTACAAGAACTATTATGATATCAGATAGAAGTTCTTCTTCTTCCATTGGTGATATTCCAAGTGGAGAATCTAGGCCGATAGAATGTAAAGATTTTGATGATGAAGAAGGAAATATTTTAAAAGATATCTATTTAGTTATAGTAATAGTTGCCCCTATTTTATTAATGTTATTAGGTGCCCTTGATTTTTCTAAAGCTGTTTTATCTAGTGATCATGATGCTCTTAAAAAGGCGGGGCAAGATTTTATAAAAAGGGTAATTGCTACTATTATTTTATTATTGCTTCCTTTGTTTTTGCAACTTGTCTTTGGGATATTTTTTCCTAAGGAAAAGATTCCAGATATTTGCGTTGTTGATAATTAATAGATGGGATGTGGGAATATATGGCTGGTATAGTTTCATTGTTATTAGATGCTTTAAGAGTTGTTATTTTTTATCTTGATGCTTTAATATATTCTTTAATAGGTTCGTTTTTTGATCTTATAATGGATTTAGCAAAATTAGACCAAACTCTTTTTGTTGGTAAAGAAGTTGAGACTTTTGCTACTAATATATATGCAATTTTAGGAATTTTAATGTTGTTTAGATTATCTTTTACTTTGTTAAATATTATTGCCAATCCTGATTTATTAACAGATAAAAATCGTGGTTTTGATAAAATTTTAACAAGGGTAATAACTGCTTTGTTTTTAATTGTTTTAATTCCTTATGCTTTTTCTTATGCCTTTCGTATTGAAACGGTTATAATTAATAAAAATATATTTTTGAAATTATTTATGGGTGTTAGTGAATCAAGTGAAATTAACCAACTTAATGATACTACGGGGTCGCTTTTAGCAAAAGAAGCGTTGAAATCTTTCATATTTATTAATGAAAAATTAGGAAATACAATGGATTCTGAATATAAAAGGTTTTCAGATAATTTTGGTAATTTAAATGCTATGTTGGGAGAAACTTCAACTTTAAATAGTAAAGATCCAGGAGATGGTCAATATAATTATACTTATTATATTATTATATCGACAGCAGCAGGAATATTTATTTTGGCAATTTTAGGTGTTTTTGCTATTGATATTGCCCTTCGAACAGTAAAATTGGCCTTTTTGCAAATAATCTCCCCTATAGCTGTTGTTTCATATGTTGAACCAACTTCATCTGAAAAAGGCTTTTTTAAAAGATGGCTTGATATGGTAATAGCGACATATTTAAATTTATTTATTCGTTTAGCAATACTAGCTTTTTTAATATTTTTATTTACTATAGTTTTCAAAGCTTTTGAGGATAAAAGTGGAATTTTAGCGACAGCTGGTTTTCTTAAATCTGCTTTATTAAGAATTTTAATTTTAATAGGTATTTTAATGTTTGCAAAGGAAGCACCACAAATGTTATCTAAGTTATTTGGGATAGAAGAAACTGGCATTGGTACTTTAAATCCTTTTCAAAAGATGGCTTCTGTTCCAGTTGCTGGAGCAGCAATGGGAGCAGGTTTAGGAGCTATAGGCGGAGCTTTAGCAGGTGGAGGTTTAGCTGGAGCAGTAATGGGGGCTCAATCTGGTTTTGGTTCAATTGGGTTAGGTGGAGCTGAAGAAGGTAAAAAGGGTAAAGGTATTCAAGCAAGTATTTTGGGGGGGTATGCGGTTGGTCGTGATGATGTAACAAAATTATTAACGGGAGATAAAGATGCTAAAGGGGGTATTTTAGCAAAAAGGAGGGCGAGATCTATGGAAAATTTAGCTGGTCGAGGAGTTAAATCACGTTTTCAAGAAGGAGCTAAGTTAGCAAGAAAGGTAAAAGAAAGTGGAAATGAATTAAGTATTTATAAAAGTAAGGAATTTAGTGAATCTTTAGCCCAATTCAAAGCAGCGAAAAGGAGAGAAAAATTAGCCTTAGCTCAGCAAAGTCGTGCTAAAAGGGATTATGAATTAGGAAAGATTAGTCATTCTGAATATGAGGCTGTTCAAAGTCGTTATTTTGATGCTAAAGATGATAAAGAAACTTTTCAAGAAAGATTTGAAGAACAACAAAAGATTAATTCAGCTGATGCTAGTAAGTATAAAGCCTATACTAGTTATTCACACTATATGGAGAGCAGTGAAAAAGATGAAGAAGGTATATCAAGATATGTGAGTGATGTTCCTGTTTATGAAACACCAATTGAACCTGAAGTTTTAGATTTAGGGGATCAAACATCTAATAAATCAATTTTAAGTGATGCAAAAAGGATGGAACGTCGTCCTTCTGGTATATACGTGCCAAGATCTAGTATGGATGATGATAAAGATAAAGGTAGAAAATTATAAAAAGAATAGAGGGAGATTTTTATGGGAGGGAAAATGTATTTAATTCCAGCTAATACAAAAAGAGGAAGTTTAATTTTTAATCTTTTTACGAAATTTGACTTAATTGTACTTGGTTCTGGATTAGGAATAACCTTGTTAATGATTTTTGTTTTATCACCAAATAATTTAACAATGACATTTATAATTTTAGGCCCAGGATTATTAAGTGCTTTTTTAGTAACTCCGATTCCGAATTATCATAATGTTATGACAGTTATTACATCATTAATTATGTTTTTAACTGGAAGAAGAAATTATATATGGAAAGGATGGTGTTTGTATGAGCAAGAAAAAGAAGACGGCAAAAAGTAAATATACTGAAGATTGGATACCAATAAAATCTATTATGAATGGGATGATTATTTTAGATAATGATCTAAAAGTAACGGGTGTAAAAATAAGGCCCAGGAATATTTTTATTTTAGATGAAGATTCTCAACGCAATGTTATAACCGGTTTAAAAAACTTTTATAATACTTTAGATTATGAGTTTTGGATAATGGTTGCAGATAGGCCTGTAGATATTCATATTTATCTTTCTCAATTACAATTACTTTATAATAATGTTAGTAAGCCTCAAATTAGAAAGATGATAAATGAGGATATAAATAAAGCTAATATGTTTATGAATAATAATGTAGTTGATACAGAGTATTATTTAATATTCAAAGAAAAGGATCAAGAAATTATTCAAAAAAGAATCAGATATATTATTAATGGATTAGCTAGTTGTGGATTAAATGCTGTTCAAACTACAAATGATGATTTAAGAATTATAATTGATAACTTTTTAGGTGGGGGAATGACTACTGAATTTGGGACGGTGATGCCAATATGAAATTAAAAAGTCAATTAGCTCCTAAGGGGCTTAGTTTCAATGCTAGTGATTTCGTTATTAGTGATAAACATTGTACCATTTTATCGGTGGTTTCTTATCCAAAAGTAATTTCTACCGGTTTTTTATCAGCTTTAACAACAATGTCAGGAATAAAGATTGTTATAAAACATATAACTGTTCCTTTTGCTAATTTGGCAAGAATGATAAATAAGCAAATTGCTGATTTAAAGTCTCGTTATCAAGATGAAAAAGATCGAACTATTCAAGAGAGATTAAGATTAGATGTGGAATCATTAGAACAATTTGTTTCTATGCTAGCTGCTAGTCAAGCTCGTATTTTTGATTTTCAAATGCATATTATGATTTCTGCTGATAATAAAGAAGCTTTAGAATTAAAAAAGGTAGCAGTAAGAAATTATTTAGAAGCAATGGAGTTAAAAGCTATTCCTCTTCGTTTTGAACAAGAAAAGGTGTTAAAATCTATAATACCTATTTTTCCTAAACAAGATATTGAGGATAGAATTGGAACGCCTATTCCTTCAATTACTGTTGCTGCTATGTATCCTTTTATTTTTGATAGTATAAAAGATGTTGGTTTATCAACTTTATTAGGGGTAGATTTTTCTGGTGGGGTTATTTTATTTAATCAGTTTTTATTTCAAATAAAAAAGGAACATAACCGAAATAATGCCAATTTGCTTATTTTAGGAGCATCAGGAAGTGGTAAATCAACTACTGCTAAATTAATGTTAAGAAGCCATATTCGTAATGGTTATCAAATTGTTGCGATTGATCCTGAAGGAGAAATTGATGAAATGACTAAATTATATGGTGGGAATTTTGTTGATTTAGGTAAGGGTGGAGAATTTGGAATGGTTAATCCTTTAGAAATAGTTCTTGATGCTGATGAAGAAGAATTAGAACAAGGTTTAGGATATACTGTTTTAACTAAGACCTTACAATTTTTAAAAGCTTTTATGAAGTATTATGATCCTAGTATTGAAGAAGATGTTTTAACTCTTTTTAGTGAAGTGGTTCAAGATACTTATAAACGGTTTGGAATAGATTTTGAAACTGATTTTTCTAAATTTAAATCAACTGATTATCCAACCTTTAAGGATGTTTATGTTACAATTAAAGGTAGGCTTTCTCAATATCAAGAAAAGACGCATGAACGTGATATTATGGAAAGATTAGAATTAAAGATTAGGCCTTTAACCAAAGAATTAAAATATTATTTTGATGGTCATACTACTATTAGTGGTAATACTGATTTTATTGTTTTTAACATTAAAGAGTTAATGAATGCTGATGTTAATATTAGAAATGCTTTGTTTTTTAATATATTAAAATATGCTTGGGGTTTATGTTTAGATAAATCAGTTAATACAATTTTATCGGTAGATGAAGCTCATGTTTTATTAAGTAGTAATAATGCTTTAGGGGCTGAATTTTTAGCTCAAGTGCAAAGAAGAGCTCGTAAGTATAATACAGGAACAATAATTATTACTCAACAGCCTAGTGATTTTACTGATTCTAATGTTATAACTCAAGGAAAAGCTATTTTTGATAATGCATCTTACTATATTGTAATGGGTTTAAAAAAGCAAGCAGTGGAAGATTTAAGTCGTTTAATTGATTTAAATGATAATGAAAAAGAAAGTATCAAAGGCTATAGTCAAGGAGAAGCTTTATTTGTTTGTGGTAGTAGACGAATGAGAATTAATGTTATTGCAACTGAAGCAGAACTTGAATCATTTGGTAGTGGTGGTGGATTTTAATAATTGAAGTAAAGTATAGGTGAAAAAGATGAAGTTTAATCCTAAGGATTTTTTGTCAGCAAAAGGGTTGACTAAAAAAGTTAAACAAAAAATTATTTTACAAGTAGCAGTTTTTCTTTCGCCATTTATATTAAAAATAGCTATTATTTTTATGGCTGTTTTAATAATTATGGCTCCAATTATTACTTTTACTAATCACCTGGATAGTTTTAAAAGTAAAGTTTCTACTTTTTTTGCGCGTGGCTGGAATTTAATTACCTTTAATGGCTTTTATACCACAGAAGAACGCTTTTATAAGGATATTGAAGATCATTATATTTTATATTTAGAAAAGGGAGTGGAAGTTGATATTCCTTTAGTTTTATCAACTCTTCATTATCCTCATCAAGTTGATTATGATGCAGAGAAATATAATAAATTAATGGAAGATTCAGATATTTTAGTTGATCCAGATGATGAAGAATCAAAAGAGGTATATAAAACAAAAACAAAAATAATTAAAGATTTAATGAGAAATATGGTTTATATTGAGGAATCTATTCATGATTGTGAATGTACAGAGACAGATGAAGATGGTTCTTGTGTAAGTTATAGAGTAATTTATCCACCAATTTCTAGGAAGGAATGGGAAGATAAAATTTATAGGAAAAAGGATTTTCCAAAAAATAGCCCTTGTCCTAATTATATAAACTATTCTTATCGAATTGATTATGTGAAATATAATAAATATTTAAAAGAAGAATATATACCTAGTACTGAAGAATTTAATTTACCAAAGGATTTAGATGAAAAGGAAATGGATCGTTTAATAGATGCTATAATTATGGATATAAATCAACGGGCTAGTTTTTTTAATGCTGGTTTCTTGGATAAGAAACTTATGGATTATGCTTGGAGAGAAGGAGTTGTTCATGGTCAACTTTCTGATTATGGATTATTAGAATATTTAGCTATTCCATTTGAATCTGATTATTCTATTACTTCTTGTTTTGGGCCAAGATTGTTATCTTGGGAAAATGAAGTTAGGACGCATAAAGGAATAGATGTTGTAGCTCGGGATTCTAAAAATATTTTAGCGGCGGCGGATGGATATGTGAATATTGTTCAACATGGTAATGAATCGTATGGTAATTGGATAGAAATAGTTCATGGTTTGGATGGGGAAAATAGTTATGCTACAAGGTATGCTCATTTATCTAGTATAAAAGTAGTTCAAGGAGAAGTGGTAAAGATGGGAGATGTTATTGGTGTTGAGGGTTCAACGGGTAATTCTTCAGGGAGTCATTTACATTTTGAAGTTAGAATAAATGGAAAAGCTATAAATCCAGGGGATTTATTTAGTAATCCTATATATATTGCTACGGATGATCCTAATTGTAAGCAATGGTAGGGTTAATCAAAAAGGTTAAGGATGGAGTGTTAAAAATGAAAAAACTAATAATTCTATTTTTACTTGTTTTTTTAAGTGGATGTAATGCAAAATATAGTATGAAAATTAATCCTGATTTAACTATTACAGAAAAGGTTATTATTGAAGAAAGAAATGAAAACATTTATAGTTATGCACCAAGTGTTGAGGGGTTTATAGATAATATGATTACTGTTAATAATAAAAACTTTGATCTAGAAGAATATCAAATTGAACCCTTTTATGAGAAACAATCCTCTGGTGTAATTGTAAATTATACTTATAATAATTTAGATGATTTTTTAGAAAAAACTTTATTACATAACTTCTTTGAAGAAATGACAACTGAGAAAAACAATGATATAATAACTATTAAATTATTTCCGCTTGATAAAGGGGCTTCTTATTTGGTAGAAGAAGATTATTCATTATCAGATCCTTTATTTATAAATGCCGAAGTTTCGATGATCCTTTCTTCACCAGCTCTTAAAAGTAATGCAATGTCTATTAATGTGGAGAAGAAGACTTATGGGTGGCTTTATAATAAAAATAATATTCAAGAAAATTTGGAAATAACTTTTAAAGTAGATAAAAAGTCCCTTTTAAAACAAACGGGGTTTAAAAAAGATTTTGCTAATAAGGATTTTAATTTTAATTTAATTATTATAGGGATGGTTCTTTTTTTAACAATAATTATCATATTGATATTATTAAAAGGAAATAAAAATAATCAGATTTAGGAGGCAGATATGAAAATAAAACTTAGTTTGGAACCAGAAAAAATAGCAGTTTATCTTTTTTTGGCTTTATTACTCCTTTATATTGTAGCAATTGGCGTTTTAAATATGGCTACTTTTTCTCAGGAAGCTGAATTTTATGGATTAAATCCTATTGAAGCTTTTTCTGAGGATTTTATTGGGGTAACCTTTTCTTTTTATGTTTTAGCTCTTGGAGGAATTCTTTATGTTCTTCTTTTTGGGGGAAAAGGTTTAGATATATTTTCTAAAAAAAAGGATAAGGGAGGTTACTCTAGATGGGCTAAAGAAGATGAAGTAAAAAAGGTTTTAAAAAAGATTAGACCTTTAGATCCTACTTTTGAACATGCTGGAATTCCTTTGATTACTAAACCAAATGAAGTTTGGGTTGATGATGGGGAATCTCATTCTTTAATAATTGGTTCAACAGGTAGTGGTAAAACAACAATGGTGGTTAAACCTTTAATTAAGATTTTGGCTAAAAAGGGAGAATCAATGATTTTAACTGATCCTAAAGGGGAATTATATGAAGAAAGCGCTAATATGTTAATTGAAAGAGGTTATAATATTATAGTTTTAAATCTTCGTAATCCTTCTAAAGGTAATGCTTGGAATCCTTTAATGTTACCATATAGATTATATAAAGAGGGATCTGATAAAGCGAATGAATTATTAAATGATTTAGCTTTAAATTTATTTCATGATGAAAAAGGAGATGATGATCCTTTTTGGGAAAACACGGCAGCAGATTATTTTACTGGTTGTGCTTTAGGTCTTTTTGAAGATGCTAAAGTAGAAGAAATAAACTTAAATTCTATTAGTTATATGACATCTGTTGGTGAAGAAAGATATGGCAGTTCTAGTTATATTAAACAATATTTTATGGAAAAGGATCCTTCTAAACCTGTTTATGTTAATGTAGCGAGCACTATTAATGCTCCAGATACAACAAGAGATAGTATTTTATCTGTATTTCGTCAAAAAATTAAGATTTTTGCTCTTACAGAAC
This sequence comes from Bacilli bacterium, assembly GCA_050948865.1. Lineage (GTDB taxonomy): Bacteria > Bacillota_I > Bacilli_A > RF39 > UBA660 > SKGN01. The sequence goes on from JBMNEQ010000001.1 coordinate 372,522, forward strand.
ATTTATCAGAAATGTTATCCTATAGTGATTTTGATATGAAAGAAATAGGTCTTCAAAAAACAGCCGTTTTTATTATAATTCAAGATGAAAAGAAAACGTATCATGCTTTGGCAACTGTCTTTGTTAAACAATGTTATGAAACTTTGATCGATGTTGCTCATGAAAATGGTGGTAAGTTACCAATTAGGACTAATTTTATTTTAGATGAGTTTGCCAATATGCCTCCTTTAAAAGATGTTACAACAATGATTACTGCTGCTCGTAGTAGACAAATAAGGTTTAATCTTATAATCCAAAATTATGCTCAATTAAATCAAGTATATGGAAAAGAGAACGCTGAAACCATTAAGGGGAATTGTTCTAATGTAGTTTATTTAATAACGAAAGAATTATCTGTTTTAGAAGAATTAAGTAAGTTATGTGGAGAAAAAAAGGAAAAGAAAAAAGATGGTAAAGAAACAACTAAACCATTAATTACTATTAGTGATTTACAACGCTTAAAGTTTAAAGATACGATCATTTTAAAGGACCGGGTTTATCCTTTTAAAACTAAATTATTACCGATGTTTGAATATAGTTATGGAGATAAAGAAGGAACAAAGCCAGCTTATCCTGAGAGAATAACAAAACCAATCTCTTTATTTGATGTTAGAAAACAAGTTAAAGAAAGAAAAAGAGAGAATGTTTTTAATGCTCCTTTTGAAAGTGGGATGTTACCATCAGGCTTAAATGAGGATTTAGAGGGAGCAAATGAATCTTTTAATGTTGATGATCTTATTAAAAAAATAGATGCTAAAATAGCCCAATTAGAAGCAGAAGAAATAGAGAAAGAAGAAGAACAACAATTAAGTTCTAATCAAGATGGAATTAAGAAGGAAGTTGTTCCTAAACAAGAAGTAGTAGTGGATGTTAAACAAGATATAGAGAAGATTTTAAATGATCAAAAACAAGAAGAAATAACTGATGATGCTTTCTTTGATGATTTTTTTAGTGATGATGATTAAATAAAATAAAAAAGCCCTTAAATTTTTTAGGGCTTTTGTTATTCTATAATATAAATTGTATAAGTATTACCTTGAGTAATGTTACTTCCTTTATTGGTAGGAGAACTTTCATGGATAAGTCCTGCTTGTCTTGAATTATCTGCTTTTTTAATAAAGGTAAATTTTATATCAGGATAAAGTTCTTTAAATTTAGTTGTTAGATAATTAATAGTTCCATTAGCGTCCCCAATTTTTAACCAGGCTTCTTGATAATCAAAAGTATAGGATTGTGGTGTTCCTTTACTTAAAGATAAGGTAATACTAGAACCATTAATTACTTTTAAACCACTATTTTTTGATTGAGAGGTGACGTTATCTTTTTTTATATTTGTTGAATAAGTTCCTTCTTTAAAATAACAACTAAGACCAATATTTTTGCAAGTAGTTTGAACTTCACTTTTTGTTTTATTATAAAAGTTTGGAATAATAATTGCTTTTCCCCAAGAAACCGTAATTATTATTTTTTCATTATTTTTTAATGTTGTTCCTACTTTAGGATAAATTTCAATAATATTATTTTGAGCAATATTATTATTAAATTCATATTCTTCTTCTATTTTAACATTATATTTAGTTCCCCATTCATGAAATTCTTGAACTGTTTTAAAATTAGGAATAATTATTTTTCCTTTAGAAATAAGAATGGAAATTAAAGTTCCTTCTTCAATGATATCTCCTTCTTTATAATTAGTATGAATTATTTGACCTAATTTTATTTGTTCATCATATTCTTCTTCAAAAATAATCTTCAATTTATTTTGTATAATCCAATTAATTATTGCTTCCATATCCATTTCGTATAAATTAGGAACTTTTATTTTAGATCCTTTTGATACGGTTATAATTATATCATTATCTTCTTTAGGATTAATTGTGGTTCCCTTTTTAATATTTTGTTTTATAATATAATTTCTTTTTACTTCATTATTAAATTCATATTTTAAAGAATACTCAAAGCCATGCTTTTTTAACCATAAAGTTGTTTCAAATAAGGATTTATTAGTAAAATCTATAACTTCCATTGGTTTTAAATCTTCTTCATTACCTAAAGAAAAAGTTAATCTTAATTCTTCATTTCGTCTCATTTCTCCATTTTTATCTTGTTCAATTAAAGAGTTTCTTTTTTCTTCAGAAAAGATAAAATTAATATTAACAGCATTTAGATAATTTTTTTCTATTACTTCAACTACTTTATCTAAATCCCAACTGAGCATATTTGGTATGATAACAGTTTTTTCATAGTCTGGACCATTAGAGATAATGACTTCTAATTGGTTAATTTTATCTAATAGAACTCCTTCTTTGATACTTTGACTTATAATATGAAATTCAGGAAAAGAATCACTATGTTCATAAATTTGAATTAATTCAATCTTATTTTTATTAGCCCAACTTATTACTTCTTGAATATTAGTATTAATAAAATTATCTAATTTTTTTTCCTCTTTAGCTTTAATAATATTAAAATCTTTTATCATATTAAAAGAAATGATAGCAATAAAAAGACTGGTTAAGAAAAGGGTGAAAAAAGAGTTCTCCTTTTTAGAAATTTTAATAGCAAAAATAATAAATAAAAAACTTATAATGCATAAAGAAATCGAATTAATAAAATTAGTTATATTATTTAAGTAGGTATTATATTTTAAAATTAAAGAAAGGAAATAAAAGATACTTAAAAAGGATAAAATAATAAATAAAAAACCATTAATATATTTTTTCATGCTATCACCTCATATCTTAATTATATAACAGGAAAAGAGAAAAATAAATGAAGTGGATATTTTTTGTCAAAAAAAGTGTAAATTTAAATAGCATTTTTTATATTTTTAAACATATAATATATCATCATGCAGGATTGCATGGTGTTAAGACCTAGGAAGAAATTTCCTGGGTCTGTTTTTTTTATTATTTTTGTTGTATAATAACAAATAAGAATAAGGGGTGATTTAGTGGATTATAAAACGATGGATGGTAATGAAGCTTGTGCAAGAATTGCTTATTTATTTACAGAGGTAGCGGGGATTTATCCCATTACGCCATCATCACCAATGGCTGAATTAATTGATGAATGGGCTAGCCAAGGAATGTTAAATCTTTTTAATTCTAAAGTAAAAGTTGTGGAAATGCAATCAGAGGCAGGAGCAGCTGGTTTAGTTCATGGGATCTTACAAAGTGGTTGTTTAGCAACAACTTTTACTGCTAGTCAGGGATTGCTTTTAAAGATACCTAATATGTATAAAATAGCAGGAGAGTTACTACCAGGAGTTATTCATGTTGCCGCTAGGAGTCTTTCAACTCATGCTTTAAGTATTTTAGGAGATCATCAAGATATTTATGCGACAAGAATGACTGGTTTTACTATTATTGCTAGTTCTAATGTGCAAGAAGCCATGGATTTAGCTGCTATTTCTCATTTGTCAGCTATAAAGAGTAGTTTACCAGTTTTACATTTTTTTGATGGTTTTAGAACTAGCCATGAATTACAAAAAATTGAACTTTTATCTAAAGAAGAATTAGAACCTCTTTTAGATAAAGATGCTTTAAAAAGGTTTCGAAAAAGAGGATTATCTCCTTTAAATAAAGTAATTAGAGGAACTACTCATAATGAAGATATCTATTTTCAAGCAACAGAAGTAAGAAATAAAGACCATAATCAGGTTCCTGATATTGTAAATAATTATATGAAAGAATTAGAAAAGGTAACGGGAAGATTATATAAGCCTTTTGTCTATTATGGCCATAAAGAGGCTACTGATATAATTATTGCTATGGGCTCTGTTTGTGAAACGATTAAAGAAACAGTTGATTATTTAAATCGATATGGGGAAAAGGTGGGATTAATAGAAGTTCATTTATATAGGCCTTTTAGTAATAAATACTTTTTTGATGTTTTACCCTCTACTGTAGAAAGAATTGCAGTTATTGATCGCACTAAAGAAGCAGGAAGTAATGGAGAACCTTTATACTTGGATATTGTTAGTGCTTTTTCTAAAGTAAAGGATCAACCTTATATTATTGGGGGGCGTTATGGTTTATCAGGAAAAGATGTAACCCCGATTGATATTCGTTCTATTTATCATTTTTTAAGAAGCAGAGATTCTTTTACTAGTTTTACTGTGGGGATAGTTGATGATGTAACCAATTTAAGTATTCCTTTAGTTGATTTTAATATGGATCTTCATCATGTTATGGAGTTTTTAATTTATGGTTATGGCTCAGATGGAATGATTAGTTGTTCTAAAGATATAATAAAAGTAATAGGAGATTATACTAAGGCTTATGTTCAGGGATATTTTCAATATGATTCTAAAAAAAGTGGAGGCTTAACTAGAAGTCATATAAGGCTTTCTTTAGAGCCTATTCGTTCAACATATTATATTTATAATCCTAGTTTAGTTGTTTGTTCTAAAGAGGCTTATTTAGGGCGTTATGAGATGTTATTTAATATTAGAAATAACGGTATCTTTTTATTTGTTACTTCTTCATCAGAGGAGGAAGTTAAGAAATTATTAGAAGATAAATTAAAAAGATTACTCGCGGTAAAAAATATTGAATTTTATATCATTGATGCTTATGCTCTTGCGAATGAATGTGGTTTAAAGAATAAAATAAGTATGGTTTTAGAAACTGCTATTTTTAAAATAACTAATCTTTTAGATTTTAATTTAGCTAAAAATATTATTAAAAAGAATATAATTAATAATTTTGCAGCTAAAGGTCCTGATGTTATTCGGGCTAATTTATCAGTTGTTGATCAAGTGGAAAAATATTTAAAAAGAGTGAAAGTAGATCCTCAATGGAAAGAGTTAAAAGTTTCTCTTAAAAAGGAAGAAGAGAAAGTTAATAAAGTTTTTCATTTGATGGAAAACTTAAAAGGAAATGAACTAGCAGTTAGTGATTTTTTACCTTATAAAGATGGTTCTTATATAATAGGAACTACCCAATATGAAAAAAGAAAAATTGCTGAAAATGTTCCTATTTGGTTACCAGAAAATTGTATTCAATGTAATCAATGTGCTTTTGCTTGTCCTCATGCTGTTATTAGACCTTATTTATTAACAGAAAAGGAATATAATGAAGCACCAGATAAAGTTAAAGAAGAAAGTTTAAAAGCTTTGGGAAGTAATTATCAATTTCAAATTGGAATTTCTACTTTTGATTGTACTGGTTGTGGAGTTTGTGTTAATGTTTGTCCTGGTAAAGATGGTAAAAAGGCTTTAACAATGGAACCTTTTAAAGAAGAGGAGGGAAATGAATCTTTTGAATATTTAGAAAATAAAGTATTAGTTAAAGAAGAAATGATTAAATCTAATGTTAGGGGTTCTCAATTTCAAAAACCAGCTTTTGAATTTAGTGGGGCTTGTGCTGGTTGTGGGGAAACTCCCTATTTAAAATTATTAACACAATTATTTAAAGATAATTTAATGATTGCTAATGCAACTGGTTGTTCTTCTATTTATGGGGCTAGTATGCCTAGTATGCCTTATAGTGTTCCTTGGGCTAATTCTTTATTTGAGGATAATGCTGAATATGGTTATGGTATGGTAATTGCTTATAATACTCTTCGTAGTCGTATTAAAGGTTTGATGGAAGAAGGATTAAAGAATTCTTCTAATAATAAAGATTTATATGAAAAATGGTTAAATAATTATGATGATTATAAAATAACTAAAGAGGTTTATGATAATTTAGATTATAGTAAAGAATTAGAATTATTGGAATTAAAAGAATTTATTCCGACAAGAAATATTTGGATTATTGGTGGTGATGGTTGGGCTTATGATATTGGTTTTAGTGGAATAGATCATCTTTTATCTAGCAATGATAATGTTAATATTTTAATTCTTGATACAGAGGTTTATTCTAATACAGGAGGACAATCATCAAAAGCTTCTCCTAAGGGATCTATTGCTAAATTTACCACTAGTGGTAAGGATGTTCCTTCTAAAGATTTAGCAAGGATTGCTATGACTTATCCTAATGTTTATGTGGCTCAAGTAAGTATGGGAGCTAATATGCATCAAACGCTAAAAGCTTTCGAAGAAGCCGCTAATCATGAGGGGCCTTCTATTATAATAGCTTATTCTACTTGTATTCTTCAAGGAATTAAAAAAGGAATGGAATTTAGTCAAGAACAACAAAAAAGAGCAGTAAAATGCGGTTACTTTCCCATTTTTAGATATAATGCTAAAGAAAATAAATTTACTTTAGATTTTAAAGAACCTGATTTTAGTTTATATGAGGAATTCTTAAATAGTGAAAACCGTTTTGCTATGCTTCAATATCTTAATGAAGAAAATGCGGATAGATTATTTAAAGAATCTAAAGAAGAAGCGGAAAAAAGATTTAATTATTATAAAAACTTAATGTAGTTAATTTTAAGATATAAAATGAAAGGCGATGTAAATATAAGGTAAAAGTATATAAATAATGTCTAATAAAAGGTATAATGTTTTTAAATGGAGGTAATAAATATGGATGAAAGTAAATCATTTAATTTATTTAAATCTATTATTATAACAATACTTATAATGTTTGCAATTTATTATGCCTATGAAAGTTTTATTAAGGGAGATGGAATGAAAGATATAGTTAAAGATATAACATCAAAAATAGATTTAAAATTATAAATAACATAAAAGGAGGTAAAAAGATGGAAAGAACTTATGTTATGTTAAAAGCTGATGCTTATAAAAGGGGGTTAATGGGAGAAATTATTAGTCGCATTGAAAAAAAAGGGTATAGAATAACTAATATGAAAATGATGAATTTAGATGAACAAATTTTAAAAGAACATTATGCCCATGTAGCGACACAATCCTTTTTTCCAAATGTTGTTCGTTTTATGACTTCTGCTCCTGTGGTTGGAATGATTGTAGAAGGGGAAGGTGTTATTGAAGGAATGAGGATTTTAATGGGACCAACAAAATGGTTTGATGCTAAACCAGGAACGATTAGAGGAGATTACGCTAATAATACAACTGAAAATTTAATTCATGGTTCTGATTCTAGAGAAACAGCTGAAATAGAAATAAAAAGATTCTTTGGTTAAAGATAACTAAAGAATCTTTTTTAATTAAAAAGAGACTGACCCCCTGGTTCAGTCTCTAAAGAATAAAAAGGGGTTGGCTAGTGTGATACTAGCACCAATTCGCCTTTTCGGGAATTGGTAATGTATATAATACTTATATTAGTGTATATTGTCAACCTTTTTTGGAAAAAATGCTATAATTGTATTAGTTAGGTGATTTAATGGATGATTTAAGTTTAATAAAAGGCCTTGGACCTAAAACAAAACAATATTTAAATAAATTAAATATCTATAATATAAATGATTTAATTACTCATTATCCTTTTCGCTATGAAAATTTAAAACAAAGTAATTTAGATTCTTTAAATCAAAATGATAAAGTTATTAGTGAGGGAACTATTTTAACTAAGCCATTAATTTCAAGGTATGGAAAAAATCAAAATAGATTAACTTTTAGTTTAGAAACAAAAGAAATTATAATTAAAGTAATAATTTTTAATAGAGCCTTTTTAATAAATCAACTAATAATTGGAAGAAGTATAACTATTATAGGAAAGTATGATAAATATAATAATACTATTATTGCTAGTGATATATTATGGGAGAGTTTGCCTAAAGAAGGTCGAATTGAACCGATTTATTCTTTAACAAAAGGATTGAATAAAAAAAATCTAAAAAAATTTATTCAATCAGCTTTAATTATAAAAAAGGATAATATTTTTGATTATCTTCCTAATTTTATAAAGGAAAAGTATAATTTCATTGATAAAACTTCTTCTCTTATTTATGTTCATAATCCTCCTAATATGGAAAAATTAAAAAGGTCTTTATTGAGATTAAAATATGAAGAGTTATTTTTATTTTTATTAAAAGTAAATTATTTAAAAGAATATAATTTAATTCAGGATGAAAATTATATAAAAGTATTCTCCCAAGTGGAAGTTAAAGATTTTATTAATAAATTGCCATTTAAATTAACAAAGGATCAATTAAAAGTAGTCGATGAAATTATTAAAGATTTAACCTCTTCTAGAAAGATGAATCGGTTAATTCAAGGGGATGTAGGAAGTGGTAAAACAATTGTTTCTTTTATTGCTATTTATATAATTTATTTAGCCGGTTATCAATCAGCTTTAATGGTTCCTACAGAAATTTTAGCGAAACAACATTATAAAACAGCTCAAAGTATTTTTCAAAATACTAATTTAAAGTGTCAATTATTAATTGGAAGTTTAACTAAGAAAGAAAAAGAAGAAATTTATTTTCAATTAGAAAGTGGGACAATTGATTTGATAATAGGAACGCATGCTTTAATAACTGAAAGTATAAATTATCATAATTTAGGTTTAGTTATAACTGATGAACAACATCGTTTTGGAGTTAATCAACGTTCTACTTTAAAAAATAAGGGTTTAAGTCCTGAAGTTTTATATATGAGTGCTACACCAATACCAAGAACTTATGCTTTGACTATTTATGGGGATATGGATGTTTCTACAATTAAAGAAAAACCATTTGGTCAACAAAAGGTAAAAACATATTTAAAAAGGAATAATGAAATTACTAGTGTTTTAACGATGATAAAAAAGGAATTAGATCAAAATCATCAAGTTTATGTTGTTGCTCCTTTAATTGATGATGAAGATAATTCCATGGAAAACATTATTAAATTAAAAAGAAGATTTAGTTTAGCTTTTGGGAAGATTGCCAAAATAAACATTTTGCATGGGAAAATGGATTCTAAAGAAAAAGAACAGATTATGAATTTGTTTAGTCAAAATTTAATAAATATTTTAATCAGTACTACTGTTATAGAAGTTGGTATTGATGTTTCTAATGCTACTATGATGATTATTTTTAATGCTGAAAGGTTTGGATTATCAACTTTACATCAATTACGTGGTCGTGTGGGAAGAAGTAATTTATTATCCTTTTGTATTATGATAAGTGATAGTGAAACTAAAAGATTAAAAATTTTAACGGAAACTGATGATGGATTTCAAATTAGTGAAGAAGACTTTAAATTAAGAGGTCAAGGGGATTTATTTGGAGTAAGGCAAAGTGGTGATTTTAATTTTAAAATAGCTAATATAAAAAAGGATATAAAGATTCTATTAAAGGCCAAGGAAGATGTTGATGCTCTTTTAAAAGATGGTTACTTAGATCAAGATTTAAGATTGCAAGAGGTTTTAAAAAAAGAAATTAGTTAGGTTAAAAGATTTTTGTAAATCTCTAGTATTAATGATTGACTTTTAAATAAAAAAAGTTTATGATGAATACAGTGTGATGAAAGTCGCACTCGCTCTTACGGACTAAAAAGTAGGAGTGATTCAACCAAAACCCCCTGAAGGAGCCGAAAGGCTCCATTTTTTTTATATTAAAGGTGTAGTAACCTTTTTCATTTTTTTAGGACACTTCTAGTTGTGTTTTTTGAAAAATGAGTGGCTTTTTGATCTGTTTATAAAAGAAAAATAGCAAACTTTTAAATGAAAAGTTAATTTGAGTTTAGGTAAAATTTTAGTGAATAAATAAAAAAAGGTTGAATTAAAAAGTAAGTTCCGTTTGTTTAGTAAAAACTGAAAGTATTGGATTTAAAGGTCAAAATTATATTTTTTATAGAGAAAAAACAGAAAAAGTAATATAATAATGTAGAAAAGAAATTTTTTTAAAAAAATTTGAATATGAAGTTGCTTTATTATTATATGCATTACATACATAAGGTGGTTTTTTTAAAAATTCACATACAAACTCCTCATAACAATCCTTTTTATTGCTACAATCAAAACTACCACAAAGATGTCTATTCATACACAAGTTTGTGCAGTTGTTAAATTTTGAAGGATATTTTTTATAAAAGTGCTTTCTAATTTCTTTTGAAATGGTAGTCCTGTCATTAATAACTCTTAAATCCTTTGTAAGATGCTTTTTTGTTTTAATTTACATTTTGTTAAAAAGGCAATATAATATTATTAAATTAATTGAAGACAAGTATTAGAAATAGAGGTTTAAAATGAAGAAATTGATCAAGATAATAAATAAATATAAAAAGGTTTTAATAGTAACCTTATTAATATTAATTAATGTTACTTATTTTATTTATTGGTGGTATGCTATTTATAAAAAAATAACTTTTGATTGTTTACAAAATGCTTTTGTTTATTCTAGTTATGGTATTATTTTTTTGTTGTTTTTTCCTCAGAATAAAGATAGTTTTAAAAAATATAAAGAAGCAATAATATTATTTATTTATTTTTTTATTTTGGAACTTTTGTTTGTTTTAAATACTAAACTTGATTATACTAGTTTGTTTTTTGTTTCCACCATTTTTATTTTATATGTTTTATATTTACTTTTTTCTTATTTACCAATAAAATTAAAACAAGTTTTAATAAATATTTTAATGATATTTTTCCCTATTTATTTAATAATTCAAACTATTTATATGGCTATTTTTAATGAATTTTTTTCTATTGTTGAAGTTTTTACTTTAAAAGAAGGAATGGACTTTGCGGCGGGAGTTATTGAGTTTAATTTCATATATGTAATTTATATTATAATTTTAATAATAGGTTTAATTATTTTTAATAAAAATAAAAATAAAGTTAAAAAAGTTTTTAATTATAAATCATTAGTGGTCCCTTTAATGATATTTTTATTACTAATTTATAATATGCAAATACCGGTTAAACAAGCCAGATTACATACTTCAGATAAATATTTATATAAAAATGTATATAGTCATAAAAGATTTATTGCTCGTTTTGGGGTTACAAATTATATAATTCGGGATTTAGTTAAATTTGGTCAATTGTTTTTTCAACCAAAAATAAATTATGATAAGGAAATTGATAAATATTTTAAAAATAATCCAAAGGTGCATTTAGAGAATGAATATACAGGTCTTTTTGAAGGTAAGAATTTAATTTTTATTATGGCTGAATCTTTAGATGATATAGCTATTAATAAAACTTTAACACCTAATATATATAAACTTCAAAATGAAGGTTGGAATTTTGAAAATCATTTTATTCCTGTTTATCCAAGGACAACTTGTGATAGTGAAATTATTTATAATACTAGTATAATTCCTTCTATTACGGATGGTCCTACTTGTTATACTTTTAACACTAATTCTTATCATAATTCTTTAGCTAATATTTTTAGAAATGAAGGTTATTTAACTCAAGCTTTTCATAGTAATGCTAAAGAGTTTTATACAAGGAATTTAGTTTATAAAGGATTAGGTTATGATTACTTTTATGATCAAAAGGATTTAAATTTAACCGATGTTGATAAACGTTATGATACTATTTTCTTTGATAAAGGTCGGGATTATTTTACCAATCTGGAACAAAAGTTTATGAGTTTTATTATTACATTAAGTGGTCATAGTCCTTATGATCAAACTAATTTAGCTGTTAAAAAGCATTATCAAAAAGTTAAAACTTATTTTGATAAATTTAAGATTAAAGCTGATGATAAAATTATTTCTTATATCGCAACTCAAATAGAATTAGATTTATTTATTAAAAAGTTGTTAGAAGATTTAGAAAAAAAAGAATTGTTAGAAAAGACAGTAATTATTTTAACTGCTGATCATTATCCTTATACAATTGGAAAGAAAGTATATGAAAAATATACTAAAGTAACAGATGAATATTTAAAAAATAAAGGTGTTCTTATTATTTGGACAAAAGATATTACTTCAATTAAATTTGAAGAATTAACACAATCATTTGATTTATTACCAACAATATCTAATTTATTTAATTTAAAAACCGATTATACCAATTATTTTGGTTATGATATTTTTGATTCTAATCGTTTAAAAATAACGTATTTTAAAGATTATTCTTGGTTTGATGGGGATAATTATGTTAAATATCAAGATCAGGTTGTTGGTAGTGCTAAAGTAGAATATATCAATAAAATATCGAAAAGGATTAATGATTATTATGATATTTCTATAAAAATATTAAGATCTAATTATTTTAAAAATTAGATCTTTTATTTTTTAAGTGTTAATTCCTTTTGCTTATTTATAACATTTCCATATTTTAAAAAAGGATTATCGATTAAAATTCTTCCCACTTCACAATCGCTTAAACCACTATATAAATTTACTTTATTATTATCATTGAGGACAATACCACTAGTAAAAGCACAATCGCTTAAATAAGGTTTTTTGGTTGGCCCTTTGGGATAACAATTTCTTGTTCCTATTATTTTTAAATTAAGGATTTCATGTTTTATTGGATCAAATATAAAAGCAATATTTGTATAAGAAGAAAGAGGTTGGTTATTTTGATCATGGCATTTGTAACATTTATGACCTATTACCCCGATTAAACCATTTTCTAATTGATAAGCCTGATTTACTCCTCCCCATTCTCCATTTTGAAAGAGATTAGGAATGCATTTAGCTTCTTCAATGACTCTTTTATTAAGTTCATTTAGATTGTTAATTTTGGTAAAACCAATAATAGATTCAGAGTTATATATCTTTTTAATTTCATTATTTTTAGGACGAGAAAAAACACCTATTTTATTATCTTGAAGTTCTACTAAACGGATATCTTTCATATTATCAGGTCCTGATGTAAAATAGTTTAAACTGTTAGGATCTTTTCCTCTAAAAAAGCAGGTATAATATTTATCTATTTTATTCTGTTTATGTTCAACAAAAACTCCTCCTAGAATTAATTCTTCATTTATTATTGTAATAAAGGGATCTTCTAATTGATAAAGTTTAGAATTAGATACTAAAGACCATTCATCTTGATTAGTCCTTTTAAATAATCCGACTAAAGAACGAGCCCATTCATCTCGATGTTCAATTCTTCCATAAAGGTATTCCTTATCTCCCCATTTAAAGGGGATAGAGGGGTTATAAACATCTTTATTTTGAAGACCTAAAAAGATCAACTTATAACTTTCATAAATTTTTTTCTTTTTTTCAAATAAATTTCTCTCTTTTTGAAAATTCATTTTTACACCTCTTTAACTATATTTTACAGAATAAACTTAAATTTGTAAAATAGAGCTATTATTTTCCGCTTTTAAAGGATTAATTTAGACTTTTTGAGACAAAATAAAATAATGGTGATGAAATGAAAGAAAAAATTTTTTTAACTTCTTTTTTTATCATGAGTTTGTCTGTTGTTATTTTTTTTACTGTTCAATTAGATAAACAGATTGATGATACAGTTATAAATATTATAGATGATAAAGTTATAAAATACTTAGAAAATGATCTTGATACTTTAAATGATCTAGATTTTAGTTATTTTTATCTTTTATTTGATGAACATTTATTAAATAGTAAGGATTTTGTTTCTTTATTTGTTTTTTTTGAAAAGAATAATTATGAATATAAAATAGAAGAAATAACTCCTTATATAAATCCTTTATATCAAGATTTATTAACTTCGGTTAATGTTATTGATGTAAAAGAAAAAAAGTTAAATAAAATAATAATATCTTTTTATGATGAATATACTAAAGCGTTAACGATGAATAATTTAGAAGAAGAAATAAATAAATGCTTTATTAATGGTATTAATATAAAAATGATTAAAATAAATACTTCTAAAAAAGGATTGAAAAACTTTTTAACAACTTATTCTAAAATTAAATATAGTTTTACTAAAGAAGGAATATTCAGGAAAATGGGTAATATTTGACAAATTAATTTCAAACTGTATAATACATCATTAAGGGGATGTATATGTTAAAGAAACTTAAAGATGATGAAATTTTTTGTGATGAATATTTAAAATTATTCGCCGTAAGATTTATTTATGGAAACTTATTATTGGAAGACGATAAAGTTCTAGTATCAAATCCTAAAAGGGCAATCGAAGTTTATAATCATATGCAGGCTTTAAAGTATTGTTTAAATATGGTTAAGGATAAAAATAACCGTTTAACACCATATCAAGTTCAAAGAATTCATGAAATTATAAATAAAGATATTAATTTCTTTCCTAAAGGATATCGAAAAACGAAAGTGATTATTGGAAATAATAGCTTTATTCCAGAACAACCTAGTAAAATACCTTTAAAAGTAATGTGTTTATTTGATAATTATTATAATACTTGGACTTTCCGTGATGTTTTTGAAAAGGAAGCTTTATTTCATCTTGGTTTAGTTCGGATTCAACCTTTTGAAGATGTTAATAAAAGAACAGCTACAATTGCCACAAATTATAATCTTTTAAATCAAGGTTATGCTCCTATTATTATAGATAATGATTATAAAGATAAGTATTTTAATTATCTTTTTACAAATAATTCCATGGGACTAGCTAAACTTTTAGAAAGGTCTTCTCAACAAGAGTTATTGGTAATGAGAGATTTATGTAATCGTTTAAATCCGGTTAAAGAAAAGGAAAAAATAATTTAATTGCTAAATAAAATTAATAAAGGTATAATATACTTAATTAAAGGAGTAGGTATTAATGAATTATTTTTGGCTTTCTTTGATGATTTTTCTTTTATTTTTAGAAGCAATAACTTTTAATTTATTTACAATTTGGTTTGCACTTGGAGCTTTAGGAGCTTTTATTATAAGTTATTTTGTTTTAGATATGTCGGTGCAAGTGATAGTTTTTTCTATTATTTCGATTGTTTCTTTATTATCAACTAGATCTTTAGTAAAAAAATATTTAAATACAAAAAAAGTAAAAACTAATTTAGATGCCGTGGTAGGAAAAGTTGGTCTTGTCAATAAGAGAATAACTCCTAATGAATTTGGGATAGTTAAAGTAGATGGTAAAGAATGGACAGCGAAGTCTTCTCATTTAATTGATATAGGAGAGGAAATAGAAGTTTTAGCGATAGAAGGGGTTAAATTAATCGTTAAGAGGAAGGAGGAATAAGATGGAAGGGTTTATTACACTTTTAATTATTTTAGCTGTTATTGTTGTTGTTAATATTAAAATTGTCCCTCAAGCGAGATCTTATGTTATAGAAAGGTTGGGAAGTTATAAAGAAACATGGGAAACAGGTCTTCATGTTAAAATTCCTTTTATTGAAAGGATATCTAATGTAGTTTCTTTAAAAGAGATGGTTCGAGATTTTCCACCACAACCAGTTATTACTAAAGATAATGTAACGATGCAAATTGATACAATTGTTTATTTTCAAATTACTGATCCAAAGTTATATACTTATGGCGTGGAAAATCCAATTAATGCTATTGAGAATTTAACAGCGACAACTCTAAGAAATATTATTGGGGATTTAGAATTAGATGAAACTTTAACTTCAAGAGATATAATTAATTCTAAAATGCGAATAATTTTAGATGAAGCAACTGATGCTTGGGGAATTAAAATTAATCGAGTAGAAGTAAAAAATATTTTACCACCACGTGATATTCAAGAAGCGATGGAAAAACAAATGCGAGCTGAAAGAGAAAGAAGAGAAGCTATTTTAAGAGCTGAAGGAGATAAAAAAGCAGCTATCTTAAGAGCTGAAGGAGAAAAAGAAAGCGCTATTTTAGTAGCAGAAGCAAGCAGAGAAGCACAAATTAGAGAAGCTGAAGGAGAAGCAGAAGCGATAGTTAAAGTTCAAAGGGCAACAGCTGAAGGGTTAAAGTTATTAAAAGAAGCAAAAGTAGATAAAGAAGTATTAACTTTAAAAGGTTATGAAACCTTTATTCAAGTTGCTGATGGTCAGTCAACAAAGATTATAATACCTTCAGATTTACAAAATATGGTTTCTTTAGTAACATCAGCTGCAGAATTATTTGATAAAACTAAGAATAAAGAATAAAAACATCACTATTTG